>NZ_CP046509.1:2264240-2568697 GCF_009738185.1 Erwinia sorbitola | reverse complement strand
GTCAGCAGTGTTTTCTCACAGGCTTCAGCTATTGCCATTCCGGCAATGGTTGGATCGCCGTTAACCATCGATTTGCTGTGCGAACGCTTCACTGCCTGTGCTTCGACATAGGTTGCCAGGCCATCTGCGATACCGGAAGCAAACAGACGCACCGGTGCACGTACGCAAACCTGGGTGTCAACCAGCACCAGATCCGGATTTTTAGTATAGAAACGATAGCTTTCAAATACGCCGGTATCGGAGTAAATAACTGAAAGTGCGCTGCATGGCGCATCGGTAGAGGCAATGGTGGGCACAATGGCAACGGGCTGTTTCAGTTCATCTGCAATGGCTTTCACCGTATCCAGAGTTTTACCGCCGCCCAGACCGACCACCATCCCGGTGCCGCTGGCTTTGGCCAGTTTGGCCAGGCGGGTGATCTCATTGCTTGAAGCTTCGCCGTTAAATTCTTCGTAGTGGAATTCGATTTTGCTGGCAGCCAGTGAGGCTTTAACTTCTTTACTGATCAGCCCCCAGACAATCTGGTCTGCAACGAGAAACGCCTTGTTGCTGCCGAGTTCTGCAAGATATTCGCCCAGGTTGGCCAGCTGGCCAGCACCCTGAATGTATTTCCGTGGTGATGAAAAAACAAATTTACTCATACCAGATACTCCTTTCAGGTGAATTTGACGCGTAACTAGTTTAACACTAACTCGTAAGTATTAAGTTTTTTACCCAAAAAGAGTGATTAAGTATGAATAATCAGCTGCAATAACAGAAATCGTTCAAATTTCGGGCTGGAGTCAGCGCGGGGATCAGGGGCGAGCAAGGGCACTATTTTCGGCAGTGCCAGCCGCTGACCGACTGGCACTTAAGCGTTATGGTTTAGTAGCAACCAGCACGGCGCGCAGGGGGGCAGGATAGCCTTCTACGGTTTTTGACGGGTCATTCGGATCGAGGAACTCGGCCAGTGATTCACTGGTCATCCAGCTGGTGCGGCGCTGCTCATCGGTGCTGGTCAACGAGTAATCGGCAATCCGCACGTCAACAAAACCGCACTTTTCCAGCCAGTTTTTCAGCGCCCCTGTGGACGGAATAAAGTACACATTTCGCATCTGTGCGTAACGCTCACCCGGTACCAGAACCTGCTGATCGTCACCCTCCACCACCAGTGTCTCCAGCACCAGCTCGCCACCGCTGACCAGCTGGTTTTTTAGCTGGAAAAGATGGTCGAGAGGGGAGCGGCGATGATACAGCACCCCCATCGAAAACACCGTGTCGAACGCCTTCAGCTCTGGCAATTGCTCGATACCCAGCGGCAGCAGGTGCGCGCGCTGGTCATTGCCCAGCAGTTTACGCACCGCTTCAAACTGACAAAGGAATAGCTGCATTGGATCGATGCCCACGACCAGATGTGCGCCTGCGCCCAGCATACGCCACATGTGGTAGCCGCTGCCGCAGCCGACATCCAGCACCATGCGTCCGGCCAGTGAGGAGATATGCGGCAGTACACGCTCCCATTTCCAGTCAGAGCGCCATTCAGTATCAATATTTACCCCGTACAGCGAGAAGGGGCCTTTGCGCCATGGCATCAAATTGCGCAGCAGCTTCTCAATGCCGTCGCGCTGACGGGCAGTGAGCTGGCTGCTGTCGGCTGAGACGCCATGCAGCAAGTCGAGCGTTTCCGGCGTCAGCGCTGGCAAATATTCGACAGAACGATCCCAGTTTTTAAAATGGCCGTGCAGTGATTCACGCTGCCAGGCGGCGATCTGTGCAGGCAACGTTTCCAGCCAGTGAGAGAGCGGGCTTTTAGCAATAAGTTGGTAAAAATTTCCAAAATCCATCAGGGATGACCTGCTTTTAAGGCCACCAGAGAGCCAAAGTTAAAACACTGGAACCACAGTTCTGCGTGCTGGAAGCCGGCACTGTGCAGGCGCTGTTTGTGCGTTTCCACGCTGTCGGTGAGCATTACGTTCTCTAGCATGCTGCGCTTCTGGCTGATTTCCAGCTCGCTGTAGCCGTTGGCACGCTTAAAGTCGTGATGCATATTGAACAGCAATTCGCCGACATCGGAATCGGCAAAGCTGAATTTTTCTGACAGTACCAGCGCGCCGCCCGGTCTCAGACCCTGATAGATGGTATTCAGCAGCTGCTGACGCTCTTCAGGGGCAAGAAACTGTAGCGTAAAGTTCAGTACCACCAGAGAGGCGTTTTCAACCGGAATCTGACGGATATCCGCTTCAACAACTTCAACCGGGGTATCGGCACGGAAGGCATCGATATGGCGGCGGCAGCGCTCAACCATTGCCGGGGAGTTATCAACGGCAATAATTTTACAACCAGACGCAGTAATATTGCGGCGCACCGAGAGGGTGGCGGCACCCAGCGAACAGCCGAGATCGTAAACCCGGGAGTCGGGCTGGACAAAGCGCTCGGCTAACATTCCGATCATGGAGATGATATTGGAATAGCCGGGCACAGAACGCTGAATCATGTCGGGGAAGACTTCAGCCACGCGCTCATCAAACGTCCAGTCACCCAGTTTGGCAATTGGCGCAGAGAACAGCGTATCGCGGTTAGACATAGTGGTAAGTCCGGGGAAGCTAACGGAAAGGACATATTCTGGCAGAAAGCGAGGCGGGCTGCATCTTTTCTGCTTCTGCCAGTAATGCGGGGTCAGGCGGTGCCAAACACCAGATCCCAGGGAAGGAACAGCAGATTAACCACCACCATACCAAACTGCGACAGCAGGGTGAGGATCATGCCGTTACGCCGCCACAGCAGGGTACGGCTACTCAAACCATAAGAGTGCATCAGGCGGCCAAAGAAGAAAAACAGGCCCAGCAGATGCAACATCCAGATATCTGCGCCGTTCATCTCCATCATCACCAGCAGCAATACGGCGATGGGTATATTTTCTACAGCATTGCCGTGTATGCGGATAGCCAACTGCAAATCTGACACTCCGCCATCGCCGATCGATATCCGATACTGGCGGCGCAGTCGAACTACGTCCAGAGAAAATTTAATGATAAATAGCATACCAATTATTACATAAAGCGCACTGACCATAACTCACTCCATGATGTAAGAATTATCTTGCCCAATAAGGTAGCGAACAAAGCGGAAGCTGTCGCCTGTGACAGCATAAATGCGGCTCAAAATAATAATTCTTGCTGCGGCCAGTCAGGGGCATCACCGATATTGGGTAGCACCTGTTTTAAACCGGGCCACAGCGCGCGCACCAGCTCCGGAGCAAACCCAACATCCGGGGTGTGAATAAACAGCCAGGGCTGGCCAGCTTCACACCACTGTGGCAGCCGTTGCAGCCAGGCGTTAAACCAGCGCAGGTTGGCATCCACCCGATCGCCGCCGATAAAACGGATCATCGGAGCATCTGCCGTCATTACCGCATGTACCGGAAGCTTCGGTTTTTTACGCTGTGCATCGATAATCGCCGTGGTTGATGGAGTTGCGCTGTGTACTCCACGGGTATCGAGGATTACCCGATTAACACCGCGCTGGTGCAGTCCGCGATTCAACGCCTGTTCAGCATCCCCCTTGGCAAAAAACTCAGGGTGACGCACTTCAACGCCATAGCGGAACTCGCCAGGCAGGCTATCCAAAAACTGCCAGAGAGCAGGAAGGTCAGCGGGTGAGAAAGCCGAAGGGAGCTGAAGCCAGAACTGCCCCATACGCTCTGCCAGCGGAGAGAGCAGCTGGAAGAATTCAGCGCTGAGATCGCCGCACTGGCGTAACGCCGCCTGATGGCTGATGGTGGCCGGGAATTTAAAACAGAAGCGGAAATCATCATGGGTCATGGCCCGCCAGCGCTGAACCACCTCCGGGCGCGGCAGAGCGTAAAGCGTGGTGTTGCCTTCGACACAGTTAAAGTGCCGGGCATAATCTTCAAGGGTTGTCATCCCCAGCTTTTTCCATTGCGGGTGCTGCCACTGCGGCAGGCCGAGATACAACGGCTTCATCTTTTATCCACATTCAGTTAGTTGCGGGCGACTTTACCGTGTGGAGATGGGAGGGTGCAAGGCAGGCAGTGGGGAGGAAGACCGGCTCCTTCCGGTCATATTGCACCTTATGACAAGGCTGCAATCACTTCATCCGTCTGGCGAACGCGGGCGATGCGCGGGAAGATCCACTCCACGCTGGCCTGGTGCTGTTCTGAGCTGGCGGTGCTGCAAATATCTTCCGCGATCACCAGATTGAACCCCAGCTCCCAGGCGTTACGTGCGGTAGATTCAACACCAATATTAGTGGCGATGCCGCCCAGTACGATGGTGTCGATGCCGCGACGGCGCAGCTGTAACTCCAGGTCAGTACCGTGGAATGCGCCCCACTGGCGTTTGGTGACATGCAGGTCGCTCTCCTGCACACCCAGTGCCTGCGGATATACCCACCAGTTTTCAGGCAGTGCGCCACCGGCGTGAGCGGCATCAACCGGCTGCTTCGGCGCGTCGGCAAAATCCGCCGACCAGCCTACGCGCACCAGCACGACAGGTGCGTTATGTGCCCGAAAGGCGGCAGCCAGTTTAGCGGCGCGTGTCACCACGTCGTCAGCCGCATACGGTGCCTGGCCAAACGGCAAAATACCTTCCTGCAGGTCGATCAGTACCAGTGCGGTGGTTTGGGGATTAAGGTTAAGCATAACTTCTCCGGTCTGGGGGAAACCCGTGAGAATACAAAGGAACAGGCAAAAAATGCGATGAATATAATGTGGGCAAAGTGCACAGATTTGTTAGCGGGTATGTCTCAGTGATGATGTTTTGTTAACCATAGTGCTCGCTGTCAGCACATCCTGGTGTTTTTCTGCCACTTTCCCCTGATGACAGCACTTATCCTGTGAGCCGTTTTCCATTATAATGGCAGCCATTTTTCGCGGCAGCAGCGCTCCTCAGAGCAGGATAGTGATCAAAAAGCTGCGCCAGCAGCGCTGAAGTTAAAAGGATACCGTTATGCGTACTGAGTATTGTGGGCAGATCAATCTGTCTCATGTAGGCCAGCAAGTGACACTGTGTGGATGGGTTAATCGCCGCCGCGATTTGGGCAGCCTGATCTTTATTGATATGCGTGACCGTGAAGGCATCGTGCAGGTGTTCTTCGATCCAGATCGTCAGGAAGCTTTCCAGCTGGCGTCTGAGCTGCGTAACGAGTTCTGTATCCAGATCACCGGCACCGTACGTGCGCGTGATGAGAAGAACAAAAACAGTGATATGGCGACCGGTGAGATCGAAGTATTCGCCACCGACCTGAATATTATCAACCGCTCCGAACCGCTGCCGTTAGACTCCAATATGGCGAACAGCGAAGAAGCGCGTCTGAAATATCGCTATCTTGACCTGCGTCGTCCGGATATGGCTAACCGCCTGAAAGCCCGTGCGAAAATCACCAGCTTTGTGCGCCGCTTTATGGATGAGCACGGTTTCCTTGATATCGAAACCCCAATGCTGACCAAAGCCACGCCGGAAGGTGCCCGTGACTATCTGGTGCCAAGCCGTGTGCACAAAGGCAAATTTTATGCGCTGCCGCAATCACCACAGCTGTTCAAACAGCTGCTGATGATGTCCGGCTTCGACCGCTACTATCAGATCGTTAAATGCTTCCGTGACGAAGATTTGCGCGCTGACCGTCAGCCTGAATTTACCCAGATCGACGTTGAAACCTCCTTTATGACCGCTCCTCAGGTGCGCGAAATTATGGAGCGTCTGGTGCGTAATCTTTGGGTTGACGTGAAATCTGTTGAGCTGGGCGATTTCCCGACCATGACCTTTGCAGAAGCCATGCGTCGCTACGGTTCTGATAAACCAGACCTGCGTAACCCAATGGAGCTGGTGGATGTGGCTGACCTGGTGAAAAACGTTGAGTTTAACGTCTTCGCTGGCCCGGCTAACGATGCCAAAGGCCGTGTGGCAACGCTGCGTGTTCCGGGCGGGGCACAGTTGAGCCGTAAACAGATTGATGATTACGGCAAGTTTATTGAAATCTACGGTGCGAAAGGCCTGGCTTATATTAAGGTCAACGAACGCGCCAAAGGTCTGGAAGGTATCACCAGCCCGGTAGCGAAATTCCTCAATGCCGACATCGTGGAAGAGATTCTGGCACGTAACGGTGCCGCCGATGGCGATATGATCTTCTTCGGTGCAGGCAGTGCAAAAGTGGTTGCCGATGCGCTGGGTGCGCTGCGTCTGAAACTGGGTCGCGACCTGAAAATCACCAACGAGGCTTCCTGGGCTCCGCTGTGGGTGGTTGACTTCCCGATGTTCGAAGACGATGGTGAAGGCGGCCTGACCGCGATGCACCATCCGTTCACCGCGCCTAAAGATATGACGCCGGATGAGCTGAAAAAAGCACCGGAAACCGCAATTGCCAATGCTTACGATATGGTGATCAACGGTTATGAGGTGGGCGGCGGTTCAGTGCGTATCCATAACGGTCAGATGCAGCAGACCGTATTTGGTATTCTGGGTATTGCTGAACATGAGCAGCGCGAGAAGTTCGGCTTCCTGCTGGATGCCCTGAAATTTGGTACGCCACCGCACGCAGGTCTGGCCTTTGGTCTTGACCGTCTGGTGATGCTGCTGACCGGTACTGATAATATTCGCGACGTGATTGCCTTCCCGAAAACCACCGCTGCGGCCTGCCTGATGACGGAAGCGCCAAACTTTGCTAATCCGCTCTCTCTGGCCGAGCTGGGCATTGAAGTGGTCAAAAAAGTGAAAGATCAGCCC
Source organism: Erwinia sorbitola (assembly GCF_009738185.1). Taxonomy (NCBI): domain Bacteria; kingdom Pseudomonadati; phylum Pseudomonadota; class Gammaproteobacteria; order Enterobacterales; family Erwiniaceae; genus Erwinia; species Erwinia sorbitola. The sequence goes on along the minus strand of NZ_CP046509.1, from coordinate 2,561,978 downwards.
TCAGAGAATAGCTGATGGCTTACAAGCATCCGGTTTCGGTTCTGGTGGTGATTTACGCCCAGGATACCCGGCGGGTGCTGATGTTGCAGCGACGTGATGATGTGGATTTCTGGCAGTCGGTGACCGGCAGCCAGGAGCCGGGTGAAACCCTGGCACAGACCGCACAGCGGGAAGTACGGGAAGAAGTTGGAATTGACATTAACGCCGGGCAGCTCACATTAGTGGACTGCCAGCGTCAGATAGAATTCGAAATCTTTCCGCACTTTCTACATCGCTACGCGCCGGGCACCACCCATAACCGGGAGCACTGGTTCAGCCTGGCACTGCCTGCGGAGTGCAGCATCACGCTGAGTGAGCATCTGGCCTTTCAATGGCTGGATGCATCGGCCGCCGCCGCACTCACTAAGTCCTGGAGTAACTGCCAGGCAATTGAAGAATTCGTAGTGTAATTTTGTTTTTATCTTTTGAACTTAGCCAAACGTTCAGGCGTTATCGGCGCAGTGAGTTTGTTCACCGCCAGCGCACAGGAAGCGGAGCGTACTGCTGTACGTGAGCATTCCGCGCACTGCCGGGGGGCAAAATCGCCAGCAAGATAGCCTGTACGGTGCCAATTTGGAGACTAACAGGAAATGGCGGGACATAGTAAGTGGGCAAATACCAAGCACCGCAAGGCTGCTCAGGATTCTAAGCGCGGTAAAATCTTTACCAAAATTATCCGCGAGCTGGTAACTGCTGCCAAACTGGGTGGTGGCGACGCGAACTCAAACCCGCGTCTGCGTGCGGCGATGGACAAAGCGCTGTCAAACAACATGACCCGCGACACCATGAACCGTGCTATTGCACGTGGTGTGGGCGGCGATGATGACAGCAACATGGAAACCATCATCTATGAAGGTTACGGCCCTGGCGGCACCGCTGTTATGGTTGAGTGCCTGAGTGACAACCGTAACCGTACCGTGTCTGAAGTGCGTCATGCCTTTAGCAAAACCGGCGGTAATCTGGGTACAGATGGCTCTGTTGCTTACCTGTTCACCAAAAAGGGTGTTATCACCTTTGAACCAGGTCTGGAAGAAGATACGGTAATGGATGCCGCGCTGGAAGCGGGGGCTGACGATGTGGTGACCTATGACGACGGCACTATCGACGTGTTCTGCGCATGGGAAACCCTTGGGGCAGTTAAAGATGCGCTGGAAGCGGCTGGTCTGAAGGCAGAAAGCGCTGAAGTCACCATGATCCCGTCAACCAAGGCAGATATGGATGCGGAAACCGCACCGAAACTGCTGCGTCTGATCGATATGTTGGAAGACTGCGACGACGTGCAGGAAGTTTACCACAACGGTGAAATTTCCGACGAGATTGCGGAAACCCTGTGATATTCCCTCCATCACATCCGGTGAGCGCGTTATGACAATTATTTTGGGGATTGACCCCGGTTCGCGTATCACCGGTTATGGTGTGATTCGGCAGGTAGGGCGGCAGTTAACCTATCTGGGCAGCGGCTGTATCCGCACCAGTGTGGCTGACCTGCCGTCGCGCCTGAAGCTGATTTATGCAGGTGTCAGCGAGATTATCACGCAGTTTCAGCCCGAGTTCTTCGCCATAGAACAGGTTTTTATGGCGAAGAATGCTGACTCAGCATTGAAACTGGGGCAGGCCCGTGGGGCGGCGATTGTTGCCGCCGTTAACCAGGATCTGCCGGTGTTTGAGTATGCAGCTCGTCAGGTGAAGCAGACGGTAGTGGGGATCGGCAGTGCGGAGAAAAGCCAGGTGCAACATATGGTGCGTACTCTGCTCAAGCTGCCAGCGAATCCGCAGGCGGATGCCGCAGATGCGTTGGCTATCGCCATCACTCACTGCCACCTGAGCCAAAACGTCATACGGATTGGTGAAGGCAGGTTAAACCTCGCCCGGGGTCGTCTGAGTTAGTCACTGAAGACGCGCGAACAGATCAGGCTGGATATTCATCCAGCCTTTTTTATGCTATAAACACCCCACTCAATTGTTATCAGAAGGAAGCGAATGTGATAGGTCGTCTGAGAGGCATTATCCTGGAAAAACAACCGCCCCTGGTATTACTGGAAGTAGGCGGCGTGGGTTATGAGGTTATGATGCCCATGACCTGTTTTTATGAGCTTCCCGACATTAATCATGAAGCGATTATCTTTACCCAGTTTGTGGTGCGCGAAGATGCGCAGCTGCTGTTTGGTTTTAACAGCAAGCCAGAGCGTGCGCTGTTCCGTGAGCTGATTAAAGTTAACGGCGTTGGGCCTAAGCTGGCGCTGGCGATCCTTTCCGGTATGTCTGCACAGCAGTTTGTCACCGCCGTAGAGCGTGAAGAAATTGCTGCGCTGATTAAATTACCGGGTGTGGGTAAGAAAACCGCCGAACGCTTAGTTGTTGAGATGAAAGACCGCTTCAAAGGGATGCACGGTGACCTGTTTGCGACCGATGCTCCGTTTGCATTGACCAGCGAAATTCCGGCTGACGCCAGCAACGACGCTGAGAGCGAAGCCGTCTCTGCGCTGGTGGCGCTGGGGTACAAACCTCAGGAAGCCAGCCGGATGATTAGCAAGGTTGGCAAACCAACGGCCGACTGCGAAACACTGATTCGCGAAGCCCTGCGCGCCGCTATTTGATTTGAGGTAGATCATGATTGAAGCCGATCGCCTGGTCTCCGCCGGGGTTATCACTGAAGAAGAAGTTATCGACCGCGCTATCCGCCCGAAATTGCTGGCGGAGTATGTCGGCCAGCCGGTGGTACGCGAACAGATGGAGATCTTCATCGAGGCGGCTAAAAATCGCGGTGATGCCCTTGACCATCTGTTGATCTTCGGCCCTCCGGGGCTGGGGAAAACCACGCTGGCGAATATTGTCGCTAACGAGATGGGGGTGAACCTGCGCACCACGTCCGGCCCGGTGCTGGAAAAAGCGGGCGATCTGGCGGCGATGCTGACCAACCTTGAGCCTCATGATGTGCTGTTTATCGATGAGATCCATCGCCTTTCGCCAGTGGTGGAAGAAGTGCTGTATCCGGCGATGGAAGATTATCAGCTGGATATCATGATCGGTGAGGGGCCGGGTGCGCGCTCCATCAAGCTCGATCTGCCACCGTTCACCCTGATTGGTGCTACCACACGTGCCGGATCCCTGACGTCACCGCTGCGTGACCGTTTCGGCATTGTGCAGCGCCTGGAGTTTTATCGGGTGGAAGACTTACAGCATATTGTGGCACGAAGTGCCTCATGTCTCGGCCTGCCGCTCAGTGATGAAGGTGCGCTAGAGATTGCCCGCCGTGCCCGCGGTACGCCGCGTATTGCTAACCGGTTGCTGCGCCGGGTGCGTGACTTCTCTGAAGTGCGCGCGGCCGGAAGCATGAGCGGCGATGTTACGTCAAAAGCGCTGGATATGCTGAGTGTTGATACGGAAGGCTTTGACTATATGGATCGCAAACTGCTGCTGGCAATTATCGATAAATTTATGGGTGGCCCGGTCGGGCTGGATAACCTTGCGGCAGCGATTGGTGAAGAGCGTGAAACCATTGAGGACGTGCTGGAGCCGTATCTGATTCAGCAGGGCTTTATTCAGCGCACCCCGCGTGGCCGTATGGCGACTCATCATGCGTACAAGCATTTCGGCATTGACCGTCCTGAATCACAATAGGGGCGAGGCATACCTCGCCGTGGGAAAACGGCGGATTTATACCGCCGGTTTCTTCACCATACTTAGCATAAACATTACTGCTGCACCCAGCACCACGGAAGGGCCCGCTGGGGTATCGTAGAAGGCGGAGAAGGTCAGCCCGGCGGTGACCGCCAGAATCCCCACCACCACGGCTATTGTGGCCATCTGCTCCGGCGAACGGGCAAAGCGGCGTGCGGTGGCGGCAGGGATAATCAGCAGCGAGGTGATAATCAACGCCCCGACAAACTTCATCGCTACCCCGATTGTCAGCGCAGTAATCAGCATCAGAATCATTTTGGTGCGCTGGATATTGACGCCATCCACCTGTGCCAGTTCAGGGCTGATGGTGATTGACAGCAGAGCGCGCCATTGCCACATCAGCAGCAGCAATACGACGGCCACTCCCGCCACAATTGTCCACAGATCGGTTGGTGTCACCGCCAGCAGATCGCCAAACAGATAGGCCATCAGATCCACCCGCACATCCGACATCAGGCTGACGACCACCATCCCCAGTGATAATGCGCTGTGGGCCATTATTCCCAGCAGTGTATCAATGGCCAGATGAGGACGACGCTCCAGCCATACCAGCACCAGAGACAGCAGCAGCGTGACGGCGATGACCGCATAAAATGGACTGATATTAAGCAGCAGGCCGAAGGCGACACCCAGCAGGGAAGCATGAGCCAGCGTGTCGCCAAAATAGGACATACGACGCCAGACGACAAACGAACCCAGCGGACCCGCTGCCAGGGCCAGTAATACACCTGCCAGCCAGCCCGGAAGTAATAACTCAATCATGACGGCCGATCCCTTTGCGCAAAATAATTCGACCCTGAAGATCGTGACGATGGTTGTGGTTATGGCGGTAAATGGCCAGCTGTTCTGCGCCACGTTGGCCAAACATCGAAATAAACTCCGGGTGTTTGGAGACGGCCTCCGGCGTACCTGAGCAGCAGATATGGTGATTGAGACAGAGAACCTCGTCGGTTTTTGCCATCACCAGGTGCAGATCGTGAGAAACCATCATCACTCCGCAGTTCAGTTCCCGGCGTAGCTGGTCAATCAAATCGTACAGCGCCACCTGACCGTTGACATCAACGCCCTGAGTTGGCTCGTCGAGTACCAGCAGCTGCGGCTGATTGAGCAGCGCTCGTGCCAGCAGTACGCGCTGCATTTCGCCGCCGGAGAGTTTTTGCAGCGGATATTCCAGCAGATGAGCAGCCTGTACTCGCTTCAACGCCGGCAAAATATCAGCCGATTTCACTCCGGGGCGCAGACGCATAAAGCGTGCGACGCTCAAGGGAAGGGTGACGTCGAGATGAATTTTTTGCGGCACATAGCCAATACGCAGATGTGCCGGGCGCAGCAGGGTGCCGGACGTTGGAGCAAGCAGCCCCAGAACCACGCGCACCAGCGTAGATTTCCCCGCGCCGTTCGGCCCGAGCAGGGTCAGAATTCGGCCAGGTTGCAGTGAAAGTGACACGTCAGACAGGACGCGGCGCTCACCAAAGCTCACAGAAATTTTTTCAAGGGCGATCAAAGATGACATATTGATTACTGGTTGCAGAAATTTTCGAATGTTATAATATCACACTCCATCAGCTATTCACGATGGATTGAATCATTATGTTACATAAAAAAAGACGTGCCTTTTCAACGCTTGCGGGCCTCAGTCTGGCCGCTTCGCTTACTCTGCCTGCTCATGCCGATGTCGTGGCCTCCGTTAAACCTGTTGGCTTTATCGCTGCGGCCATCGCCGACGGCGTTACACCGGTAAAAGTACTGCTACCTGATGGCGCATCCGAGCATGATTATGCATTACGACCTTCAGACATCAAACGCTTACAGAGCGCGGATTTAGTGGTATGGGTTGGCCCGGAAATGGAAGCATTTATGACTAAATCCGTTGCCGGTTTTCCCGCACAAAAAACCGTTGAAATGAGTGCTCTTCCTGGTGTGAAACCCTTGCTGCTTAAGGGCGGAGAAGACGAAGAAGAAGAAGAGCATGAGTCTCATGCAGGGCACTCACACGCGGCCGCTGACAGCCATGATCACCACCATCACGGTGAGTATAATATGCACCTTTGGATGTCTCCTGACATATCAAGACAAACTGCGATTGCAATCCATGGCAAATTATTGGAACTTATGCCGCAAAGCAAGGACAAACTAGACGCAAACCTGCATCACTTTGAGGCAGAATTGGCGTCAGCCGATGCGAAAATCAGTAATCAGCTGGCCCCGGTTAAAGGCAAAGGGTATTTCGTTTTTCATGATGCTTACACATACTTTGAAAAACACTTCGGTCTGACTCCATTAGGTCATTTTACCGTCAACCCTGAGATCCAGCCCGGCGCGCAGCGTTTACATCAAATACGAACACAGTTGGTTGAGCAGAAAGCAGCCTGCGTTTTTGCTGAACCACAATTCAGGCCGGCCGTGATTGAAGCCGTTGCCAGAGGAACCACCGTGCGTTCGGGCACTCTGGATCCCCTCGGGACGGATATCACTCCAGGTAGAGACAGCTATGTGACATTCCTCTCACAGTTGTCCAGCCAGTATGCGAGCTGCCTGAAAGGAGAATAGAGGATCATTTAAGTGCAGCAGATATCCCGCGCTGTCGCCATGGCGTTCAACAACTTACCCCGGCCCCATCGCATTATGCTGGGGTCGCTTACCGTAGTCACGCTGGCTGTCTCTCTGTGGCAGCCTTACGTCTATCATCCCGGTAACGAAAGCCCGATTGTCAAAACCGTTGAGCTTGAGAAAAATCAGCTTCGAACTTTACTTCCGGAAGCCAGTGAACCTATCGATCAGGATACTCCCTCTCCGGCTGATGATGCGCCAAAAGATGAGATCGACCAGGATGTACCGGATGAGAGCGGAACACATGATTACGTTATTTCAACCGGCGATACCCTCAGCAGCGTATTAAATCAGTACGGCATTGATATGTCGGAAATTAATAAGCTGGTGAAAAGCGATAAAGATCTGCGCAACTTACAGGTGGGGCAGCAGCTTTCATGGTCGCTGAACGACAACGGTGATTTACAGCGTGTCAGCTGGGAAGTGTCCCGCCGCGAAACGCGCACCTATGATCGTTCTGGTGATGGCTACAAATCATCTTCTGCCGTACAGGCGGGAGAGTGGCAGAACCAGGTGCTGCACGGTGTGGTTAACGGTAGCTTTGTCAGCAGCGCTAAAAAAGCAGGGCTGACTAACGCTGAAATCAGCGCGGTGATTAAAGCGCTGCAATGGCAGATGGATTTCCGCAAATTGCGCAACGGCGACCGGTTCTCGGTGCTGATGTCTCGTGAAATACTCAACGGAAAAAGTGAACAGAGCGAACTCGCTGGGGTGCGTCTGAACAGCGGTAATAAAGATTATTACGCTATTCGCGCGGAAGATCGCAAGTTTTACGATCTTAACGGTTCTGGTCTGGCGCGTGGATTTATGCGTTTTCCCACCGTTAAGCAGTATCGCGTGTCATCTAATTTCAATCCACGACGTCTGAATCCGGTCACCGGGCGCATTGCGCCGCATAAAGGCGTGGATTTTGCCTTGCCGGTAGGCACGCCTGTACTTGCCGTTGGCGATGGTGAAGTTATCGTGGCAAAACGCAGCGGTGGGGCGGGTAACTACGTTGCCGTACGTCATGGGCGTCAGTATATGACCCGCTATATGCACTTGAAAAAGCTGCTGGTAAAGCCGGGGCAGAAAGTTAAACGTGGCGATCGCCTTGCGCTCTCTGGTAACACCGGGCGCTCTACGGGGCCGCATCTGCACTTTGAAATCTGGATTAACAATCAGGCTGTTAACCCGCTGACGGCTAAACTTCCACGTATGGAAGGGCTGACAGGTAAAGAGCGTCGTGATTATCTGGCTAAGGTTCGTGAAGTAACACCTCAGCTTAAATTCTGATTATTGCTGCACATAAAAAGGCCGATGGGTGATCCATCGGCTTTTTTTTAGAGTAAACAGAAGCATTCGAGCCAATAACTTTGCAAAATTGCTCTTCAGCACTATCATAAGCCCGTTATTGTTCGAGGCCAGTGCATGGAAAACAGAAAAAAAAGTAATATTGAATTTATTCCTACCTTCAAAAAGAGTTTCTTATTGCCACGCTACTGGGGAAGCTGGCTGGGTGTGGGAGCGTTTGCCAGTCTGGCACTGGTATCCCCACGTCTGCGCGATCCGTTACTGGGCGCTTTAGGCCGTGCGGCAGGGAAACTTGCCCGCAGTGCGCGCCGTCGTGCGCAGATTAACCTGTTGTATTGCCTGACCGATAAATCCGAAACCGAGCGCGAAGCGATCATTGACGAGATGTTTGCCGTTGCTCCTCAGTCGATGGCGATGATGGCCGAACTGGCGCTGCGTCCTGAGAGCGCAAAGAAGCGTATTCGCTGGCACGGACGCGAGATCATCGATGAGTTACAAAGTAACGGGCAAAACGTTATTTTCCTCGTACCCCATGCCTGGGCAGTTGACCTGCCTGCGATGGTGCTGGCATCTGAAGGCCAGCCGATGGCCGCGATGTTCCATAACCAGAGCAATCCGGTGATGGACTATGTCTGGAATCGGGTTCGGCGCCGTTTCGGGGGGCGAATGCATGCGCGTAACGACGGCATTAAGCCGTTTATCATGTCTATTCGTCAGGGTTACTGGGGTTATTATCTGCCGGATCAGGATCACGGTGCGGAGCAGAGTGAATTTGTCGAATTCTTTGACACTTACAAAGCCACGTTACCTGCTGTTGGCCGGATGATGAAAGTCTGCCGGGCCAAAGTCGTGCCGTTGTTCCCGGTGTATGACAGCAAAACTCACAGTCTGGATATTTATCTGCGGCCGCCAATGGATGACCTGCCGGATTCCGATGACGTATCGCAGGCGCGCCGTCTGAACAAAGAAGTGGAAGATTTTGTCCGTCCTCATCCTGAGCAGTATACCTGGATACTCAAGCTGCTGAAAACGCGTAAACCGGGTGAAAAAGAGCCTTACGATCGTCAGGAACTCTATCCGAAGAAAAAGTAACACGTGCAGGGGCAACACATTATTGGTTGCCCCTGGCTTTCAATTTAGTTTAGCGATGAACGGCGTTTCCACTCCCGCAGAAAAGCGCGTACCAGCACGAACCACACCAGGCCACAGGCCAGGTTAACCAGACTAAAAGCGCGCGCTCCGTCACTGAAATAGGCAAACTTCGCCAGCTCAATTCCCAGGGCAAATACCAGAATACTCACCATGCCGAGCATAGCGGCCACGCTGCCCTTGCCTGACTGGCTGGAAAATAACGTCAAACGATACAGCCCGGCGTTGACCAGCCCGGTGCCAAAGCCATACAGACTCAGACCCGCTGTCAGCCACAAATAGCTGTGCTTATCGATAATACAGGCCAGTGCGGCGATCCCCAGGCCCAGCAGGATCGGCCAGGCACCCAGCCGTAGCGGGCGATCGATGGGGACGCGAGATGCCAGCCTGCTCAGTGTCAGGTTTCCGGCAATCATGGCGACGAAGACGGGAAGCTGCAACAGCGCGTAGTCGAGACGCGTCAATCCTTCGTCATGGATCAGGATTACCGGTGAGAGCGCCACCCAGGCCAGACAGGGGATGCTGACCAGGCCAATAGCCAGTGAGCCGCTCATTACCTGACGGTCTTTCAGCAACGAGAGATAGCCTCTGCCCAGTGAAGGGAGTGATAGCGACATCTCCCTGTCGCCGGATGTTTCCGGCATGGTGCGCCACAGGCCCAGCAGAGCGAGGGCCGTGACGCCGCCAAATAGCCAGAACATGGTACGCCACTCGCCAATCTCCAGAAATGCCGCACCGGCCAGCGGGCCTGCCAGCGGTGCCAGCAGTGCAACGTTTGCCATCAGCGCCATCAGACGCACGCTTAATGCTTCATCAAATGCTTCCTGAATGGCGGCATAGCCTACCGCACCAATAAAGCAGAGGCTGATACCCTGTAAAAAACGCAGCAGAATAAATTGCTCAATGCTCTGCACCCAGTGAGTGGCAAAGCAGGTCACCATAAAGAAGGCGACTCCTGAGAGCATCACCGGGCGGCGACCGAGCTTGTCTGACAGCGGGCCAAGCAGCCACTGCAATACAATGCCGCCAACCAGGTAGGCGGTCAGTGAGGCGGATACCCACTCCGGGCCGACGTGAAACTCCTGAGTGACCAGCAGCATCCCGGGCTGGATCATGTCATGAGCAATATAAGTGGCGAATTCGAAAAGGACGAGCGATAACGGAAAAATCAGGTGTCGGCGGGTGAGGCTCGACACGGGTACAAATGACGCCATTCTGGCTCCCTCCAGGGGTGATTTAATTCAGGATGCATCTCTGCTTAGATCGCCGCGCTAACATATCGCATTTTGACCGGAAAACACTGCATTAATGTGATTTTGCAGAGTGTTGTTTAACCTGAGGCTAACATTCCGCTAAATAAAATAGTTCAGTATGAGAGATGTCAGAAGTGTACAGATGGAATCGGGCAGTCGGTAAGTCGAAGGGATTGGAGCAGGATGAGAGATTCTGGTGAAATATTGGGCCGTTTACGGCCCAATATCGTTTACACGGTATTACTCAACGCGCAGTACACGGCTGGTATTGGTGGTGCCGGTGGTGCTCATCACATCGCCCTGGGTGACGATAACCAGGTCGCCTGACATCAGGAAGCCTTTCTCACGCAGCAGGTTGATAGCATCGTGCGCAGCGGCGACACCATCGTTATTGCTGTCGAACAGCACCGGGGTGACGCCACGGTACAGCGCGGTGAGATTCAGCGTACGTTCATGACGGGACATGGCGAAAATCGGCAGGCCTGAGGTGATACGTGAAGTCATCAGCGCGGTGCGGCCAGACTCAGTCATGGTAATAATCGCTGTCACGCCCTGCAAATGGTTTGCCGCGTACATGGCTGACATGGCAATGGCTTCTTCGATATTATCGAACTGCACATCAAGGCGGTGTTTGGAGACGTTAATGCTCGGGATCTTTTCAGCACCCAGGCAGACCTTCGCCATCGCTGATACCGTTTCCGCCGGGTACTGACCTGCCGCCGTTTCTGCTGAGAGCATCACAGCATCGGTGCCGTCGAGTACCGCATTCGCAACGTCCATCACCTCTGCGCGGGTTGGCATTGGATTAGTGATCATCGACTCCATCATCTGGGTCGCGGTGATTACCGAACGGTTTAACTGGCGTGCGCGACGAATCAGGGCTTTCTGAATGCCGACCAGTTCCGGATCGCCAATTTCAACACCCAGGTCGCCCCTTGCCACCATCACCACATCAGAGGCGAGGATGATATCATCCATTGCTTCCTGGCTGGCTACGGCTTCAGCACGCTCTACCTTAGAGACAATTTTAGCGTCACAGCCTGCTTCCCGTGCCAGACGGCGCGCATAGTTCAGGTCTTCACCACAGCGAGGGAACGAGACCGCCAGATAGTCCACACCAATTTTGGCAGCGGTCAGGATATCGGCTTTATCTTTTTCGGTCAGTGCTTCTGCGGACAGGCCGCCACCCAGCTTGTTAATGCCTTTATTGTTCGACAGCGGGCCACCGACCGTGACTTCGGTGAAGACTTTCATCCCCTGTACTTCCAGCACTTTCAGCTGCACACGGCCATCATCCAGCAGCAGGATATCGCCCGGCACCACATCCGCAGGCAGCCCCTTATAGTCGATGCCCACTTTTTCGCGGTCGCCTTCGCCTTTACCCAGGCTGGCGTCCAGCAGGAAACGTTCGCCAATATTGAGGAATACCTTGCCTTCTTTGAAGGTCGAGACGCGGATTTTTGGCCCCTGAAGGTCACCCAGAATCGCCACATGCCGGCCCAGCCTGGCGGCAATTTCACGTACTTTGTCGGCGCGCATCTGGTGATCTTCTGGTGTGCCATGTGAGAAGTTCAGACGAACGACATTGGCGCCAGCTGCGATGACTTTTTCAAGGTTATTATCGCGATCGGTGGCGGGCCCCAGTGTAGTTACAATCTTGGTTCTTCTGAGACGTCTTGACATGTATAACTCCGTTGTCTTTGAGAGTGGTGTTGCAGGAGCAAGCACTACTTAGGCTGTATCTCTATTTATATGATATGGGGCGGATGAATTCGACCCAAACCGCTATGACCTGTTAAAAATAACTATTCCTGACCAGTCAGGGCAGAAACCGGAAGGCTTTTATCAAACCGGGACTCTTTCAGAGCCTCTTTGACACGCTTAAGATTGTCGCGAAATTTCGGCCCGCGACGCAGGGTAAAACCGGTGGCGAGTACATCAATCAGCGTCAGCTGCGCCAGGCGGGAAACCATTGGCATATAGATATCGGTATCTTCAGGAACGTCCAGCGTCAGGGCCAGTGTGGCCTCGCGCGCCAGAGGCGATCCGGGGGAGGTGATTGCCAGCACCGTCGCATCATTTTCCCGGGCCATCATCGCCAGTTCGACCATATTTTTGGTGCGGCCAGTATGTGATATAAGCACCATCACATCGCCTTCACCGCTATTCATGCAGCTCATACGCTGCATCACAATATCATCGGAATAGATCACCGGCACATTGAAGCGAAAAAATTTATTCATTGCATCGTGTGCTACCGCCGCTGACGCACCCAGACCAAAGAAAGCGATTTTTTTGGACTGAGTCAGCAGGTCGACAGCACGATTAACGGCGTTGATATCCAGGCTCTGTTTAACCCGGTCAAGCCCGGCCATCGCCGACTCGAAAATTTTCCCTGAATACGACTCGACGGTATCGTCATGCTCAATGTTGCGGCTGACGTAAGGCGTACCGTTGGCAAGACTCTGTGCCAGTTGCAGTTTGAAATCAGGAAAACCCTTTGTTTTTAGCCGGTGACAAAAGCGATTAACCGTTGGTTCGCTGACGCCAGCGGCGCGGGCCAGCAGGGCAATACTGGAGTGCATGGCGACGGTAGGGGAATCGAGGATGACGTCGGCAACTTTACGCTCTGATTTGCTCAGAATTTCCAACTGAGATTGAATTTTTTCCAGCATATTCATTAGGTTACCCGTTAATACATTCTGACGATTTCAATCAAAGGAGAAATCGATGTCATTTTGTAGAGAATATACAATGCGCTACAGCCCTGGTGGCAGTAGCATGACGACATTACTTTACATTTTTTGTCAGAGTTTGAGCTGTGTCTGATTTTCATTATGGTAAGAATAGCAGCAAAAATGATGAAAAATTACGCACTATCTGGTGGCGATGCGATGAAGGTTGCCACTAAATTAGCCATTGATTGAATACATTGTGCCGCAGTCGCTTCCCCTGGTTTACGAGGAGCAGGCAAAAGCAGTACATTGTATTGAAACAAAATTACAATAAGAGTCTGTCCGACTACGGAATTTCAGGGACAGGCTAATCCTGCAACGAGGAGAATGAAATGGCGGTTACACAAACAGCCCAGGCATGCGATCTGGTAATTTTCGGTGCCAAAGGCGATCTTGCACGCCGGAAACTGTTGCCCTCACTGTATCAGCTGGAAAAAGCCGGTCAAATCCATGAAGATTCGCGCATTATCGGCGTTGGCCGTGCGGAATGGGATAAGGCTGCCTATACCAAAGTGGTGCGTGAGGCGCTGGAAACCTTTATGAAGGAGAAAATCGACGAAACGCTGTGGGATAAACTCAGCAGTCGCCTCGATTTCTGCAACCTGGACGTGACTGACAGCAGCCATTTCCCTCGTCTGGGTAAAATGCTCGACCAGAAAAAACGCGTAACGATTAACTATTTTGCCATGCCGCCAAGCACCTTTGGTGCCATCTGTAAGGGACTGGGCCAGGCGAAGCTCAACGCCAAGCCTGCGCGCGTGGTGATGGAAAAACCGCTGGGCACGTCTCTGGCAACCTCACAAGAGATCAACGACCAGGTGGGTGAATACTTCGAAGAAAATCAGGTATTCCGCATTGACCACTATCTTGGTAAAGAGACGGTGCTTAACCTGCTGGCACTGCGTTTTGCTAACTCGCTGTTTGCCTCTAACTGGGATAACCGCACCATCGACCACGTGCAGATCACCGTGGCAGAAGAAGTGGGTATCGAAGGGCGCTGGGGCTACTTCGATAAAGCGGGCCAGATGCGGGATATGATCCAGAACCACCTGTTGCAGGTGCTGACGATGGTTGCCATGTCACCGCCGGCAGATCTCTCTGCTGACCGCATCCGCGACGAAAAAGTGAAAGTGCTGCGTTCGCTGCGCCGTATCGACCATACCAACGTGCGGGAAAAAACCGTGCGCGGTCAGTACACTGCCGGATTTGTTCAGGGTAAGAAAGTTCCTGGCTATCTGGAAGAGGAGGGGGCAAACAAGTCGAGCACTACGGAAAGCTTCGTCTCTATTCGGGTTGATATCGACGACTGGCGCTGGGCGGGTGTTCCGTTCTACCTGCGTACCGGTAAACGTCTGCCAACCAAGTGTTCAGAAGTCGTGGTCTATTTCAAAAATCCGGCGCTGAACCTGTTTAAAGAGACCTGGCAGGAACTGCCGCAGAACAAACTGACCATTCGTCTGCAACCAGATGAAGGCATGGATATTCAGATCCTGAACAAAGTGCCGGGGCTGGATCACAAACATAATCTGCAAACCACTAAGCTGGATCTGAGCTTCTCAGAAACCTTCAACCAGTCGCATCTGGCTGATGCTTATGAGCGCCTGCTGCTGGAAACCATGCGTGGTATTCAGGCGCTGTTTGTGCGTCGTGATGAAGTGGAAGAGGCCTGGAAGTGGGTTGACTCCATCATGGAGGCATGGTCAGCGGATAATGAACCACCTAAGCCTTATCAGGCAGGCACCTGGGGGCCGGTGGCCTCTGTTGCGATGATCACCCGCGATGGCCGCTCGTGGAATGAGTTTGAATAAGTAAACTAAACTGCCGGAAAAAATAAGCCCGCATTAGCGCTGATAGCTCTCTGCTAAATCAGCGCTAATAAACCCGCACCATATTTTGGCAGGTTTTGGCGAGGTACTTGAAACGGCATCCCGTACCGTTCGTTTTAACAGTAGCGGCGAGTGTTGCAGGACATTCGCCGCTAACGTCAGATAAAATATCACCCGCCGCCATTGCAGGCTGTTTGCCTGATCCTTCGGATGTAATCCTTTTTATAGCGTGATAATCCGTTAACTACATGATGACGCTGGCAAGCGTTTCCGGCCTCAGTAGTCAGAGCTTTTTCACCCCCAAAATATGGCTTCATAAAAAATGAACCTGCATTTTAAAAAACATCATGATCGCATAGACGCTCGCAGCAATTCTCCTGTATGGTAGAACGCGCAATCACTTCCTGACGCCGTGGGCGTCACTATTGCCTGCTACGCTCCACCAGGACGGAAGGCAGGCCAGACAGGAGAACGTCGTTGATGAGTAACTGGAAAACAAGCGCTGAACAGATTCTGAAAACCGGCCCGGTTGTGCCGGTTATCGTGGTGAATAAGCTGGAGCATGCCGTACCCATGGCCAAAGCGCTGGTAGCAGGCGGTGTGCGCGTGCTGGAAGTGACCCTACGCACGCCATGTGCGCTGGATGCATTAAAAGCAATGGTAAGAGAAGTTCCTGAAGCGATTGTCGGTGCCGGCACCGTACTGAATCCGCAGCAGTTAAAAGAAGTCACCGATGCCGGTGCGCAGTTTATTATCAGCCCAGGCCTGACTGAACCTCTGCTGAGAGCGGCGGTGGATGGTTCTGTACCGCTGATCCCCGGTATCAGCACCGTGTCAGAATTGATGACCGGTCTTGATTACGGCTTGCGTGAGTTTAAATTTTTCCCGGCTGAAGCTAATGGCGGTGTCAAAGCCTTACAGGCGATTGGCGGGCCATTCCCACAGGTGCGTTTCTGCCCGACCGGCGGTATTTCACCTGCCAACTATCGTGACTACCTGGCGCTGAAAAGCGTGCTGTGTATTGGCGGCTCGTGGCTGGTACCCGCTGATGCGCTGGAAGCGGGGGACTATGACCGTATTACCCGCCTGGCGCAGGAAGCGGTGGCCGGGGCGCGCTAAATGACAAGGGGCGGCAGACACCGCCCCGGATCGACCGTGTTCAGCCGCTGACTTTAACGCTGGCTGCGGCGCTGATAGCTCGCTCTACCGCCTCGTCAACGCTGTTGCCCGTAGCCAGTGCCACGCCAAGGCGGCGCTTACCCTGGATCTCAGGCTTACCGAACAGACGTAGTTGCAGTCCTGCACCAACGGCCGCTGAAAGGTTAGCAAACTGCACGTTGCTGCTCTCCAGCTCCGGCAGGATCACCGCTGATGCCGCCGGGCCATACTGGCGGATGCCGCCAACAGGCATGCCGAGAAAAGCGCGCACATGCAGCGCAAATTCAGAAAGATCCTGTGAGATCAGCGTTACCATGCCGGTGTCGTGAGGGCGTGGCGACACTTCACTAAATACCACCTCATCGCCGCAGACAAACAGCTCAACGCCAAACAGCCCGCGACCGCCGAGGGCGCTCACCACCTTCTCAGCTATCTCCTGTGCACGCTGTAAGGCAAGCTCGCTCATCTGCTGCGGCTGCCATGACTCCCGGTAGTCGCCATCTTCCTGACGGTGCCCGATAGGCGCACAGAAATGAATACCATCTACAGCGCTGATGGTCAGCAGAGTGATTTCGAAATCAAATTTTACCACCCCTTCGACGATCACCCGACCGGCACCGGCACGGCCACCCTGTTGTGCATATTCCCAGGCGGCATCCAGCTGTGAAGCTTCGCGAATAAAACTCTGTCCTTTGCCGGATGAGCTCATTACCGGCTTAATGATGCACGGGAATCCAATTTCATCAGCGGCGGCAAGGAAAGCGTCGCGGCTGTCGGCAAAGCGGTAGCTGGAAGTCGGCAGCGCCAGATCTTCAGCGGCCAGACGGCGGATGCCTTCACGGTTCATAGTCAGTTTGGCGGCGCGCGCGGTCGGCACCACGTGCTGGCCCTGCTTTTCCAGTTCAATCAGCATATCGGTGGCGATAGCTTCAATTTCTGGTACCACAAAGTCAGGTTTTTCCTGAGCAACCAGAGCGGCAAGGGCTGCACCATCCAGCATATTGATCACATGGCTGCGGTGGGCAACGTGCATTGCCGGGGCATCGGCATAGCGATCCACGGCGATCACTTCCACACCCAGACGCTGGCATTCCAGTGCTACTTCTTTGCCCAGTTCACCCGATCCTAATAACATGACACGTGTAGCATTAGGTCGCAGCGCAGTTCCAAGAGTTGTCATAATCTCTACCTGAATGGATTGAAAAAACGCGCGCAGTATAAACGAAAACGTTTGCGTGATCATCCCGCACTTTACACTTGAGTCAAAAAACCGACGCTGATACACTGTATAAAAATACAGGTAAACAGGACAAAAACCATGGCTGTTGAAATCAAATACGTTGTCGTCAGAAAAGGTGAGGAAAAGATGACATTTGCCAGTAAAAAAGAAGCGGATGCTTACGACAAAATGCTCGACCTGGCAGAAGTTTTTGCTGACTGGCTGATTGCCAGCCCGCTTGAAATTGAAGAACAGCAGGGTGAAGCTCTGGGTATGTTTATGGCAGAAAATAAAGACGCTCTGCAACAGATCCTGCGCAGCGGCAAGCTGCCGGAAAATCACAGTGCCGCTGATGACAGCGAAGAGTCTGCCGAGGCCAGGTTGCGCGCAGTATAATCTGTACCAGTCTTACAGTAGCCCGCGTAGTGACGCCATCGCTGCTTTTGCCGTAATAAGGGGATTAGCAGCATGGCGCTGGTCGTTAAACACTTCCAGCCCCAGCGGGCCACGATAATCTATCTGCTGTAAATGCTGCAATAAATCCTTCAGGGGATATTTACCCTCGCCGGGCAAGAGCCGGTGATGACGGGCGGTATCGATAAGATGCCTGGCATCGGGCTGATAATCTAAATCTGACAGCTGCACCAAAAAAATCTTCTCTGCCGGAATACCGGCGAGGTCAGCCAGCGTTCTCTGGCGCACAAAAATATGGAAAGCATCCACCACCAGCCCAAGATTAGGGGCATCAATTTTCTGTATGCGCTGCCATGCCTGTGCTGTGTTATTAATATGTGTGCTCCAGGCCATTGCTTCATAGGCCACACGCAGACCACGATCTGCCGCCTCATTCACCAGCCACCCCAAATCCTCATCAATGCGGTTAACGCAGCACTGTGGATGGGTAGAGGCGGGTACCAGCAGCGTCGATGCCCCCAGACGTTGCGCCGTTGTCATCATCTGCAATGCCTCCCGGCGTTTATCTGCGCGCAGATCCGCTGGTGCACCGTCAAAATCCAGCAGCACCTGGTAATCCGTCAGCCCCAGAGAAAGCTGCTGACAGAGATCTGCCAGCGCTGCGTCATCACCCGTCGCTTCAGCCACATCCTGCTGCCACAGCTCAACCTGATTAAAACCTGCCGCTGCGGCCGCATGTAATTTCTCCTCGCTGCTGCCGCCAAGCAGGATGGTATTAATAAATAACGGGTTGTCTATAAATGCCATCGGTGTGTTACCTCCTCTGTGGTTTGCCCTTTGAGGGTAGAGACAAGTTGCGTATCTCACAAATAAACACGTACTGAACGGATGATATCTGTTTGCTGGTTATGATGGATTGTGCGAAATTTTACAGCCTTTTCACCCTTTGACGTTTCCTGACGCGGGCTGCTTTATTGTGGAGTTTTCCGCTAATGAAGGATTCACAATGAGCAACTGGCTGCAACAGATTCAGACGGTTTTAGGCAAAGCAGGTAAATCTTCAGCGGGTGGCGAAGGATTAAGCAAAATGCTTGCCCCCGGCGCACTTGGCGGCTTGGCAGGGTTGCTGATTGCCAGCAAATCTTCGCGTAATCTGCTGATGAAGTACGGTAAAAATGCCGTGATCATCGGCGGCGGTGCCGCAGCGGGTGCGCTGCTGTGGAATAAATATAAACAGCGGGTGAGCGAAACTCATCAGGATCAGCCAGAGTTCGGTCAGCAGAGCTCCCCGGTGGATCGCCGTGCTGAACGGCTGATTGAGGCGCTGGTCTTTGCCGCCAAGAGTGATGGCCATATCGACAGCGAAGAACGTAAGGCCATTGATGAACATATTCGCCAGTCCGGTTTAGGGGCGCAGGGGGAGCAGCTGGTGCAGCGCGCCATCGATTCACCGCTCGACCCTCAGAAGCTGGCGATTGATGTAAAAAATGAGGAGGAGGCGCTGGAAGTCTACTTCCTTAGCAACCTTGTCATTGATGTCGATCACTTTATGGAGCGCAGCTATTTGCAGGCGTTGGGCGATGCATTGAAGATCCCTCTGGACGTGCGCCAATCCATTGAAACTGATATTCGTGCGGAGAAGCAGAAGATTACTGCCTGATTCCGGTCAGGCGATATACCTCATGCCGGGTATATCGCCTGTGTAAAAACTTCCGGTTAAAAATTACTGTCGGTTAACGATAACGGCTTGTTAATCAGTCGGGTTGCTGCCAACCTTACAGCAGGCACAGCAACTGCGAAGAGACTATGACACCTCCAAAAGCCAAGAAAATTCCCCACCAGATGACGCTGCACGGCGAGACCCGCATTGATAACTATTACTGGCTGCGCGACGACGAACGCCAGGCACCAGAAGTGCTGGAATATCTGCGGGCTGAAAATGATTACTGTCAGCAGCAGCTTCTGCCGCAGCAGGCGTTACAGGCAGAACTGTTGCAGGAGATTATCGAGCGCATTCCGGCACGTGACCATTCAGTACCGTATGTCAAAAAAGGTTATCGCTATCAGAGCCGCTATGAAGAGGGTAATGAATACACCATTTATGCCCGTCAGCCAGCCGATACGGAAACCCCGGAGGCGTGGAATACGCTGCTGGACGGCAACCTGCGTGCGGCTGACCATGAGTTTTATACCCTGGGTGGTGTGGCGATCAGCCCTGATAACCAGATTATGGCCGTGGCTGAGGATTTCCTCTCGCGCCGCGTTTACGGCATTCGCTTCTGTAATCTGACCAGCGGGGAGTGGTATCCGGAAGTGCTGGAGGGTGTCTCTTCGGCAATGACGTGGGCCGGTGATTCGCAAACTCTTTACTATGTGCTGAAGGACAAAAAAACGTTGCTGCCTTATCAGGTCTGGCGGCATACGCTCGGCACATCCCAGCAGCAGGATCGGCTGGTCTATGAAGAGCTGGATGACACCTTTTATGTCAGCGTTTACAAAACCACCTCGGAAGAGTTTATCGCCATTGCACTGGGCAGCAGCACCACCAGCGAGATCCTGTTGCTGGATGCTGTTCAGCCTGAGGCGCAGCCGCAGCTCTTCTCTGCACGCCGTAAAGATCATGAATATAGCGTCGATCACTACCAGGGCCACTTCTATGTGCGTTCAAACCGTGAAGGTAAAAATTTCGGACTCTATCGCAGCGACAGCGCCGACGAGTCGCAGTGGCAGCCGCTGATTGCTCCACGCGATAACATCGTGCTGGAAGGTTACACACTGTTCCGGGACTGGCTGGTGGTTGAGGAGCGCCAGCAGGGGCTGACCAGTCTGCGTCAGATCAACTGGCAGAGCGGAGAGAGCACCAGCATCGCCTTTGATGATCCGGCATATGTAACCTGGATCGGCCATAACCCGACGCCTGAAAGTAGTAAAGTGCGTTACGGCTACTCGTCGATGACCACGCCGGATACGCTGTTTGAGCTGGATCTGGATACCGGTGAGCGGCAGGTACTGAAGCAGACTGAAGTGAAAGGCTTTGATGCAGCTTGTTATCGCAGTGAACGCCACTGGATCACCATGCGTGACGGTGTGGACGTGCCGGTGTCACTGGTTTATCGCATAGACAGCTATCAGCCGGGAACCAACCCGCTGCTGGTTTACGGCTACGGCTCCTATGGCAGCAGCATGGATGCGGATTTCAGCGCCAGCCGTCTCAGCCTGTTGGATCGCGGTTTTGTTTTTGCCCTGACCCACATTCGCGGTGGCGGTGAGATGGGCCAGCAGTGGTACGACGATGGCCGTCTGCTGAATAAAATGAACACCTTCAACGATTTTATTGATACCACCAATGCGCTGGTGGCAAGAAAGTACGGTAATGCGGAAAAAGTCTACGCGATGGGGGGGAGCGCAGGCGGCCTGTTGATGGGAGCGGTGATCAACATGGTGCCGGAGCGTTTTCATGGTGTGGTAGCACAGGTGCCGTTTGTTGATGTGGTAACAACGATGCTGGATGAAACTATTCCACTCACCACCGGAGAGTATGATGAGTGGGGGAACCCCGCTGATGAGCAGTATTATCACTATATCAGGCAGTACAGCCCGTATGACAACGTCACGGCACAGGACTATCCGCATCTGTTGATCACCACCGGTCTGCACGATTCCCAGGTACAGTATTGGGAGCCGGCAAAATGGGTGGCGAAACTGCGCGAACTGAAGACCGACGATCATCTGCTGTTACTGCACACAGATATGGATTCCGGTCACGGCGGCAAATCAGGGCGCTTCAAAGCTTACGAAGGGGTAGCGCTGGAGTATGCGTTTTTGATAGCCCTTGCCAGCGGCCTGTTACCGCAGAAGTCAGTTTAATCCGACGCACTCAGCGCCCGCTGCATTGCACTGCGTAAGTCGGGCTTCAGATCCGTGATATTTTTCAACATCCACTTTAAATATCCCGGATCTTTCTTCGCCACATCATCCACTTTCTGCCCGCGATATTTGCCGAACGGGAAGGTGTTATACGATCCCTTCACCTCAATGCGGCGAATCATCTCCGGCGCATCCCAGCCGCTAAATGACATAATCCGTATCAGCAGCGCCGCCGTAACGTAGCAGTCATACAGCGCGCGGTGAGCATGGAGTTCCGCAGGAGGAGTGACTTCCAGCTGTAATGATTCGCGCAGCGCCTGATTACTGTATTTCAACCCCGGCCACAGACGGCGGGAGAGGGCCATAGTACAGATCCATTCGCCGGGCATCTCCGGCAGTACACGACGGTCAAAACTGGCATTGTGCGCCACATAGTAAGGACTGCCGTGATAGCGGGTAATTGCCTGCTCGATGGTCGGTTTTCCCTGCACCATCGCTTCAGTAATTTTATGGATCGCCATGGCCTGATGGCTGATAGGGCGGTCGGGGGAGATCAGATCGCTCATCGGATTGACGATCTTTCCGTCGATCACATCCACCGATGCCACTTCGACAATACCACCCTGCAGGCCACAGGTTTCCGTGTCTATAACGCGTAACATACCTTCTCCCGTTTAAATAACCGAGGGGCAGGGTAACGAAAGCATCTCCCCTTGCCAATGATTACCGTCTCGTCGTGCGATAATCAGCTGTTCGCCTTCGCCCCCGCGAATCACCTGGCGACCATTTGGATCCCAGAAGGCACTTTTTCCCGCACATAGATAGCCGCCAGTAGGCCAGGCGTGGTTTGCCATCATCACTGCCATTTGATAGTCGCGCGACCAGCGGGCGAGATAGCTACAGTCTGCTTCGTAACCCTGTTCTGAGACCAGCACGCTGGTGGCATACAGGTCTGCACCGCGCTGGGCGGCATCACGCGCATAGGCTTCAACGCTGATATCGGCACAGATGGCTAACGCTACCTGATGATGCTGATAGCCGAACATCGGCAGCGTACTGCCAGCCGTGAAAATATCTTTCTCCGGACCGTAGAGATTACGTTTGCTGTAGGCAATACGGGTACCGTCCGGCAGAAACGTTAATGCGGAGAGCCGGACATTATCCTCCGCCTTCAACGGCAGACCGACGCTGATGCCCATCTGGTGCTGCTGTGCCGCAATAGCAAAAGTTTGCAGACGCAGATCGTCGAGCGAGAGCGCCAGTTCAGCCATTAGCGGAAGTTCATAGCCCGTCAGGGAAAGTTCAGGAAACATCAGCAGGTCGACGTCACGCGCCGCAGCCTGATGAATAAATTCAATATGATGCTGGATATTCCAGTCGATATCACCCGGACGAGAACCTGACTGTGCTGCCGCGATAGTCCAGCTGGACATAAGAAATCCCACCATTAGAAGTAAGGGAAGGCCCTTATCTCAACCGAAGCGGGAAAAAAACACAAGCCCCTATTTTTGCTTAGGTTCATACGGCAGGCGAGAGAGCGACATTGAGGCCTGACGATAGTGTGTCAGACGCTGCCGGAACCACTCTTGCAGGGCTTCCGGCTGTTCACGAGCCACCATTTCGGCGATAACCGGCATATTATAGCGTTCTTTGAATGCCACTCCGGCTGCAGCCAGATCTACATTAACTTTGTCTTTTTCTTCCTGCGGCAATATAGCCAGGTTGTAGCTCATGGTATTTCCCCCCGTAGTATGTGGCAGAAAATAATGCAGAAGGCACTGATTAGCAAGTTTGGGGGCCAATTGATAGTTGTTATCACCTCGACACCCGTTTTTAAGCAGAGTATTCTTTCGGCCTCAGGCAGCAAGGCGCTGCGTCTCGTTAAGGATAATAGCGATTTATGCGACATTTCTTCAAGGTTTCCGGCTTCTTACTGGCAGCGCTGTTTACTCAACAGGTTTCCGCACATGCTCACCTGAAAAGTCAGTACACGGCGGTAAATCCAGCCGGCAGTGAATGGCCCGAGTCCCTGACTGTCACCTTCAGTGAAGATATTGAGCCTGCTTTCAGCGGCGTGGATGTCAGCCGGACAGATAAACAACCGGTAGAGCAGATCAAAGCCGCACGCGATCCTCAACAGCACAACACCCTGCGTGTGCAGTTTAAGCAGCCGCTGACCAGCGGAGAGTATAAGGTGACATGGCATGTACTCTCAGTAGACGGTCATAAAACCAAAGGGAATTACACCTTTAGCGTGAAGTAATATGTCGCTGACTGGTTTCTATATTTTGTGCCGCTGGCTGCATTTCTGCGCCCTGATGTCGCTGGTCGGGGCGGGTGTCTACCCGGTGCTGCTAGCCCCGAAGGGCTATCGTGACAGCCTGACCCGCCGCCTGATGCCATTAATGAAGGTCAGCGTCTGGCTGACGCTGTTCAGTGCGGTAATGCTGCTGGCAGCACAGACCGGGCAGATGGGTGACGGCTGGCGGGATACGCTGCAAAGCGAGGTCTGGCTGGCGGTGTTACAGACTCAGTTCGGATACGCCTGGCAGTGGCAGCTGGCGCTGGCAGTATCAGGTTGTCTGGCACTGTTGTTGCGCGGCCACCAGCGCCAGCAAACCCTGTTGCTGTGCGGTGTGATGCAGCTTGCTGGCCTGGCTTTTACCGGGCATGCGGCGATGCTGGATGGCTGGGGCGGAGTGTTTCAGCGCACAAACCAGATGGTGCATCTGCTGAGTGCGGCTTTCTGGGCAGGGGGCCTGCTGCCGATGATCTTTTTGATGTTGGCTGGCCGTAACCCGGCATGCCGTTATGATGCTATCAGCACCATGATGCGATTTTCGCGTTATGGCCATCTGGCAGTGATTCTGGTACTGGTGAGCGGCGCAGTGAATGCACTACTGCTGCTGGGCTGGCCGCCCGTCACTTTTCGTCTGTACAGCCAGCTGCTGGTGCTAAAAACCCTGTTGGTTGGCATCATGATGGGCATCGCGCTGTTCAACCGCTACTGGCTGGTACCGCGCTTTCAGCGCAGCGGAGCACTGGCGCAGCAGCAGTTTATTAACAGTACGCTGGTTGAAATCGGGCTGGCGGCGCTGGTTCTGCTGGTGGTTGCTGTGTTTGCCATACTCGAACCTTCGTGAGCGGGCGTCTGGTTTTAGCTTATCCCAATTTAGTTTGTGTTTTATCGTTTGAGGTACAGAGCAAGATGAAAAAGATGGCACTATTATGTATCGCACTCGGCGTCAGCAGCAGTGCAATGGCCGGTATCGAAACCGTCAGTCGTTTTGATATGGGCAAGGAAAACTGGCCTTTCACACGCGAAGAGATGATGTTGAGCTGTGAAAAGGGTAACGTCCTGTTTGCCATCAACGACGGAACACTGGTGCAGTATCCGCTCAATGCTGAAGCGGAAGCTAAAGTGAAGGCCGGGCAGATGAAAGGCGTTCCTGTCGAGAAAATGCTGGCTGATGATCCTGCTCATCCGGGCCAGAAAAAGAGCCTTGCACCGATTATTGCCCGCGCAGAAAAGCTCTGTAATTAATGCTGTAACCCTGGCGTGCCCGCAAGCCGGTACGCCAGTCCGCCTCGCTCCCATTATTTCCTGAAAACTCCGTACTGTCCGTTTCTGCCGCCGCGATCACAATGCTAACAATCAGTTACTATCTGGCCATCCGCTGGCTGGAAAACCCCTTTAACTGGTCTATCTTTTAAAGTGCAAGGCGTAACGCCTGCAATAATGCCAACTTTTAGCGCACGGCTCTGAATAAGAGCCATTTCCCTGGACCAAAGACAGGAATCGTCTTTGGTCTTTTTTTGGCAAAAATTGTGAACTCCGTACAGTAGGTGCTTCCCTGTCCCTTATTGCATTTACCCCTGACATAACGCAGTATCATCAACGGCTTGCCGTCTGCGGTGTATTACGCCAGTGTCGATCAATAATCAGATTATAAAAGGGCGTTGTGATGGGAACGATGTTAGGTCTGCTGGGACTGGTTATAGGGGCATGGGCCGTACGCAGTATCTGTATTAAGCCGATGGGTGGTGCTAAGAAAGTGATTCTTTCGCTGGTCGCCGGGCTCTATTTTCTCTCAGCAGGCGGAATAGGGGGCACGGAAGAGGATAAGATCCCTTACGTTATCGTCGCGATGGTGATGGGTGCTGCGGTGGTGTGGTACGGGAACCACAGGTATGCAGCACGACAGCAGTAGCCGCCGCGATGCGCATCTTAAGCATGACAGAATAAAAAACGGGGCCTGTATCAGCCCCGTTATGATTTATGCCTGCTGCTCTTTTTCCTGCTTCTCTTTTTCTTCCTGCTGCTCTTTTTCCTGATTCTCCTGATGAATCTGACCTTCTTCTATAAAGTCAGCATCAATCTGCTCGGTATTACCTTTATGGTCTTTACCGGAGAGCAGGTTCCAGCAGGAAATAAACAGTGCGGCAATTAGCGGCCCAATGACGAAGCCATTCAGACCATAAATTTCCATTCCGCCCAAAGTTGAAATCAAAAT
The DNA here is from genome assembly GCF_009738185.1 of Erwinia sorbitola. Classification (NCBI taxonomy): domain Bacteria; kingdom Pseudomonadati; phylum Pseudomonadota; class Gammaproteobacteria; order Enterobacterales; family Erwiniaceae; genus Erwinia; species Erwinia sorbitola. The sequence goes on along the minus strand of NZ_CP046509.1, from coordinate 2,536,220 downwards.
CAGATAGTCCGGCATCTTGGTATCTTTCCCGACCAGCAGCGGACGCAGGATATTATCGATCAGACCGATAACCACCACAAAGAAGAAGGTCAGCGCCAGCCCTTTTACCATCGCACCAGTAAAGAAGAAATAGAGCACCACCGGTAGCCAGATAATTGCTGAACCAACCGCCGGGATCAGCGACAGGAAGGCCATCAGTGACCCCCACAAAATGCTGCCCTGAATATCAGCAAACCAGAATGCAATGCCACCCAACGCACCCTGAACAGCCGCCACCACCACGGTGCCTTTTACCGTGGCGCGGGAAACGGCGGCAAACTTAACAAACAGGTGCTGTTTCACAAACTGCGAAAGAGGAATGGCATCCAGCGTCAGCCCCACCAGGTACGCGCCGTCTTTCAACAGGAAGAACAGCAGATAGAGCATGACGCCAAACCCGATGGTAAAACTGAAGGTACTTTTACCAATCATCATCAGGCTACCGGCAAAGAACTGGCCGCCTTTCATTGCCACGCCGGAAAGTTTCTCCTGAATCGCGCTGGCATCATTCATATTATTTTCAACCAGGAAGTGACGCAGCCATTCCGGCAGATGATTCACCACGCTCGCTGCGACAGAGGTAAGCTCGGTCTGGTTACCCTGTAACCGATGGTAGAGTTCATTAAACTCTACCGCCAGTGATGAAGCGACAACAGCCAGTGGGATAAACACAATCAGACAGATGACCAGCAGTGTCAGCAGTGACGCCAGACCGTTTCTGTCACCCAGATAGTTTCTGATTTTAGTTTTCAGCGGATGGAAAATAATCGCCAGAATGGCGGCCCAAAGAATAGCGGAAAAATAAGGTCCCAGGATGTGGAGAAAAGCCAGCGTGGTAATCGCCAGTATAAATATAAAGAATCCCTTACTGATGCCCTGAATGATCATTTTATCTTCTCTGTTATTAACTAAATCTCTTTACGCGCTAAAAGTAGACCACGCGCGGTCTGCCAGCAATACGGGAGGGCATTTAAACCTGATAAAGGTAAAGATTATTTAGCGTTGGCTGCCTGGCCAGTAAGCCAGTTTTTGTGCCAGCGGCGCAAAATCAGTGTCAAAATCGCTGCCGCACTCTTTCATCCGCTGTTGCAACTCAGGAAGAGTAGCAGCAATCCGGGAAGGGCTGGCGTAAACCACAACGTTTCCGCTAGGCGCGATGCAGTAGAGAACAGTAGCGAAGAGTTCCAGCAGGGTTTGGGAGAATTGTGAGATGTTCTCTGGCTGTTCTGAATGGTTAAGCACCAGCCAGCCGTCATCGCGCAGTTTTGCGGCGCAGTGGCGCAGGAATACAGCTGATGATTGCAGCGGCGCGATGGCGTTGGCGGAGTAGAGGTCGGACAAAATCAGGTGGTAGCGGCTGCCGTCATCATTGGCCACGGCCTGCGCGGCGTCACCGACCTGATAGTGAATCGAGTTACTCATAGGCAGGTGGAAATAGACCTGAGCAACACAGAGAACCGCCGCACGCAGTTCCACGACGTTAATGGCGATCTCTGTGTTACGGGCGTGCAGTGCCCGTACCAGACAGCCGCCGCCCAGGCCAAGCACCATGACCTGACTGGCTGGTGTCAGCGCAACGGACATCAGCATCGCGCTGATATAATTATGTACCGGCAGCCAGGGCGCGCTGATCTGCATTTTGCTTTGCTCGAAAACACGGTCAAAGCTCATGATGCGGAAATGTTTGTTATCGATCACTGTCACTTCACCGTAAGCATCATTGACGCTGGTGATGATATCCCCTCGAATACGGAACAGGGGGGCAAAGGTGTAAAGATCGCTGATGGACATGATTATGGCTCCTTGACTCTCAGCGCGCGCTGAGTCCTTGATTATCATTCAGGTACCATGTTTGCATGTTCGTACCTGGAAGAGCAATAAACATAAGCTGGGTGACTGATTTTAATCATGATTTTATCCGGCAGAGACGCATTGAACGCGATCTGCCATTTAATAACAAAACTTACTTTCTACCATAGTGACTTGTGCTGAACCGCTCAGAGCTTTACGATGATAGATGGCCCGATGCCGCGGATACCCGTAGCGTTGAAGACTGGCCAGGAGCCTGTTGCATGAAAAGCGAGAAAGAAATTTCCATCGACCAGTTTACGGACGATGAAAAAGTATTGGTGGAGCAGCGGGTTAAAACGTTGACCGATAAACTGAGTCACGTAGCCAGTAAGAAAGAAGAGAAAGAGATTCTCAAAGAAGCCAAGCGGCTGGTGATGAAAGAGCGCGTAGTGCGTGAAACCAGCAAAGTAGTAATGGCAAAGAAACCGCGTAAACCCTCTGCGGCTAAAGAGAGTGAAGTGAAAGATTTTAGCTGGAGTGCCTCACTGCGTAAAAACCCGCGGGCATTAAAATAATTCAGTTACCGGGGCTGTTATGGCCCTCGTACGTTTTGCCCGACAGTTCTCCTATCCCACGATAAACAGATGAACCAGCCGCGCCAGGACTTCAATAATTAACAGGCTGCCTGCGGTAATCAGTACCAGTGTCAGATAAAACTGCGCTCGGTTACTCATGGCTTTCATATCCGTGAAGGTCAGAAGTCATCACTTTAACCCAAATTCTATAAACCACGCCTCAATATAGGGTGGAATAAAATGAGTGCCCAGTCACAGTAATGGGCGGCTCCGCGAAGCCGCCCGTGATTTACATACTGAACAACTTACCGTCGCGTACCAGCTCTCGCGGATAGTTATTTTTTATGCGACTGCCGACTTTTTTAGCGATGCCGACAGGCTGCTGCTGATAGCAGATAATCAGCTCATCGGCGGGCAGTTCACGCTCAGGATAGATATCCCGCCCGCGATACCACTCTTCCGCTTCGCTGCTGCTTAGTTCAACGGCATGGGATGAGGCCGGATCGGCCAAAGCAATAGCGGCTTCGTGCTGCCAGCGATAGCCCTTAGGGAAGGTCTCAGCCAGCTTCAGGCCTATACGTGAGAAGCGTACGCGCCCAAGCAGTGCCTCAATAGCACGTGGAAATAACCACAGCTCTTTATCACGCTGCCACAGCGCCAGTTCATCTCCCCAGTGCAGTCCTGAACGCGTCGCTGCCGCGATCACTTCCTCTTGCTGCTTGCGATTCAGCGGGCTGAACGGAGGTTTCCCCACTTTGTAGCCGGGCTGAGGCAGTGGGGGAACACTGGCTGTTTTACGCAGACGGGCAACAAAGAAGCCCTCACTATCGAAAATCTGCGGAAACACATGAAGAAAACCTTCCGGGGTGGCGGCTTGCTGTGCCCCTGGAAACAGCTGGTCAAGCGGTTCGATTTCAACGGCATCCGGATACTGTTCCAGCAGCCAGGTGATAACCTGCTGATTTTCAGTGTGGTTCATTGTGCAGGTTGAGTAAACCAGCGTACCGCCCGGGCGCAGGGCATGGAACGCGCTGTTGATTAAATCCTGCTGCGTAGCGGCGATATCGGCGTTGCTGGCTTCTGACCAGTTGCGTAAGGCATCGGCATCTTTACGGATCACGCCTTCCCCTGAGCAGGGAGCATCAAGCAGAATGGCATCAAAACACTCTGGAAGTGCCGGGCCAAATACGCGCCCATCAAAATGGGTCATCGCGGTATTACTAACCCCGCAGCGGCTGAGATTAGCATGAAGGACTTTGACGCGGCTGGCCGAAAATTCATTGGCGAGAATGGCACCGCCGTTATTCATACGGGCAGCAATTTGCGTTGTTTTCGAACCTGGTGCTGCCGCCATATCCATTACGCGTTCGGGGGCTGCATCGCCGTGGAAAAGTGCGCTGACCGGCAGCATCGAACTCGCTTCCTGAATATAGAATAGCCCTGCGAGATGTTCGGCTGTGCTGCCCAGCGGTAGCGTATCGGCATCGTCCCGGCTAATCCAAAATCCTTCGGCACACCAGGGGATCGGCGTTAACGCCCACTGGTAAGGTGCTATCAAGGTGAGGAAGTCCGCGACACTGATTTTTAAGGTATTCACGCGCAGGCTGCGGCGTAAGGGTTTTTCACTGATCGCGAGGAAACGCTCGTATTCGGTGATATCTGGTAGTAACAGCTGCATTTGATCGAGAAAGGCTTGCGGAAAATACACGCGGGAAGAGTGAGACACAGGCTAAATCCAGGGGGGAAAATGAGCCTCAAGTTTAGCATGCTGATGGTGAGGGGAAAAAATAAGATCTTTAATGTTTTTAAATTTTTCCTGTTAGCGTCAGGGCGTAAAGCTGGTGCCTTATGTCGCAACATAAGGCACCGCTAGTGTTTTACGATATTTACTGTGGCAGGGCAGTGCCCCATTTACGCCAGTCTTTCGGCTCTTCATCCTCTAACAGGAAGTGTTTTCCAGAAGAAGCTTGCGGAGCCAGAGGAACCGTTGGCGGCGTGGCAAAGGCAATCCCACCCTGAATAAATTGCTGGAAGGTGCCAGTTTTTACGACGCCACCGATCAGACCAAATTTCAGGTTGTAGCCAGATGCCAGCCAGAACACCGAGTTATTGCGTACCAGATGCTGATATTTTTTACTGATACGCAGCGTTATCTGCACACGATCTGCCATAGCCCCAAGCGAGGTGCCGGTTACGGTGCCCACTTCTACACCGCGGAACAGCACCGGTGTACCGACAGACAGAGAGCCGCCTTCCGGTGCGTCTAACACCACGTTAAGGCCGTCCAGGTAGCGCGCGTCAGTGATGGTTGATTCCTGAAGCTCGAAGCTGCGCTGGCCGCGCCCTTTGCCGGGGTCGACGTTAATATAAGGCTGAAGCAGCGTTTCAAGATGATTAACCCCCGCAGCGGAAATCTGCGGCGAAACCACTGAGAAGCGTGTACCCAGGCGGGCGAAGTCCTGTACGTATTCCGGATAAAGTACCGCTTTGGCGATGACCTGTTTGTTGTCAGGCCCCAGCGCCAGCGACTCCAGCTGCCCGATAGTGATGCCCAGATAGCGAATCGGCATACCGGCAGACAGTTTGCTGGCATCATAGGTGCGCAGCGTAATCTGGCTGCCGACGGCGCGTGCAGTCGTTTCTGAATCATACAGTACGCGCTTATCCTGGCGGGTTAAGCCCACGCCAGCACCGCTCAGGTTATCAAAGCTGATTGCACCTTTCAGGGCCCGGTTAAGCGGCGATGCCTGTACGGTAAGACCGCTGCCGTTCAACTGCACCCGGGCACCGCCTTCGGCCCAGAACACGCTGCTTTGCGTCAGCAGACGGCGGTACTCAGGTTTGATGTGCACGTTAACGTCAAAAGCATCGGTACGTGGTGTTACGCTAACAATCTCACCCACCTGGAATTTACGGTAAAGCACCACCGAGCCCGCCTGAATATCGGGCAAACTGCTGGCAGTCAGGGTAAGGGTGGTTGGCAGAGTATCACCGATGATCCCCTCTTCGGCCTTTTCACTATTGGCATACAGCGGGTAGCTGTTTTTCACCACGCCTTTGCTGCCGGGGTCGAGACGGATCCCACCATCGACCCATTCACGTGCGCTTGCACCCAGCACTTCCATGCCGTCAATGCCCAGCTTTACATCAAGCCGACTGTTAATGATAAATTTACTATCGCCATGCACCAGCTGGCGATAATCAGCCGCGACCGCAACTTTAAAGGTCACGCCTTTCTCGTTGAGGGTACGTTTGATCACCTGCCCGATACGCATGCCATGCAGCATCAGCGGCTGCCCGGCATCAATGCCGTAACTTTCCGGCGCAGTAAGAGTGAGTTCCAGCGCATTGGGCTGCTGTAACAGCGATTCATTACTCGGCAGAACCACATAATGGCTTTCAGGCGCACCTTCACCCGGGATCAGTTCCAGCGTATTTCCCGTGAGCAGGCTGCTGAGGCTGGTATCGCTCAGGCTGATTTTCGGGCTGCGCATTTCAATGCGGGTTCCCGTGCGCATCAGGCCGGTAACGGAGGGATCCAGGGTCAGTTCACCGCTGACTTTTCCATTATCCAGCAGCGTCATTTTTGTCAACATACCGACCTCCAGCCCCTGATACATCAGCGGAGTGCTGCCTTGCTTCAGGTTTTTACCATCCGGCAGGTCGAGGGAGATCATCACGCCGCGCTGGCTTTGCGCCAGGTCAGGGTAGAGGGAGTAGCTGTCCTCGGATTTCGCCACCTCGGATGCTTCCGGTGAGTCGAAAGCGATAGCACCGTTAACCAGTGCAGCCAGGCTCTCCAGCTGGACTTTCGCCCCGCTAAGACCCACATCAGCTTTTACGCCGGAAACATTCCAGAAACGGCTATCTTTTTTTACAAGGTTGGTAAAGCGACGTTCAATCAGCACATCTATCGTCACGCCTTTATTGCCGGAGTTCAGGCTGTAGTCATAGACGCGTCCGACCGGGATTTTGCGGAAATAGACCAGCGAGCCGCTGTTCAGTGCGCCCAGATCCGGAGCATGAAGGTGGATCATTATCTCACCGGTGTTAAGGCGATATTTGGGCTGGGTATCCAGTGCGACAAAGTTTTCCCGTGGCTCCCCTTTGCCGGGCATCATGCCGATATAGTTACCCCCCACCAGCGCGTCCAGGCCTGAGACACCCGCCAGGGAGGCTTTTGGCGTGACCAGCCAGAACTGAGTCTCTTCCCTCAGTGCACCTTTCATATCACTTTTGATACTGGCTTTGATCTTAATGGTGCGCAGGTCGTCAGTCATACTGATTCCCTGTACCAGGCCGACTTCTACCCCCTGATAGCGCACCGGCGTACGGCCTGGCACAATACCATCAGCGGTGGCGAAATCGATGGTTACCGTTGTGCCGCGTTCCTGGTAATTTGTCCAGATCAGCCAGCCTGCAATCAGCAGGGCGATAAACGGCAGCAACCAAAACGGGGATATTTTGCGCCGGTTTTTTATGCGTGCGTTAGTCGGTGTAGTCGGCGTTTCCTGTTGCATGAGCATCCCAAAGTAAACGGCTATCCAGCCACTCAACGGCGAGGATAGTAAGTATGACCGCTGAACCGAAATAGAAGGCAGCGGGCCCCATAGTAAAAGCCAGCAGCTGGTCGCGATTGACCAGTGACATGGTTAACGAAATAACAAAGAGGTCAAGCATTGACCAGCGGCCAACCCACTTGACCACGCGCAACAGGCGAATACGGGTTTTCAGACCCTGTTCGCAGTTGAAATGAATACTGATTAACAGCGTCAGTAATACGATAACCTTAGTAAAAGGAACCAGAATACTGGCAATGAACACCACTGCGGCCACCGGAATATTACCGGAGGCAAGCGAAAGGATCCCTGAGAGAATCGTGTCTTCCTGACGAGCGCCATTGAGATAGATAATTGAAATTGGCAGCAGGTTGGCAGGGATCAGCAGTACGATCGACGCAATCAATGACGCCCAGGATTTTTGTAGACTGAAGTGGCGGCGAAAACGCAGAGGGGTATGGCAGCGCGGGCAGCGGCCGCGATCGTCAGCAACTCCGGTAAAGTGGCAGCTCAGGCAGACCTGAAGCTGTGCAACAGGAACATTGGGGTGCGGCTGCGGGTAGAAACGATGCCACAGCTGTTCAACGTTAAGATGAATCAGCGTTAACAGGCTCAGAATCGTCAATGAAATAAAGGCTATTAACCCGATGCCTGGCGTAATGCTCGCATAGTCCTGGACTTTAATTGACGCGATAGCCACGCCGACCAGATAAATATCCAGCATCACCCACTCTTTGAGGCGGTCAAGCATTAACAGCACCGGGCGCAGGTTCATACCCAGTTTTTCACCAAAATAGAGATAGGCAATAGAAGCTACCAGCGTAACCGGTGCGCCAATAGTGCAGAAGGCAACCATCGATGCAGTGATAACATCCCCCTGCTGCGCCATTTGCATAATGCCCCCAAGCAGGCTGGCATAAATATTAGTTCCCAGCAGACGCACAGACATTAGCGACTCATTAAATGCAAACGGCATCAGCACCATCATGGTTATGGCCATTGCCGAAAGTCGCGTCATCGACCAGTCGCGCCCGTTAAGGATAAGCGCATTGCAGCGAGGGCAGTGTGCAGACTGGCGGGATTTCACATCTGGTAAGGAAAAAAGGGTATCACATTGGGGGCATCGCTGATAACGTGCCTGTGGCAGAGCATGACTTATGGCGTGTATTTTCATATTCCCGATCGTGCTTTTGCCCACACAGCGCAGGTGGAGGGCAGGGTTAAGGCTGATTAACGCCATGAGAGCAAGACTCAGTATAGCCATGCTTCAGTATTCGGATACATCTAAGGTTATAGTAACTAATAGATTGAATCATCTTGCCCGCTGGTTTTTTAATGCTAATTTTATCGGGCGATGCAGGCTTTGCTGTGTCGTCATCGTTTCTACAATGGTTAAACAATGACAAAAGCAGAATTTTATACCGACCTCAATCGTGATATGCGTGCATTACTCAGCGGCGAAACCAGTTTTCTCGCGGCGATGGGCAATTGTAGCGCGCTTTTATACGAACGTCTTGATGGGGTTAACTGGGCAGGGTTTTATTTGTTAACGGAAGAAAAGACGCTGGTGCTTGGCCCGTTCCAGGGAAAAATCGCCTGCGTGCGTATTCCTGTTGGACGTGGTGTCTGCGGAACCGCCGTGGCGGAGAACACCGTACAGCGTGTAGATGACGTGCATGCTTTCCCCGGACATATTGCCTGCGATGCTGCCAGCAATGCAGAAATTGTGTTGCCGCTGGTGGTTAACGGCAGTGTAATCGGTGTCCTGGATATTGATAGTGTGGAATACAACCGCTTTGACAGTGAGGATGAAGCGGGGCTAAAAGCGTTGACGGACGGGCTTTGTGAGGTGCTTGCCGGATCGGATGTGGAAAAATTTATTCACATGAAACGCACCTAAAGCGCTGGATCACGTAGCATTTGCTGATGGTGTCATTATAATGACGCCTGTTCATGCCCGCGCTGATTGGCAAACCCGTTGTAATCAGGAAATTTCATGGAAAATCAACCTAAGTTGAATAGCACCAAAGAAGTCATCGCCTTTCTGGCAGAGCGTTTTCCCCAATGCTTTAGCTCAGAAGGGGAAGCACGACCGCTTAAAATCGGCATCTTTCAAGATTTAGTCGACCGCGTGCAGGGCGAAATGGGTCTGAGTAAAACTCAGCTTCGCTCCGCACTGCGTCTGTATACTTCAAGTTGGCGCTATCTTTATGGCATCAAAGCTGGTGCGACGCGTGTTGACCTTGATGGCAATGCCTGTGGTCAGCTTGACGAACAGCATGTAGAACATGCGCGCAAACAGCTTGAAGAAGCGAAAGCACGTGTGCAGGCACAGCGCGAACAGCAGCAGGCGAAAAAGCGTGAAGCAGGTGAAGAAACTGCTCCGCGTCGTCCGCGTAAACCTGTTCGTAAACCTGCGGCAGAGGGTGAGCAGCCACGTAAAGTGCGTAGCAAACCTGCACGCCCTCAGGCCGAAACAGGCTCTTCCACACCTCGTGTAGAAACACAGCCGGAGCCACGCAAACCGGTTACCGACACATCAGCGTTGCAAGTAGGCCAGAGCATTAAAGTGACCGCAGGTAAAAGTGCGATGGATGCCACCATTTTGGAAATTTCCAAAGATGGCGTCCGGGTTCAGTTAGCTTCCGGCCTGGCAATGATAGTACGCGCAGAACACTTGCAGTTCTGATACGGAGGCTAATCAGGGCATGAACACTCTTTTTAAAAGCACCATGATTGCGGGCCTGTTTATCGCAGGCAATGTTTTTGCGGCCGACGCTATTACGCGTGCCGATCAACTTCCGCAGCTACATCAGGAAGCACAGCATGCCACGGTAAGTGAGCGTGTTACCTCCCGTTTTACCCGATCCCATTATCGCCAGTTCGATCTCAACAAAGATTTTTCCGCTAAAATCTTTGACCGCTATCTGAACCTGCTCGACTACAGCCACAATGTGCTGCTGGAGTCGGATATTATGCAATATGCGGACAAGAAAACTACGCTGGGCGAAGAGTTTAAAAGCGGCCAGCTTTCGGCGTTTTATGATCTGTACAATCTGACGCAAAAACGCCGATTTGAACGTTATCAGTACGCGTTATCCGTGCTGAATAAGCCGATGAATTTCACCGGCAACGACACCATCGATATCGATCGTAGCAAAGCACCGTGGCCTAAAAGCACCGCAGAGCTGAACGCCCTGTGGGATGCTAAAGTCAAATACGATGAATTGAGCCTCAAGCTGGCCGGTAAAGATGAGAAAGAGATCCGCGAGGTTCTCACCAAACGCTATCAGTTCGCGATACGCCGCCTGGCGCAGAGCAACAGTGAAGATGTGTTCCAGCTGGCAATGACGGCGTTTGCGCATGAAATTGATCCGCACACGAACTATCTCTCACCGCGCAACACCGAGCAGTTCAACACCGAAATGAGCCTCTCCCTGGAAGGTATTGGTGCTGTGTTGCAAATGGATGATGACTATACCGTCATCAACTCTATGGTGGCAGGCGGACCGGCCGCTAAGAGCAAAACCATTACCGTTGGCGATCGTATTGTCGGCGTTGGTCAGCCGGGCAAGCCTGTGGTTGATGTAATCGGCTGGCGTCTGGATGATGTAGTAGCGCAGATTAAAGGCCCGAAAGGCAGCAAAGTACGGCTGGAAATTCTGCCTGCCGGTAAAGGGACTAAAACCCGTACCGTTACGTTGACGCGTGAAAAAATCCGTCTGGAAGATCGCGCGGTAAAAATGTCCGTGCATAACGTCGGCAAACAGAAAGTTGGCGTACTGGATATTCCAGGCTTCTATGTCGGGCTGACTGATGACGTAAAAGTGCAGCTGCAAAAACTGCAAAAGCAAAACGTTGACAGCATCGTGATTGACCTGCGTACCAACGGCGGCGGAGCGCTGACGGAAGCCGTATCGCTTTCCGGTCTGTTTATCCCGAGCGGCCCGGTTGTGCAGGTGCGCGATAATAATGGCAAGATCCGTCAGGACAGCGACACCGACGGTGTGACTTATTATAAAGGCCCGCTGGTGGTGCTGGTTGACCGTTTCAGTGCCTCGGCTTCTGAAATATTTGCCGCTGCTATGCAGGATTATGGCCGTGCGCTGATTGTGGGTGAGCCTACCTTTGGTAAGGGCACCGTGCAGCAGTATCGCTCCCTGAATCGTATCTACGATCAGATGCTGCGTCCTGAGTGGCCAGCGCTGGGTTCTGTTCAGTACACTATTCAGAAGTTCTACCGTATCAACGGCGGCAGCACTCAGCGTAAAGGGGTAACCCCGGATCTGCTGATGCCAACCGGTGTGGAAGCGGTAGAAACCGGTGAGAAGTTCGAGGATAACGCCTTACCGTGGGACAGCGTTAAAGCTGCAACCTACGTGAAAACAGGCGATATTAAACCGTTCTTACCGCAGCTGCTGAAAGACCATCAGGATCGCATTGCTAAGGATGCTGAGTTCCAGTACATCATCAAAGATATTGCCCGCTTTAATGCTAATAAAGATAAGCGCAATATCATCTCCCTCAATCTTGCCGAGCGTGAGAAAGAGAACCATGAGGATGATGCTCTGCGTCTGGAGCGTATTAACGCGCGCCTGAAAGCCGAAGGGAAGAAACCGTTGGCTAAACTTGACGATCTGCCGAAGGATTACAAGGAGCCGGATCCGTATCTTGATGAAACGGTGAAGATTGCTGAAGACCTCGCGCAGCTTGAAAAACAGCAGCCGCCAGCAACACCGGCAGCGGCAAATTAACCGAAAAAGCACAGCATCCGCTGTGCTTTTTTTTACCTCGTTCTATGTGGTTTAAAAAATAAGACAAATTGTAAAGTTATGTCTTTTTAGACACTTAAAGATTAAGAGTGCTTGAAAAGTGCAGTATTGACCTTACGATGGTGTTACGCGAATAGCGGAATAACTGAGGAAGAATAAATTATATGATGCGTATTGCTCTTTTCCTGCTAACCAACCTTGGGGTGATGGTGGTTTTCGGGCTGATCCTCAGCCTGACAGGGATCCAGTCAAGCAGCGTTATGGGCCTGATGATTATGGCGGGTCTGTTTGGCTTCGGCGGTGCGTTTGTTTCACTGCTGATGTCGAAGTGGATGGCGTTACGTTCCGTTGGCGGTGAAGTCATTGAGCAGCCACGTAACGAAACCGAACGCTGGCTGATGCAAACCGTGGGGCGCCAGGCGCAGCAGGCGGGCATCGCTATGCCTCAGGTAGCTATTTACCATGCGCCTGATATCAACGCCTTTGCCACCGGTGCCCGTCGTGATGCTTCGCTGGTGGCAGTATCCACTGGCCTGTTGCAGAACATGAGCCGCGATGAAGCAGAAGCGGTGCTGGCACACGAAATCAGCCATATTGCTAATGGTGATATGGTTACGATGACGCTGATTCAGGGTGTTGTGAACACCTTCGTTATCTTTATTTCGCGTATTCTGGCGCAGCTGGCCGCAGGCTTTATGTCAGGCAACCGCGATGAAGAGGGAAGCGGTAACGGGAACCCACTGGTTTATTTCGCGGTTTCAATGGTGCTTGAACTGGTGTTTGGTATCGTTGCCAGCATCATCACCATGTGGTTCTCACGTCACCGTGAGTTTCATGCAGATGCTGGTGCGGCACGTCTTGCCGGTCGTGAAAAGATGATTGCTGCGTTGCAGCGTCTGAAAACCAGCTACGAGCCGCAGGAAGCCAGCAGTATGATGGCGCTTTGCATTAATGGTAAATCCAAGTCGCTGAGTGAGCTGTTTATGTCTCACCCGCCGCTGGATAAACGTATTGAAGCGCTGCGTACCGGTGAATACCTGAAATAATCACCATTCTGTAAAAGTAAAAACCCGCCTTTCGGCGGGTTTTTTTATGCTGACAGGTTACGCGGCTGAGTGATACGTAAAGCGCTTACCAGCATTGCTACGGTAGCGAAGCTGCCTGCCAGCAGCAGCGAAAGGTGGGTTCCCTGCGTGTTGAAAAGATTAAACATCAGTGCCACCAGCGCGGCACCGCTGGCCTGCCCAAGCAGCCGTGCGGTACCCAGCATTCCGCTGGCGCCGCCGCTGCGGTGACGCGGGGCTGAGGTAATAATTGTATGGTTGTTCGGTGACTGAAACAGACCAAATCCGGCACCACACAGCATCATGCGCCAGACAATATCCACGTCTGTCGGGCTGGCGGGAAGTAGCGCCAGCGCGAACAGCCCGCTGGCAAACATCGCCAGTCCGATGGCTCCAAGCAGCCCGGCATGAATGCGCTCTATCAACCTGCCAGCAATCGGTGCCATCACCATAGTGGCCAGCGGCCACGGCGTCAGCAGCAGTCCCGTGGCAACTTCACTACGCCCTAACGTGCCCTGCAAAAAGAACGGCAGTGAAACCATCGCCAGCATCTGTGCGCAGAAAGAACAGACCGAAGTGCCAATCGAAAGTGCAAAGAGCGGAATACGAAACAGATCCACCGGCAGCAGCGGAAACGTCATGCGCAGCTGACGGCGAATAAAGAGCGTACCCACCACCAGCAGCAACAGTAACTCCGCCAGCAACACTCTGCCGTTTACACCCTGAGCAAAGCCGCTGAGTAGTGAGATAAGCAGGCCAAAGGTGAGGGCGTTCATTACGCCGCTGATAATGTCAAAGCGTTGCCCCCTGGACTTTTGCTGATTGTCTGGCAGAAAACGCAGAGCCAGAAAAAGAGCGGCAATGCCAACCGGGATATTAATCAGGAACAGCCACTGCCACGAAGCGACAGATAAAATGGCGGCGGCGACGGTGGGGCCTGCGGCGCTGGAGACGGCGACGATCAGTGAGTTAATCCCCATCCCCCGTCCCAGAAAGCGCTGAGGATAAATTATTCGTATCAGGGCGGTATTGACGCTCATAAGTGCCGCCCCACCAAAACCTTGCAGCACACGAGCAAAGGTTAACATGGTCAGTGAATCGGAGAGTGCGCAGAATAACGAGGTACAGGTAAACACCACCAGGCCGCACTGGTAAACGCGGCGATAGCCGAGCATATCTCCGAGGAAAGCCAGTGACAGCAGCGAAACAATTATCGCCAGCTGGTAGGCATTCACAATCCAGATTGATTGTGCCGGGCTGGCGTGCAGTTCGCGGGCAATGGTCGGGAGGGCGACATTAGCGATCGCACCATCGAGCACGGCAACGGTAATGCCGAGCGCAATAGCCACAATTGCCCCATAGCGCTGGGGTAGCGGTAAACCGTCAGTCGATGTTTCAGCAGGCATGATAATAAAATAGTCAGAAGGGCGAATATCATCATGCTAATGGTTTTAATAATTATTGCCAGTCGGTAACCGGCTGAAAACTATCAGCGGATGTGTCCGCCATAAGCCGCTGGTCGTTGCACAGCGCCGGGGGGGTACGTATACTGGAAATAGCGTTCCATTTTTTATAAAACAGAAAAGGTAAAACATGAGCAGTGCCGATTCCGATAAACAACCAGATTCCGTCTCTTCGGTCATGAAAGTATTTGGCATTTTGCAGGCGCTGGGCGAGGAGCGAGAAATCGGTATTACCGAGCTTTCACAGCGTGTCATGATGTCGAAGAGTACCGTATACCGTTTCCTGCAAACCATGAAAACTCTGGGCTATGTATCGCAGGAAGGTGAGTCAGAGAAATATGCCCTGACCCTGAAGCTGTTCGAGCTGGGCGCGAAGGCGTTACAGAATGTTGACTTGATCCGCAGCGCGGATATTCAGATGCGTGATATTTCGCGTCAGACCAAAGAGACCATTCACCTTGGTGCGCTGGAAGAAGACAGCATCGTGTATATCCATAAGGTGGATTCTTTATACAACCTGCGTATGTATTCGCGCATTGGTCGTCGTAACCCGCTGCACAGTACCGCCATTGGTAAAGTGCTGCTGGCATGGCGTGACCGTGCTGAAGTTGAAGAGATTCTTGCCGGTGTTGAATTCACCCGCAGTACACCCAGGACGCTTGATAGCGCCGCTGCCCTGTTACCGGCACTGGATCAGGTTCGTTCTCAGGGTTACGGTGAGGATAATGAAGAGCAGGAAGAGGGGCTGCGCTGTATCGCTGTGCCGGTGTTCGATCGCTTTGGCGTGGTGATTGCCGGTTTAAGTATCTCTTTCCCGACCATTCGTTTCTCTGAAGAGCATAAAAAAGATTATGTTGCCATGCTGCATCAGGCTGCGAAAACCATCTCTGAACAGATGGGCTACCACAGTTATCCTTTCTGACAGTACGGGCCGACATTGCGTCGGCCCGCATAAGTGCTAGTTATCAACGACTTCCGTACTTTTCCTCAGCAGAGGACAGTCCGTTACACCAATAATGCCGCTATCTGTGTGCAGATACTGCGCAATCACCATGCCACGCGCCGTCAGATACTGGCACTGTAATCCCATACCTGCGACATTTTTATTACTTCCTGTCAGGACGCCATAGCCTGTTAAGAGCATAGCCAGCCAGATGATGACCAGCAATGCAATGATACGTAGTAAAAACTTCATTTGTATCCCCTTATTATTTCTCAGGCGGTGTCCTCACTGCCCGCGCTTATGATAACAGCATGTGGGCAGCGGGTACGAAAATCGATAAGACGATGCTGAAACCGCCGATCATCTCAGTTGATGGCAGTCTGACTATTTTGTGATGCAGCTATCATTTGGCGCTCGAGCAGGTAAAATCATCTCCGCGGCGCTACCGTGCTTCGGTAGCCCATTTTAGCTTTGAGGCATGTATGAACGAAATGACAACAGGGGCGATGGATATCGCCTCAATGAGTGTGGCGGTGGCGCTGGTTATTATTGGGCTGGTGGCGTGGTTTTTTGTCAACCGGGCCAGCGTAAAAGCTAATCAGCAAATTCAGTTACTGGAAGCACTGCTTGATGAGCAGAAGCGTCAAAATATCATGCTGCGCCGTCTGACTGACGCTGTCGCCGGTAAAGAGCAGGCTGCAAAGGCCAGCGATGAGAGTGAGGATAAAGATTTTACCCGTCTGATTCCGGAGCGCTAAACGATTAATGGAGCCGCCTATGGCCTGGCAGAATCCCTGGTATGACCCTGCACAACCTCACCACACCCCGGAGGGGTTTAAAAACCTTACGCCAGACCTGCGTGAAAACGGCGATCTCAAGCGCTGGCGGCGGGAACGTAAACAGCAGGGGCTGCCGCATCCACCCGCTCAGGGCTATGAACAATTTATCCGTCAATGGTGCCAGCCGGCTGACCTCAGCGGCAGTCAGGATAGCGTGTGGTGGCTGGGTCATGCCTGCGTACTTCTGCGTAACGCCGGGCGCTATACGCTGATTGACCCGGCGCTCTCCCGCCGTGCTTCTCCACTGAGCTTTCTCGGCCCGCAGCGAAGAACCCCCGCAGTCCTGGCAATTGATGACTTGCCTGCGCTGGATGTGGTGCTGATTTCTCATAATCATTATGATCATCTTGACCGCCCGACGATAAAAAAAATCCTGCGCCGTTTTCCTGACGTTACCTTTGTGGTGCCGCTGGGATTACAGGCGTGGTTCCGGCGCATCGGTGCGCATCAGGTTGTGGCGCTGGACTGGTGGCAGCAGACGCAGGCAGGAGGGCTGACCATTCATGCGGTACCTGCACGTCACTGGAGTATGCGCACGCTCTGGGATCGCAACCGCTCGTTGTGGTGTGGCTGGGTAATACAAAACGCAACGCTAAATTTCTGGTTTAGCGGTGACAGTGGATATGCGGAAGATTTACTGGAAATTCCCCGTCGCTTAGGGCCATTTACACTCGCGGCGCTGCCGGTAGGCGCTTATGCACCAAAATGGTTCATGCAGGGCCAGCACATGGATCCTGACCAGGCGGTCTCTTTACACCGGGCCATCGGGCAGCCAGTGACCATCCCCATCCACTGGGGGGTATTCGAGCTTGCTGATGAGTCACTGGATGAACCACCGCAGGTGCTGGAGCAGGCTATGCAGGCTGCCGGGCTGGATTTCACTCGCTTTAAGGCGTGGAAGATCGGCGGCCAAATGATGCTGAATAATATCAACCAGGACTAATCCTAACCATATTTTCTTATATCGCGATACAAATTAAGAGAACGGGATCTAATAATCAAATAGATTGATCTGGCCATGATAATACATGTGTTCAGATCAATGCTTTTAAATGGGGCAAAGGGATAAGCATTTTCCTGTTTTTGGTGCAATACAATTATAAAGTGGCGCTAATGGCGTCATTTTGTACAGAGTGTTCAGTGCTTATCTCTTTTTATGGCTGATTATCAAGCATTATTTCCCTCAAAGCTTTGCAATAATTATGCAATAAATTCGCTGCAAAATATAAGGATTACGCAGTAACAGCATAGACTTCATGCCGTCTGCGGTTTAAAATATCCCCAGACTTACAGGTGATGAAAATGGTTCTGCAGGGTGAAAATGTGTTCATCGTTGATGGCGCAACATGCATGATTGTGCAATCTGTACCGGCTATCGTTTCAAATGTGTGCGACATCTCTATATCTGTTTAAAAATGACTTGCCATTAATTAACGGATATGTGATAAAACATTCGGGTAAAACGAGGTACAGTTCTGTTTATGTGTGGCATCTTGAGTAAAGAAGTTCTGAGTAAAGACGTTGACGTTGAATACCGCTTCCTTGCCGAGCCTTAATTAGTGCCTCATGCAGTAATGTCTCTGGTTTTTCTGTACGTAAAGCCCACGGGCGAATAAACACTCTAAGGAATTTGCAAAATGGCAAAGATTAAAGGTCAGGTTAAGTGGTTCAACGAGTCTAAAGGTTTTGGTTTCATCACTCCTGCTGACGGCAGCAAAGATGTATTCGTACATTTCTCTGCAATCCAGGGTAATGGCTTCAAAACTCTGGCTGAAGGCCAGAACGTTGAGTTCGAAATTCAGGACGGCCAGAAAGGCCCTGCTGCTGTGAACGTCACCGCTATCTAATTTTCGATCTGAGCCTGTCATTGCCGCCCTGCGTGTAATCCAGGCTGAAATCTGAATACTAAAGCCTCGTCAGAAATGACGGGGCTTTTTTGCATCATGTCCGCGGGATTTTCAACGTGCTTTGCAGTAAACTGCCGCGTCATCTGTTTATGGAGTGTTGTTATGTCGTACCAGTGTCCCCTCTGCCAGCAACCGCTGGTGCTTAACCAGCGTGTCTATAGCTGCGAAAACCAGCACCAGTTTGATCAGGCGAAAGAGGGCTACGTTAATCTGCTGCCGGTACAGCATAAACGCTCCAGACAACCCGGCGATAGTGCGGATATGATGCAGGCGCGACGTAACTTCCTCGATGCAGGTCATTATCAGCCGTTGCAGCAGCAGGTGTGCGATCTGCTGATGCGGGTTCTGCCAGCGCCTCCCGTCAGCGTGTTAGATATTGGCTGTGGAGAAGGGTATTACACCCATGAAGTTGCCCGCCGTCTGGAAGAGCAGGGCGAGGCGATCGTTTACGGGCTGGATGTGGCTAAAATTGCCATTCGTGCCGGAGCAAAGCGTTATCGGAACGTGGAGTTCTGCGTTGCCTCAAGCCATCGTTTGCCGTTCAGCGATAATCAGTTTGATGCCGTGCTGCGCATTTATGCGCCCTGCAAGGCGGAGGAGCTGGCGCGAGTGGTGAAGCCACAGGGCTATGTACTGACAGTAACCCCGGGGCCACGTCATTTGATGCAGTTCAAGGCGCTGATTTATCAGGATGTGCAGCTGCACGATACCACGCCGGAACAGATGCCAGGCTTTACGCTGATGGAAGAACAGCAGTTGAGTTATCCGATGACGTTAAACAGCGAGGAGTCTGCCGCACTGTTACAGATGACTCCTTTCGCCTGGCGCGCCCGCCCGGAAGTATGGGGAATTCTCGCTACCACTGAACAGTTCAACTGTGAAACCGACTTTACTTTACGTCTCTGGCAGCGTGAATGGCAGCGTGAAAGTGAAAGTGCTGCGCCCAACGAGATTAGCGACTCTCAAGCATAACCTGATAGATCTTCTCCAGATCGTCGAGCTGACGAACGTGGATCAGTAATCGCCGTTTCTCCAGGGCAATCACCAGTACGCCATCCTCAGACAAATTGATGGCGTTAATCCTCTCCCAGGGAATGAAAACGTTAGCGTAGAAAAAGCCATGCTGCTTAAGCAGCAGTTTCGGCGCGCGTATCCAGAACAACCACGCAGTAAGCGCACTCAGAGCCATCAGCAACAGGGTGGTAATCTGCGGGCCTTGTTCACTGACATTCTTGTAGAGCAATATCAGCAGCAGGCCGATGAAAATCAGGCTGTCGAGCTTGTTGCGGCGCTGCAACAGAACTTTAAGCCGGGTCGGGCCATGCAGGCGATCCATAATTAATTCGTCGTAGATCGCATAGAGTAAAATCAAAACTATAAACAGTACAATCAGGTAGTCAGTCAGCAACATAGCAGAGTCCAAAAAAAGGGCCAGACTGAGCTGGCCCCGGGATGAAAATGATTAGAACAGTACTTTAAACGCCCAGCAGGCCGATCCAGTAGCCGAAGATACCTATTACGAAGAAGCCCATAATAATCCACAGCGCGTTCACTTTACGACGCAGCAGCCACATACAGCCGAAGGTCAACAGCAGTGGAATTAAGCCCGGCATCAGCTGGTCAAGAATCGACTGCACGGTAGTAACCGTGGTTTTGCCGGTCTGATCGGTAATCCTCGAAACCACCAGCGGCACGTCAACATGTGTCCATTTATTGACCAGCGCCCCCATGACAAACAGGCCGAGAATAGAGGCCCCCTCTGTCAGTTTTTGCAGGAAGCCGCCGCCCATATCGCTGACGATATCCACACCTTTGCGGTAGCCATAGGCGACACCGTAATAACGTACCAGCAAACGCACCAGGTTAAACAGCACAAAGAACAGCAGCGGCCCAAGCAGACTACCGCTCATGGCAATACCGGCACCCAGAGCGGCGAACACCGGACGCACCGTTCCCCAGAAGATCGGGTCACCGACGCCAGCCAGCGGCCCCATTAACCCCACTTTGATACCGTTTATTGCGGCATCATCAATGGCCGCACCGTTGGCACGCTGCTCTTCCATTGCCATGGTTACGCCGAGCACCGGGGCTGCAACATACGGATGAGTGTTAAAGAACTCCAGGTGGCGTTTAATCGCCTGCTTACGGTCGTCGTTATTCTCCGGATAGAGACGGCGGATCACCGGTACCATTGAGTAGCAGAAACCCAGCGCCTGCATACGTTCGAAGTTCCACGAACCCTGGAACAGGTTTGAGCGTAAGAACACACCACGGACATCGCCAGGTGTTAATTTCTTCTGCGTTGTAGTTGTATCAACCATTTCTCTCACCTTTCCTTAATCGAGTTCGTTATCAAGGTCGTTATGCGCAGGGCCTGAGGCCTGAGCTCCAGCAACACGGTTATATTTAGGTGCCAGCTGGATATACAGAATGGCCATAACCACACCAATCACACCCAGAGCTACCAGGTTGAAACTGGTAAACGCCGCAGTGACGAAGCCGAGGTAGAAGAACGGCATCAGATAGCCTGCACGCATCATGTTGATGACCATCGCGTAACCTACAACCACGATCATGCCACCGGCAATGTTGAGACCATTAGTTACTACTTCCGGAATCGAACTCAGGAGATCCTGAACAACGCTGGTACCGACCGAGACAGCAACAATCAGGGCAGGGATGGCAATACGCATTGCCTGCAATACCAGGGCGGAAACATGTATCCACGAGATGGCGCTGAGGTTACCTTTTTCCGCTGCTTTATCTGCCGCATGCTGGAAGGCAACGGTGATGGTACGAACGATAATGGTCAGCACCTGGCCGGCTGCCGCCAGCGGAATAGCAAGGGCAATACCGGCACCCACGCTCTGTCCACCAGCGATAACCAGAATGGTCGAGATGATAGACGCCAGTGCCGCATCTGGCGCAACAGCAGCACCGATGTTCATCCAGCCCAGGGCGATCATTTCCAGCGTACCGCCGATGATGATGCCGGTTTTCATATCGCCGAGAACGGCGCCAATCAATGTACAGGCCACTAATGGCCGGTGGAACTGAAATTCATCGAGGATGGAACCCATACCTGCAATACAGGCGACGATAAAAATCAGAACAATTTGCAGCGTGGTAATCTCCATTACACTTTTCCTCTTTAATGCCAGAACGGAGTTCAACCTGAAACATCAGGCCACGGGCTACTGAGCTATCTTGCCGATCAGATCCATCATTTTCAGTTTCTGATCGCTGGAAACTTTGCGCACTTCCAGCTCGATACCGCGTTCATTAAGTTTTTTAAACGCTTCGATATCTTTAGCATCGACTGAAACAGCATTGTTTACCTGGGTTTTGCCCTGGCGGAATGCCATACCACCGATATTCACCGAGGGGATTGTCACACCTGCTTCAACCAGGCGGAGAACATCGGTGGGATTGGTAAACAACAGCATGACTTTGTCTTTGCCATATTTGGGGTTATTCCACACGCGAATCATTTTGGCGACATCAACCACATGCGCGGTAACGCCGGGAGGGGCAACCTGAGTCAGCAGCGTTTTACGTACCTTGTCCGCAGCCACTTCATCACTGACCACAATGATGCGTGACACGTTGGTCTCTTTCGTCCAGCGGGTGGCAACCTGTCCGTGAATTAAACGGTCATCAATACGCGCCAGGCCGATTTTCATATGATCGCCGGGTTGCATAGGAGCCTGAGGTGCAGCGGGAGCTTTTACCACAGCAGCAGGAACAGCTTCAGGAGTTTTGGTTTTCAGCGCCTTGACGCCTTCGCGCCCGGTTTCCACCGCCAGTGCAACCAGTTCATCAAAGCCGGGATTATCGTCGCGAGCCATCAGCACTTCGACCAGCATCGGAATATTGACCCCGGCGACAACGTCATAACCTGGTTTATCAACAACAAGACGACTGGCGGCGTTAAACGGGCTGCCTCCCCATGTGTCGACCAGGAACAGCACTCCCTGCGTACTGTCCATCCCATCCAGCCGGGCCTGATATTTTTCCATCAGTGTTTCGGCGTTTTCTCCGGGGACAAAGTCGATCCAGCCGACATTTTCCTGCTCCCCTAACAGCATTTCGGCGGTCTTCAGAAGTTGCTCTGCTGCCCAGCCGTGCGTGCCAATCATAATAGCAATAGTCACTTGCTACCTCCTGTGTCAGTTGGCAACGGCCCTGTTTGCAAGCCGCGCGAGGTTCACCTGAATGCTATTGCCTTCAGTGTGATTAAGGTCCAACTTTTACTGCAATGCGGTGAGAACGTATCAACGCGTCTTAACACACAGCGTAGTAACGGGAATTATTTTAGTACGCGAAAAAATAAATTTTGTGACGGTACCCAGCTATTTAGAGTTAATTACGATTTACATAAAGCTGATGTATGCCTCGGACAAAATGATGTGAGGTCTCTGGAGTGTAAGAAAATATTTTGACGCGCATGTTTCACCTGATAAAGTAGTGATCCTTTTTTAATACAGGAGTAACGGGCCTCAGCCCTCCCTATGGACTGTCACCGAAGTCGCTCATTTATGCCGCCGGGCTATCCGGTATCGCTATTAACGTCGCCTGACGTCGCCTTACATCCCACTGGTTATCATTCCCGCTGCACGTTCCTGCGAACGTTTGCTGCGAATTTCCGTTCCTTTTTCCGGAGTCTGTCATGGAATTTCTCTTAGACCCCTCAATCTGGGCCGGTCTGTTTACGCTTATCGTTCTTGAGATTGTGCTGGGTATTGATAACCTGGTCTTTATTGCCATCCTTGCAGACAAACTGCCACCAAAGCAGCGTGATAAAGCTCGCCTTATCGGCCTGTCGCTGGCGCTGGTAATGCGCCTGGGGCTGCTGTCGTTGATCTCCTGGATGGTGACATTAACCCGTCCTTTATTCAGCGTTGGTGAGTTCAGTTTCTCCGGCCGCGACCTTATTCTGCTGGTAGGGGGGCTGTTCCTGCTGTTTAAAGCCACCATGGAACTGCATGAACGGCTGGAAAACCGCGATATGAACGCTGGCGGAAACAAAGGTTATGCTGGTTTCTGGGCTGTAGTGGTGCAGATCGTGATACTTGATGCCGTGTTCTCACTTGATGCGGTGATCACCGCCGTTGGCATGGTAAATAACCTGGCGATAATGATGACCGCTGTGGTGATCGCGATGGGGGTGATGCTGCTGGCGTCGAAGCCGCTGACGAACTTCGTTAACGCGCATCCTACCGTGGTGGTGCTGTGCCTGAGCTTCCTGCTGATGATTGGTCTCAGCCTGGTAGCAGAAGGTTTTGGTTTCCATATTCCGAAAGGTTATCTGTACGCAGCGATTGGTTTCTCAATTCTGATTGAGCTGTTTAACCAGATTGCGCGCCATAACTTTATGCGTCATCAGGCACGGCGTCCGATGCGTGAACGTACCGCCGAGGCGATTCAACGCCTGATGGGCGGCCGTCGCCAGAATGAGAATCACAGCAGCGAGAGCAGTGAAGTGGCTACCATCATGCCGCAGGAAGCGTTTAAAGATGAAGAGCGCTACATGATCAACGGCGTACTGACGCTGGCTTCACGCTCGGTACGCAGCATCATGACGCCACGCGGTGAAATCTCCTGGGTTGATGCCACGCGCCCGCTTGATGAAATCCGCATGCAGCTACTGGATACGCCGCACAGCCTGTTCCCGGTGTGTCGCGGTGAGCTGGATGAGATTATCGGCGTGGTGCGCGCCAAAGAGCTGCTGGTGGCTCTGGATCACGGCATTGATGTGGCAACCTTTGCAGCGGCAACCCCGGCGATCATCGTTCCTGAAACTCTCGATCCGCTGAACCTGCTGGGCGTACTGCGTCGGGCTAAAGGCAGTTTTGTGGTGGTGACCAACGAGTTTGGCGTGGTGCAGGGGTTGATTACTCCGCTGGACGTGCTGGAAGCCATTGCCGGTGAGTTCCCGGATGAAGATGAAACGCCGGATATTATCGCCGATGGTGATGGCTGGCTGGTGAAAGGCGGTACAGATCTGCACTCACTGCAACAGCTGCTGGATACTCAGGAGCTGGTCAGGCCGGAAGACGATCACGCTTCACTGGCGGGGCTGCTGATTGAGCAGAAAGGCCAGCTGCCTAAGCCGGGAGAAGTCATTGAGATGCTGCCGCTGCGCTTCCAGATTATTGAAGCCACCGATTATCGTATTGACCTGGTTCGCGTCACAAAACAGCGTGATGAGTACGATGATGAAGAAGACAATTAATCAGCGTTAATGGCAAAAAAAAGCCGGAGATCATCTCCGGCTTTTTTATCCGGCCGGTCGCATCAGGCGTCCAGCATCTCGTCATGATTTAACAGCCACTCCGGGAAATCCCCTAACGGCATCGGACGCGCATAAAAGTAACCCTGTAACACATCCACTCCCTTCTCACGCAAATAGGCGGCCTGTTCTGCGGTCTCAACCCCTTCAGCCACCAGGCTGATATTCAGCCGCTGCGCCAGCGAAATCACCATATCGGTTACCGTGGCGTTAATGGCATCGGTGCCAATCGCCGCTGTAAACACCTTGTCAATTTTCAGCACGTCCGGACTCAGCGTTTTCAGGTATGAGAGAGAACTGTGTCCGGTACCGAAGTCATCAATAGCCAGTTTTACGCCAATCTTATGCAGATGTGATACCACACGCTGGTCAACCACCGGCAGTGAATCGCGCTCCGTCAGCTCAACAATAAGCTGAGGTTTCGGATTCGCCGGCCACCACAGGCGCTGCAAATCATCGATAATTGCCCGCTCATGAAAATGGCTGGCCGCGACATTTATGGCAATATGAAACGACTTACAGGCCGGAAGATCCCCCAGATGCCGCACCACCTCACTGATAACAAAACGGGTGAGTGGGGCGATTAAATTCTGTCGTTCGGCCAGCGGGATAAACACATCAGGTGGGATCCATCCCTGACGCGGATTGTGCCAGCGTAACAGCAGCTCAATACCGTCACAGGTACCGTTGCGTGCATTGATCAACGGCTGACAGTACACCATAAACTCGCGTGCATTGATGCCATAGCTGATCTGCCATGAAAGACTCATGCGGTTAGCGGTCGCCAGCCAGACAATATAACCCATCAGCAAACTGAGCAGCAGCGCCAGAGGCAGTTGCGAAGGAACCGTCATCAGAGCCAGGCGTGCAGGCGAGGGACCAAACAGGGTTATGGAGAACGGGTAGCGTAATGAAGACTCTTCATAGGTCACCTCATCTTCCGACGGTACCGCCTGCTCAATCATCGGGTTACCGTATTCAAGACTTTTACCACCAACGCTGAAAATCGCCCGCTCAACCCAGGGCAACGTAGGTTCCAGAAGATAGTTAGTCATCAGTTCAATATTGATGATCTGAATAATGCCTGAACGGTTATCCAGCGAGCGTGGCGTCCAGAACAGCAATATCGGTGATCCTTTTATCAGGTGCTCATCGACGGCCAGCATCATGCGCTGATTATTTACAGCCAGCTCCGGATAGTTATCAGCAAAAGGAGTATCTGTACTGCCATAAATGCTCGAACAGTAAATCCGGTCTTCATCCACCAGCAGAATTGACCTGACCGTTTGTAACGACGCCAGTTTTTCAATCAGTGGAAAACGGATTTCACTACAGGTCAGCCCAACCAGACCTATGGTGTTATTGGCGGCGACGTCCAGGGGGGAAAACATGCGGTCAAAACGTTGGATGGCATTGTCGGCAAATGTGCGTGACTGCTGCTCTATTCGGCCTTTCTCTTCCAGAAAACGGAAGGTTAATGTGAGAATGAGCACCAATGCGGCAACAACCGCAGCGATGAGAAACCGCTTACGGCGAAACTGTCCGAAAACTTCCTGGGACATTTGCATCAGTAACCACCACCCTTAAGATCAAGACGCGTATAGAGAGATCGAATACCAATTATCGGCAACTGAGGCATTAAGTTTAGTAGTGCTGAAGAGAAAAGCTGAATGGCTCAATTACAGGAACTTACTCTCAAAAACACGGCAAAACACTTTAGCTATTTCCTGGTGCCGGGGATAGCGGGGAGCAGAACTTTTTTTGAGGAAATGAAGTAAAAAAAACGCCACCGGGGAGGTGGCGTTGATAAATCAGTCACATTGTACTTTTATTGCCAGCCCACCGCGCGATGTTTCGCGGTATTTTGCGTTCATATCTTTGCCGGTTTCGTACATGGTTTCGATAACCTTATCCAGCGACACGCGGGCTTCACTGGTGCGGCGCATCGCCATGCGCGCTGAGTTAATCGCTTTTACCGAGGCAATCGCATTACGTTCAATGCAGGGAACCTGTACCTGCCCGGCCACCGGGTCACAGGTCAGGCCGAGGTTGTGCTCCATCCCGATTTCAGCGGCAACACAAACCTGTTCCGGGCTGGCGCCCAGCAGCTCTGCCAGACCGGCGGCGGCCATTGAACAGGCGACGCCCACTTCGCCCTGACAACCCACTTCAGCACCAGAAATAGAGGCATTCATTTTGTACAGAATGCCAATCGCGCCGGAGGCCATAAAGTAGCGGGTGAAGATATCCGGAGTCACCGGCTCAATAAAGTGGTCATAGTATGCCAGCACTGCCGGAACAATCCCGCATGCGCCGTTGGTCGGTGCGGTAACCACGCGGCCACCGGCGGCATTCTCTTCATTCACTGCCAGCGCAAACATGTTAACCCAGTCGATAACGTTCATCGGGTCGCTGGAGAGCTTGTCAGAGGAGACCAGCATACGGCGCAGAGGAGAGGCACGACGCGGAACGCGCAGTGGGCCAGGCAGCACGCCCTCGGTGTTCAGGCCGCGATCGATACAGTCACGCATTGTCTGCCAGATATCGGTGAAGTAGCTTTCGATATCCGCACGGCTGTGAACGGCCAGCTCGTTCTTCATAATCAGGCCGGAGAGTGACAGGCCGGTCATCTGACAGTGGGCCAGCATCTCTTTTGCTGAGTTAAACGGATAGGGCACTGAGACTTCGTTGACCGCAGTTTTGCCGAAGTTCTCTTCGTCAACAATAAAACCACCCCCTACCGAATAGTAGGTTTTGCTATAGATGCGCAGATCGCCAGCAAAAGCGTGAATACTCATGCCGTTCTCATGTAGCGACAGATTATCGCTGCGGAACACCATGCCGCCTTCACGCGGGAAATCAACTTCATGGGCACCACTGGCCAGCAGCAGACGCTGACGCTCTTCCACATCACGGATAAAAGCAGGAATGGAATCAATATCCACGCTTTCCGGTGAGGCTCCGGATAATCCCATAATAATGGCAATATCCGTGTGGTGGCCTTTACCGGTCAGGGATAGAGAACCATAGACATCGACAGCAATACGCGTCACCGAAGAGAGCTGGCGATTGTTCACCAGATCATCGACGAACTGTTTGCCGGCTTTCATTGGGCCAACCGTATGAGAACTCGACGGGCCAATGCCGATCTTAAACATGTCGAAAACGCTAATCACGTTGTACGCTCCTTGGAGGATTTTGAATTACGTAGTGGGAGAAAAAACGGGTGCCCCACAATTTGCGTGAAATATAAATGAAAAGACGCCTTGTTGCAGTGATTTGGATCGTGAAGTGGTAATAATCTGGTGAAAAATAATGTAAAGGCGGCTTTTAATACAACTTATGGCTGGATTTTATACTACTTACGACGCTTTCGCCACTTGCAGCCCCAGCTGGCGAATAATTCCGGCGGTCATACCCCAGATAAAGTAGTCATCGAACCACGAAAGCCAGACGCGGTGTGACTGGCCCGCACGTTCAATATCCAGCGCAGAATAGCGCCCCAGGCGCAATGCTTCATACAGGGGCATCTCAAAGACTGACTCAACCTCGTCTTCATTGGCATGCCAGTTCAGGCCAGGCCTTACTACGCCTACCACCGGCGTTACCTGAAAACCGGTGCTGCTGGTCACCGGTGGCAGCACACCAATAACGCTGACGGCCTCAGGCGGGATAGCGACCTCCTCCTGCGCCTCCCGCAAAGCCGTTTCCACCAGAGAACTGTCGCTGCTGTCCTTCATTCCTCCGGGAAATGCTACCTGGCCCGCATGCTTGCGCAGCGAAGCGGCACGGCGCGTCAGCAACAGCGTCGGTTCCGCATGGGCAATAATCGGAACCAGTACCGCCGCCTGACGAAACGGTAAATTTTGCTGGCCTGGTGCCGGAGGCTGCAACAGAAATCGCGTCAGAAATCGCGTCAGGGACGGGTGCTCAGGGTTCATCAGATGCTGACTCCAGGCAGGGCAGAATACGGTTTACTTTATCAAGGGTTTCCTGGTACTCGGATGCTTCATCGCTGTCAGCAACAATCCCCCCACCCGCAGCACAATATAGCGTGCCGCTCTCGGCAATCAGCGTACGGATCGTAATGCTGGTATCCATACGTCCGCATACGCTGAGGTAACCGATGCTGCCGCACCAGGCATTACGCCGCTGAGGTTCCAGTGTTTCGATAATTTCCATGGCGCGTACCTTAGGTGCGCCGGTAATTGAACCTCCGGGGAAGCAGGCGCGCAGCAAATCGCAGGCAGTCAGCCCGGATTTCAGCTCGGCGGTAATAGTGCTGACCAGATGATGCACCGCCGGGAAAGGTTCCACGACAAACAGCTCAGGGACTTTTACGCTGCCCGGTGCTGCCACGCGGCCAATATCATTGCGCAGCAGATCAACAATCATCAGATTCTCACTGCGATCCTTCGGCGACTGCGCCAGCTTCTCGCCTTGCAAACGATCGGCCTCAGGATCCGCCAGCCTTGGCAGCGTGCCTTTAATCGGCCGGGTTTCAATCTGCTGACGATCAAGCTTAATAAACCGCTCCATTGAGAGACTAAGCAGCACGCTCTCAGGCAGGCGAATAAAAGCACTAAACGGCGCCCGGTTAGCGCGGCAGAGCTGTAAAAAAGCCTGCCATTCATCGCCACGATAGCGGGCGGCGAAGCGCTGGGCCAGATTAACCTGATAGCAGTCCCCGGAGAGCAGCCACTCCTGAACCTGGCGGAATTTATCGCCATACTCTTCCCGTGACATATTAGCCTGCCAGGAACTGGTCAGATGGAAGGGTTCTGCATGCGTTATCTGCTGCGCCTCCAGCCATGCCAGCCGCGCAGCGAGATCACCCTGAACGACCAGCGTCAGCGTCTGACGATGATGGTCGGCAATTAACGCCCAGTCATATATCCCGACGGCCATATCCGGAGTTTTCAGCTGCTGTTCAGCGGTTGAAGGCATCCGCTCAAAACGGCGGCCCAGATCGTAGCCGAACAGGCCGAGTGCGCCTCCCTGGAAGGGCAGGTCATCATGATATTCAGCCTGAAAACCGCAACCGGTAAGCTGCTGCTGGAGCAAAAACAGCGGGTCCTCCTCACTGACCTGGCGGCTGCCTGCGCGGACTATTTCGGTCTGCATACCTTGAGTGGTCAGTGTGACAAGAGGATCGGCCACCATAATATCGAAACGGTTGTCGCTGTGATCGGCGAAACCTGAATGCAGCAGCATCGCCCACGGCAGATGTGCAAGGGAGGCAAAGTGATGCTCGAGCGCATCAGGCGTATACTTAAGAAAATGATAAACAGGCGACATAGTTCTTCAGCAGAAATGATTTCAATCAGGCCACCAGCCTGGCATATTTTTATGTTGCTGGCATCTCTTTGTCGCCCGTGGAATAATCCGCAGCGAAAACCACCCAGGAGTCATTATGATTACAGGATTACCCGCGCTATCACATGAACAGCAGCAGGAAGCGGTAGAACGCATTCAAAAGCTGATGTCAGAGGGAATGAGCAGCGGCCAGGCGATTACCATGGTCGC
Organism: Erwinia sorbitola; assembly: GCF_009738185.1. Lineage (NCBI taxonomy): Bacteria > Pseudomonadati > Pseudomonadota > Gammaproteobacteria > Enterobacterales > Erwiniaceae > Erwinia > Erwinia sorbitola. The sequence goes on along the minus strand of NZ_CP046509.1, from coordinate 2,506,450 downwards.
CGCCGAAATCCGTGAGAACCACACTGGTGGCAATGTCGCGGTGATGTTTGATGAAGATGAAGAAGACTACATGGGTGACAATAACCACGACGACGAAGAAGAAGAGTACGACGAATAAATAAGTGGTTAACCCCTGCCAGTACGGCAGGGGATGTATCACTTAGCGGCAATCACTTTAATTTCTACCAGATATTTCGGGTTCATCAGGCCGGCCTGTACGGTACAGCGTACCGGTGCGTTACCCGGAGACACCCACGCATCCCATGCGCGATTCATTGCCGCAAAATCCGACTTATGCACCAGGAAAATGGTCGCATCCAGTATCTTACTTTTATCTGAACCGACGCGCGTCAGCAGCTTGTCGATAACAGCCAGAGCATTGGCCGTCTGAGCCTCTGCATCTTCATCCAGGTTTTCCGGCACGCTGGTGTAGTAGATCGTATCGTTGTGGATTACAGCTTCGGACATGCGGTGTTCTACAGGTTCAACTCTTGTTATTGCTTTTGACATATCAATACCTTACTCATCACTTGTCCCGTTATTAAAATTTGCATGGGGCAGATTTGGAACATTCTGCGTAAAAATAACATCAATCGACCTGGCATGCTTAGACAAATGGTCTGAAGAAAAGGGAGTATATCTCAGGATCTGGTCAGTTCTTATCGTCATGGGGATGTCTTCATGTGGCTGATGAAGACATTACTAACATCGGGGAGCAGGTCACGACCAGTCAGCCTTAAGGGCGCTTCAGTAATACCTCAAAACCCAGTGCTTAAATTAAAAAACCTTCATCGCAATAAGGATGAAGGTCTGTCATTTAGCATATCCCTTGAACTCAGTTGATAAGCTGATCAGGCTCTGTCATGACTTTTAAGCACACCATTGCTATCGAAGATGAATAATATGGTTTTACCCAGGCCATTCTGGCATATCACCCCGTCGGTATTTACGCTGTCAGTTATACCCTGGCAAGCCATATTGCTAACGTAAGGTCGTATCTGACATTTGAGAGTTTTACCATCCACAATCTTGAGATTACCATTATGGACTTCGCTTGCAGTGGGAGCCGGACATGCTCCATCGCCCCAGTCGACGCCATGATGTTTTTCAAAAGCTGAACATCCCTGTAGCAATATTGCGCTAGCTATTAGCGTCACCAGGTGAATCTTCATTTTATTTAACTTCCTGTTGTGAAATGTCAGATTTTCAATTGTTGTACTTTCGGCGATTATTTTAGCTATGCGTTTACCCTCATTGTTTAAGACAAATCTGATTTGGCCGGGTGTATTGACTGAAGGATGTTGTAAAGGATGTTGCCCGGAGCCAGGGGCTGAATGTTAGTAGCGGAGTTATCCAAAGAGAGCCTGTTATTTCGATAAGCAGCACCATCACATCATTCAGATAACTAGAAAACCCGACTGCTCTGATGCATTGCCAGCCAGCAACTTTTCGCGGGTTACCTGTGAGCACAATGATAGTGTTGGATAGTGCGCATCAGAATGCAGTAATTTACTGAATAAAATGAAGATTTTATTCTTTGGGTATGCGGTGTTCAGGAGCGGTACGTACGATAGTCATGCAGGTTCATTAAAATTTGCGCTAAAAACCGCGACAGACTGGCACAGAATAACGTGGTCTGTCGCCTAAAGGGTGGAGTGCACTGGCGGATGCTGACATAATTACTGTTGTTTTAACCAGCTGGTGAGGGTATGTGATAGACGATTTTGCAGCAGATGGCGCTCTGGCGCAGGCTATTCCCGGCTTCAGGCCACGTGAACCACAGCGCGAAATGGCAGCTGCGGTAGCCCGTGCCATTGACAGCAAGAGTGAACTGGTAGTCGAAGCAGGTACCGGAACGGGTAAAACCTATGCTTATCTGGCCCCGGCGCTGAGGTCGGGCAAAAAAGTGATCGTCTCGACTGGCTCCAAGGCGTTACAGGATCAGCTTTACAGCCGCGACCTGCCCACGGTGGCAAAGGCGCTGAAATTTAAAGGTATCGTGGCGCTACTTAAAGGGCGCTCAAACTACCTGTGCCTTGAACGGCTTGAACAGCAGTCGATGGCCGGGGGCGAGCTGGCGGTACAGGCGATGAGCGACCTGGTACACCTGCGCGGCTGGTCGAACGAAACTGTGGATGGTGATATCAGCACCTGCGGCGGCGTGGCGGAAGACAGCACCATCTGGCCGCTGGTTACCAGCACCAACGATAACTGTCTGGGCAGCGACTGTCCGCAATATAAAGACTGTTTTGTCGTGAAAGCGCGACGTAAGGCGATGGATGCCGACGTGGTGGTGGTGAATCATCATCTGTTTCTGGCGGATATGGTGGTGAAGGAAAGCGGCTTTGCCGAGCTGATCCCCGATGCGGACGTAATGATCTTCGATGAGGCCCATCAGGTGCCGGATATCGCCAGCCAGTATTTTGGTCAGCAACTCTCCAGCCGCCAGCTGCTGGATCTGGCAAAAGATATCACTATTGCCTACCGCACCGAAGTGCGGGATATGCAGCAGCTACAGAAATCAGCTGACCGGCTGGCACAAAGCACCCAGGATTTCAGGCTCTCGCTGGGCGATCCTGGTTTTCGCGGCAACCTGCGCGAATTACTCAGTAACCCCCAGATTCAGCGCGCGCTGCTGCTGCTCGATGACGCACTTGAACTCTGCTATGACGTGGCGAAACTCTCTCTGGGGCGCTCTGCGCTACTCGATGCGGCATTTGAGCGCGCTGCACTCTATCGCGGACGCCTCAAACGCCTCAAAGATACTACTCAGCCGGGTTTCAGCTACTGGTACGAGTGCAACTCACGTAACTTTGTGCTGGCGCTGACGCCGCTCTCTGTCTCCGACCGGTTCCGCGAAGTGATGGACGAACGACCCGCCAGCTGGATCTTCACCTCCGCAACGCTGGCGGTAAATGAGCAGATGACCCACTTCGTTGAGCGGCTTGGCGTAGCGAAGGCGGAAACCCTGATCCTCAACAGCCCGTTTGATTTCGCCAGCCAGGCACTGCTCTGCGTACCGCGTAATCTGCCATCGCCCAATCAGCCAGGTGGAGCTCGTCAGCTGGCACGTATGATGAAGCCGCTGATCGAAGCCAATAATGGCCGCTGCTTCTTCCTCTGTACCTCTCATCAGGTTATGCGCGAACTGGCTGCTGAATTTCGCGCCACCATGACGCTGCCGGTACTGTTACAGGGGGAAACCAGCAAAGGGCAGATCCTGAAACAGTTTGTGGCCGCAGGCAATGCGCTGCTGGTGGCCACCAACAGCTTCTGGGAGGGGGTTGATGTGCGGGGAGATGCGCTGTCGCTGGTGATCATCGATAAGCTGCCGTTTACCTCACCAGAGGATCCGCTGCTGAAGGCCCGTATGGAAGATTGTAAAGTGCGCGGCGGCGAGCCATTCGATGACGTGCAGCTGCCGGATGCAGTTATCGCCCTTAAGCAGGGGGTCGGGCGTTTGATTCGTGATGTGGACGACCGTGGCGTGCTGGTTATCTGCGATAACCGGCTGGTGATGCGTCCTTATGGAGCGGTATTTCTTAACAGCCTGCCGCCGACACCGCGCACACGCGATCTGCAAAAGGCGGTGGACTTTTTGCAGTCCACCACGGAGCAGTAATGAATCCGGCGGCAATGTGCTATGATGCGCGCCGAAAATTTTCTCCCCAGAGGTGAGTATGTCCACGCGAATTTTAGCCATTGATACGGCAACAGAAGCCTGCTCGGTCGCACTACTGAATGACGATCGTTTGCTGGCTCATTTTGAACTCTGTGCTCGCGAACATACGCAACGCATACTGCCGCTGGTGCAACAGATTTTGCAGGAAGGTAACGTAGCACTCCGTGAGTTAGATGCCCTGGCTTTTGGTCGTGGACCGGGTAGTTTTACCGGTGTGCGTATTGGCATCGGTATTGCGCAGGGGCTGGCGCTGGGCGCAGAGCTGCCGCTTATCGGTATCTCAACATTGAAAACCATGGCGCAGAGTGCGTGGCGTTTGCATGGTGCCAGCCGGGTTCTGGCGGCGATTGATGCGCGTATGGGCGAAGTGTACTGGGCCGAGTATCAGCGCGATGAGCAGGGTAACTGGCTGGGTGAAGAGACTGAAGCCGTGCTTAAACCGGAGGCCGCAGCAGCGCGGATGGCAGCACTTGAAGGGCAGTGGGCCTGTGTGGGCACGGGCTGGCAGGCCTGGCCGCAGCTGGCAGCAAACAGTGCGCTGGAGCTGATGCTTTCTGATGTGACGCTGCCCTGTGCCGAAGATATGCTGCCTTTAGCAGTGCAGGCCCTGGCGGCGGGTTTGACGGTTGCGCCTGAGCATGCGGAACCGACTTATCTGCGTAACGAAGTGACATGGAAAAAATTACCTGGCCGCGAATAGCAGGTAGCAACTATTCGCAGTGGTAGTAGTCGAAGTAGCATAACAACAGGGGAGTTCTCTATGCGTATATCCAGTGTGTGGCAGTGCAGCGTTCTGTTATTAGCGTCGCTGGCTTTAAGCGGTTGTGTCACAGTGCCGGATTCGATTAAAGGGCATTCAGAGAGTCCGCAACAGGATCTGGCGCGGGTGCTGACGGCCCCTGATATTTTTACCGGCCAGGAGTCACGCTTTGGCGGTAAGGTTCTTAAAGTAGATAACCGCAACGGTATGACGCGTCTTGAAATTGCGGCGATGCCTCTCGATGAGGGGGCAAGGCCGATCCTGGGTTCAGCTTCCGTTGGCCGTATTTTTGCTGATATCAACGGCTTTATCGATCCGGTTGATTTTAATCAGCAGATGGTCACGGTAGTAGGAACCATCAGCGGTACTGAAAAAGGCAAAATTGGTGAGGCGCAGTATAACTTTGTCGTGATTAAAGTGACGGGTTATCAGCGCTGGCATATGACCCAGCAGATTATCTCACCGCCGCAGCCGATTGATCCCTGGATCTGGTATGGCCCTGGCTATGGCCATCATCGCGGCGGCTACTGGGGACCGGGTCCATGGGGTTATTACAACCCGGCTCCGGCTCAGGTACAGACCATACTCACACAGTAATCTATTAGTTTAATCGTTAATCAGGCCGATCCGCCAGGCATCAGCGGATGGGCCTTTTTTTATTTAATCTCTCAGGATGAGAGAAATTTAGTGATGAACTTCGCAACCTCTAAACAGAGACCTGAGCAAACTGGTACGCTGAGTTAAAATAATGTTAACGGGCGCTGACTGGTCGAGGCTGCGATGACAACAAATTATAATTTTCGAGGTGTTTCCTTGCATAAGGTTTGGTTAAATCGCTATCCGGCCGATGTACCGGCGGATATTAATGCTGATCGTTACGGTTCCCTGATTGATCTTTTCGAACACGCCGCGCTGCGCTATGCCGGGCAAACGGCATTTATCAATATGGGGAAAAGTATCTCCTTTCAGCAGCTCGATGAGCGCAGCCGGGCGTTTGCTGCCTATTTACAGCAGGGGCTGGGGCTGAAGAAAGGCGACCGTGTGGCGCTGATGATGCCAAACCTTCTGCAATATCCCATCGCGCTATTTGGTATTTTGCGTGCCGGAATGATTGTAGTGAACGTTAATCCGCTTTATACGCCGCGTGAACTGGAGCATCAGTTAAATGACAGCGGCGCAAGCGCCATTGTGATTGTCTCTAACTTTGCCCATACGCTGGAGAAGGTTGTCGCGCAGACCGCGGTAAAACATGTGATCCTCACCCGGCTGGGCGATCAGCTCTCAGCCGCAAAGGGAACGCTGGTTAACTTTGTCGTCAAATATATTAAAAAGATGGTGCCAAAATATTATCTTCCAGGCGCTATCTCATTCCGTCAGGCGCTACACGATGGCGCACAGATGGAGTATATCAAGCCACAGATCATTAATGACGATCTCGCCTTTTTGCAATATACCGGCGGTACAACCGGCGTAGCGAAAGGGGCGATGCTGACCCACCGTAATATGCAGGCTAACCTTGAACAGACCAAAGCGACCTATGGTTCACTGTTAAAAGCCGGTAAAGAAACCGTGGTCACCGCACTGCCGCTTTATCATATTTTCGCCCTGACGGTGAACTGCCTGTTGTTTATCGAACTGGGCGGTGCAAACCTGTTAATTACCAATCCGCGTGACATCCCGGGCCTGGTGAAAGAACTGAGTAAATATCCGTTTACCGCGATAACCGGCGTGAATACTTTGTTTAATGCGCTGCTGAACGACGAAGGCTTTAATAAGCTGGATTTCTCCACGCTGACGCTCTCCGCAGGCGGCGGGATGGCTGTACAGAAAGCCGTGGCAGAACGATGGGAAAAGCTGACCGGCCACTATTTGCTGGAAGGCTATGGCCTGACCGAATGTTCTCCGCTGGTGTCGGTTAATCCTTATGACATTCAGTGTCACAACGGCAGCATTGGTCTGCCGGTGCCCTCGACCGATATTATGCTGGTCGACGATGCCGGTAATGAGGTAGCGGAAGGGGAGCCGGGTGAGCTGTGCATAAAAGGCCCGCAGGTGATGCTTGGCTACTGGCAGCGCCCGGACGCTACCGATGAAGTTTTAAAAAATGGATGGCTTCGCAGCGGTGATATTGTTACCGTTGACGACGAAGGTTTCCTGCGCATTATCGATCGTAAAAAGGATATGATTCTGGTTTCCGGTTTCAATGTTTATCCCAATGAGATTGAAGATGTTCTGATGCTGCACCCGAAAGTGCGTGAAGCGGCCGCAATCGGTGTGCCAAACGATGTCGCAGGGGAAACGGTGAAAATTTGTGTAGTGAAGAAAGATCCGTCACTGACCAAAGAAGAGCTGATCGCCCACTGCAAAAAGAACCTGACAGGCTATAAAGTACCCAGAATTGTTGAGTTTAGGGACGAACTTCCCAAAACCAATGTCGGCAAAATCCTGCGCCGCGAACTGCGCGAGGAAGCTATCAAAGCACAACCACCAGCAGCCTGATGGTCGGTCGTTTTGCTGAGAATGTATCATGCCGGGTAACCGGCTTTTTTATTGCGCATTTACAGTTGACCACCGGCATGACCCGTCAGTGGCGAGAGAACGCTATTTTGAATTACATCATGATTACCACTAATGATGCGCTGGCTGAAGTATGCCAGCGCGCTCGTCAGGTTCCTGCGCTGGCGCTGGATACTGAGTTTGTCCGTACCCGCACCTATTATCCCCGACTTGGTTTGATCCAGCTTTTTGACGGTGAAACCATCTCTCTAATCGACCCGCTGCCTATTACTGACTGGACGCCATTTCGCGATTTGTTAACGGATCAGCAGGTTATCAAGTATCTCCATGCCGGTAGCGAAGACCTTGAAGTGTTCCATCATGAGTTTGGTGTCTTACCACAGCCGATGGTTGATACCCAGATCCTCGCCGCTTTTAGCGGTCGTCCGCTCTCCTGCGGATTTGCCACCATTGTTGAATCTTTCACCGGTATCGCACTGGACAAAAGCGAGTCACGTACTGACTGGCTGGCGCGTCCGTTAACGGAAAAACAGTGTGTCTACGCCGCAGCCGATGTGTTCTACCTGCTGCCGATCGCCATTAAACTGACTGCGGAAACAGAAGAAGCCGGGCAGATGGCCGCTGCGCTGGATGAGTGCCGTCTGCTGTGCCAGCGTCGTACCATGGTGGTTGATCCAGAGGAAGCCTATCGCGATATCACTAATGCCTGGCAGCTGCGTCCGCGCCAGCTTGCTGCGTTGCGTCTGATGGCTGCCTGGCGCCTCAAACTGGCCCGCGAGAAAGATATGGCGGTTAACTTTGTCGTGCGTGAAGAGAACCTGTGGAAAGTGGCGCGCTTTATGCCTGGTACCCTTGGCGAACTTGACCACCTTGGGTTACCCGGTCAGGAGATCCGTTTCCACGGAAAAGCTCTGGTGGCAATGGTGGCAGAGGCTAATGCACTTGATGAAGATCAGCTGCCGGAGCCGGTGCCGAATCTTATTGATTACCCGAACTACAAGCAGGTGTTTAAAAGCCTGAAGGCGCTGGTGGCAGAAACCGCAGAGCAGCATGGTCTGAGTCAGGAGCTGCTGGCATCACGTCGTCAAATTAATCAGCTGCTGAACTGGCACTGGAAGTTGAAACCGAAGGCGGGTAAACCGGAACTGCTGGATGGCTGGCGTGGGGCGCTGCTGGCTACCGGGATCGAAGAGATTCTCGCAGCCGGGTAAATCCTGCAATTTTCCCCTGCACAAAAGCAGGGGAAAATTATGAGCAGGAGAAGATCATTTCGGTGTTTCTTCCGTTTCCGTTTCCGGCAACGTCACGTTCAGTTCAAGAATAGAGATATCATCATCTTTTTGATCCAGCTTGACACTAAGCATCTCCGGATCAATTTTCACATATTTACAGATCACTTCCAGAATGTCCCTTTTCAACTGTGGCAAATAGTGGGGCTCGTGATCTCCCCGTCTACGTTCTGCCACAATAATCTGTAGCCGTTCCTTGGCAATATTGGCTGTGCTCTTTTTACGGGATAAAAAGAAATCGAGTAAGGCCATGGTTTATCCCCCAAACAGGCGTTTCAGGAAACCCTTCTTCTCTTCTTCAATGAAGCGGAAGGGACGATCTTCACCGAGCAGACGGTCAACGGTATCAGCATAGGCTTTACCAGCGTCAGATTCGGCATCCAGGATCACGGGCTCACCCTGGTTTGAGGCACGCAGTACAGACTGATCTTCCGGGATAACACCAGCCAGAGGAATACGCAGAATTTCCAGCACGTCTTCCATGCTCAACATATCACCACGATTAACGCGGCCCGGATTGTAACGAGTCAGCAACAGGTGTTCTTTAATAGCATCCTGTCCTCTTTCAGCACGGCGTGATTTAGAAGACAAAATACCGAGGATGCGGTCAGAGTCACGCACCGAAGAGACTTCCGGGTTGGTGGTGATAATCGCTTCATCAGCAAAATATAACGCCATCAGCGCGCCGGTCTCGATGCCTGCCGGGGAGTCACAAACGATGAATTCGAACTCCATGGTGGCAAGGTCATCCAGCACTTTTTCCACGCCGTCACGGGTGAGGGCGTCTTTATCGCGCGTCTGGGATGCTGGCAGGATAAACAGGTTTTCGGTACGTTTATCTTTTATCAGCGCCTGGTTCAGCGTAGCATCACCCTGGATAACGTTCACAAAGTCATAAACAACGCGACGTTCGCAGCCCATAATTAAATCTAAGTTACGCAGACCGATATCGAAATCGATAACGACGGTTTTTTTACCTTTCTGCGCCAAACCGGTAGCGATGGCCGCGCTGGACGTGGTTTTGCCAACGCCTCCCTTACCTGATGTAACAACAATAATGCGTGCCATATAATAATTTCCTTAAGAAAAGAAAGGGCTCGATAGCCTGGCTCAGTTCAATGTCTGTATAGTCAATGCGCCGTCTTTAAGACAAAGACGAGACGCTTTTCCGAAAAATTCAGCAGGTATCTGATCCATAATCCAGTAATTACCGGCGATGGAAACCAGCTCTGCGGATAAACTGGTACAAAAAATCTGGCAACTCTTTTCACCGGAAGCGCCAGCCAGGGCGCGGCCGCGCATCATGCCATAAATGTGAATATTGCCGTCAGCAATCAGTTCGGCACCGGCGCTGACGCTGCTGGTGACGATCAAATCGCAATTTTTAGCATAAATCTGCTGTCCTGAACGTACAGGAGTATTAATAAGCCGGGTTTTCGTAGCGGGCTGCTCGATGGGGATGGCAGGCGCTGTAATCTCAGGACCTGGCTTCTGCTCTTTTCCTTCGTTTAAAATCGGCAGGCCAGAGCGGGAAATCATGCGCTTTAGCTGACCGTCTTTGCAGCCACTGATACCAACAATATGTAACCCGGTTGCAACGATCGCCTGCTGCATCTGTCGCCAGTGAACCTCGCTGGTTAATGAGGAGACGTTTATCACCACCGGAGCATTTTTCAGAAAAGCGGGTGCCTGACTGATTTTTTCCTCAATGGCTTTACGCACGATTGCAGGATCGGTGTGATGCAAATGAACGACCGACAGCGTAAAACTGCTGCCCTTTAACTCGATTGGCGATTGTGACATCTGTCCCGCTCAGTCCTGTTATTTCCCATCCTGGCTAAATCAACACCACTTTCAGGTGTTTAATCAAGACAGGCAATATTCCGAAGTTCTGCAAGCATGTTATAGTTACTGTAATATTCAGGCAAGTCACCATCCAGGTTAATTCGAGTAAAAAATATGTTTTGTGTGATCTACAGAAGTCCGCAGCGCGACCAGACTTATCTTTATGTTGAAAAAAAAGACGATTTCTCACGCGTCCCGGAAGCCCTGCTGAAGGGGTTTGGCAAGCCAAAGCTGGCAATGTTGCTGCCTTTGGACGGCAGCAAGAAGCTGGTGGGTGCTGATATTGAGAAAGTAAAAACTGCGCTGCGTGAAGAGGGGTTTTATTTACAATTGCCTCCTCCGTTGGAAAGTCTGCTTAAGATACATCTTGACGACGTTAAAAAAACTATTTAGGAATCATCTGCAAATATATCTCCACTGGTCAGAATTCGCTTTTTTATTATAAATTTCCGGTGGAGATAGTGATAAAAGGATGCCCAGCATGAAGCTGTCTGCCGTAAATTCTCTGCTTTTTTCTCTTCTGGTGCTGGGCAGTTCCGCCAGCCATGCTTCTTTCCTTAACCCTCCGGCAACTACAGCCGCTCCTGATAGCACGCTCTCACAGCAGGGGCGTGACCCGGCGCAGTTTCCTGGTTATATCGAGCAGTTAAAAGCTCAGGCCCGGCAGCAGGGCTTCGACGATGCCACCATTGAAACCGCTTTTACCGGCGTGCATTTTGTTGACCGGGTGATCAAAGCAGATCGCGGTCAGCTGGAGAACAAAGTTACTCTGAGCGACTATCTGAACAGGGTGCTGACGCCGGAAAAAATTGCCCAGGGGCGGGATTACCTGCAACAGTATCAGAACCAGCTTCAGCCGATAGCCAATGCCTCAGGCGTTCAGGCACACTATATCGTCGCCCTTTGGGCGCTGGAGAGTCACTTTGGTAACATACAGGGCAGAGAAGAGGTGGTCTCTGCGCTGGCAACCCTGGCTTTTGAAGGGCGTCGTGAAGCCTTCTTTACTAAAGAGCTGATGGCTGCGCTGCGTATTATCCAGAATCAGCAGATGACTGCCGCCGAACTTAAAGGCTCATGGGCTGGTGCGATGGGCCAAAGTCAGTTTATGCCGAGTTCATTCCTTAACTACGGTAAAGATGGCGACGGTGACGGTAAAATTGATATCTGGAACAATCTGGATGATGTCTTTGCCTCCACCGCGAACTATTTACAGCGTGAAGGCTGGCGCGCCGGGCAGGGCTGGGGCGTGGAAGTGACGCTGCCTGCGGGTTTTGACGCGCAGCAGGCCGGGCTGAAAACCTCCCAGGCGAAGAGTCCGGCCCAGTGGTTGCAGGCGGGTGTGCAGGTCATGCACCCGGAGAACAATAGCAGTAGCGGCCAGCGTGCGTGGATCGTCACACCTCAGGATGGTGACGGCCGTTCATTTATGGTTTATGACAATTTTCGTACGCTGATGCGCTGGAATCGTTCTTATTATTTCGCTATCAGTATTGGCATGATGGCTGATGCCATTACGGCCCAGCCAGCAGTACAGTAAGCAGATATGCGGCGGCACGATGCTGGCGCAGCCACTCTAACTAAACAGGGGATAAGCATGTATCAGCATCATAACTGGCAGGGCGCACTGTTAGATTTTCCGGTCAGCAAAGTCGTCTGCGTAGGAAGTAACTACGCTAACCATATTAAAGAGATGGGCAGCGCCACGCCGACCGAACCGGTACTGTTTATCAAACCGGAAACCGCGCTCTGTGATATCCGCCAGCCGCTCTCTATCCCGAAAAACCTGGGTGCGGTTCATCATGAAATCGAACTGGCAGTGCTGATCGGCTCCACCCTGAAGCATGCAACCGAGCAGCATGTGGCGCAGGCGATAGCCGGGTATGGCGTTGCGCTGGATTTAACCCTGCGCGATATCCAGGCAGGTTGTAAAAAAGCCGGGCAGCCATGGGAAAAAGCGAAAGGCTTTGATAATTCCTGCCCGCTATCCGGCTTTATACCGGTCAGCGAATTTAAAGACGATCCGCAGGATGTGGAGCTGAAGCTGATCGTCAACGGTGAAATTCGCCAGCAGGGCCGCACCGCCGATATGATTCACAAAATTCTGCCGCTGATTGCTTATATGAGTCAGTTCTTCACTCTGCGCGCCGGTGATGTGATCCTTACCGGTACACCGGAAGGCGTTGGCCCGATGGTCTCCGGAGACCGTCTTGAAGTGCTGGTTGGAGGACATGGAGTCGCCACGCGCGTGCTGTAAACTTGCAACTGGAGCCTGAACCCTCTATAAGGTGTGGGCTTTAACATTAACCGGACACCTGACATGACTGATACCCCTTTCTGGCAGCGCAAAACGCTGGAACAAATGACCGACGAGGAATGGGAGTCCTTATGTGATGGCTGTGGCCAGTGTTGCCTGAATAAATTACAGGACGCTGATACTGATGAAATTTATTTCACCAATGTTGCCTGTAACCAGCTAAATATAAAAAGCTGCCAATGCCGTAACTATGAGACTCGCTTCGAACTTGAAGAGGATTGCATTAAGCTGACGCGTGATAATCTGCCGACTTTTCAGTGGCTGCCGCCAAGCTGTGCTTATCGCGTGATGGCCGAAGGGAAAACCCTGCCGCCATGGCACCCGCTGCGTAGCGGCTCGCGCGCGGCCATGCATGCTGCGCGTATTTCTGTACGCCATATCGCCGTGCATGAGAGTGAAGTGGTTGACTGGGAAGAGCATATTATTAATCGCCCGCGCTGGTATGGAAAATAAGCGGCAAGGGCAGCTAATAACAACAGATAAGAAAGCTTCGCGTATGCGGGGCTTTTTTTTTGCCTCTTATCCCCGGAGGAATAAGAGGCAGTAGGACAAAACCAGGAGACGAATCCAGGTTTCGACGGGTCAATTAGCGAGAGAAGAGGTCGCGTCTTTTAGGTTTGAAAGCCTGAGCAATCAGCACCAGTACCGCTACCAGTAGGTAGGCCGCGCAGATGCCCACCAGCCACTGCGGCATACTCAGCGTCAGGAATGACCAGACTTTGTCAGCACAATCACCGCTGGCAACAAAGACAGAAGGGAACCATTTATCCAGCGGCAGCCACGTCGGGAAACGGGCGGCAAAATCGCAGGTGACAAACGGCGATGGATGGAGCTGGATCATGGTGTGTTCCCATGCCAGTCGAACACCTTCCCAGGCGCTGTAGAGCCAGATCACAATAGCGACCCAGCGCAGTGGCGTTTTCGGCGCAATAGCGCCTACGATACCGGCACCCATAATCCCAAACAGGGCGCAGCGTTCATAGATACACATCACGCAGGGTTTCAGCAGCATCACGTGCTGAAAATAGAGCGCGGTCATCTCAAGAGCGAAAGCGGTCAGTGCCAAAAGTAACCAGGCACCCCGGCCGCCAGAGCAGCGATTCAGATATCTCAACATTAGTTTATCCGTCCGGAATAGATTCAAACGGCAGTGTAAACGAAAAGCGTCCGCAATCCAGCCAGGAGGGAAAAATTTAAGCAGGAAAATGACTTAAATTAATTCTAATGACGATAAATGTCGATATTCTACGATACACGCGCTGACTTCTGAGGAAGCCGGAAATATCCGCGCACAGATAGAAAAGAATCGCGGCTTTTTTTGCAGGCGATCTCCTTTTCCCTTGCCTCCAGGCTAGGTGATGCCTGGTGCGTCTGGTATGATGAGCTGAATTTTGAAGAAATAAACGCAACGGAAAAAGAACGCTATGGTTATTAAGGCGCAGAGCCCGGCGGGTTTCGCTGAAGAGTATATCATTGAAAGTATCTGGAACAGCCGTTTCCCTCCGGGGTCAATCTTACCCGCTGAACGTGAACTCTCCGAACTGATTGGTGTAACCCGTACCACGCTTCGTGAGGTGTTGCAGCGCCTGGCGCGTGACGGCTGGCTCACTATCCAGCATGGTAAGCCAACAAAAGTGAATAATTTCTGGGAAACCTCGGGGCTGAGTATCCTGGAAACACTGGCGCGTCTTGATCATGATAGCGTGCCGCAGCTGGTTGATAATCTGCTGTCAGTGCGAACCAATATCTCTTCGATCTTTATCCGTCGTGCCATTCGTGCCTATCCGGATCAGGCGCGGGAGGTATTGGAAACCGCCAATCACGTTGAAGATCATGCGGAAGCCTATACTAATCTGGATTACAGCATCTTCCGCGGGCTGGCATTTGCCTCGGGAAATCCCATTTACGGTCTGATTATCAATGGACTAAAAGGGCTGTACACCCGCGTGGGCCGTCACTATTTCTCTAACCCGGAAGCGCGTCATCTGGCACAGGCTTTTTACCAGCAGCTGCTCACGATATTACAGACTCAACAGTATGAGCAGATCATCGACAGCGTGCGCGATTATGGCCGCCGCAGCGGTGAAATCTGGCATGCCATGCAGACCAGTATGCCTACCGACCTGCCTCCGGCTCGTCGTTAACCGCAGATTTTCGCAATAAATAAGGGCTGGCCTTCCGGGGCAGCCCTTTTTTGCTGGTAAGCATTTTCACCATGGGGAGAAGGGGGAGACAGAATTATCCTGCCGCCCCGTCAAATCAGATAGTAGTGCCCGGGCGTGGCGGGCAGCGATCGAGGATCTCAACGCTACCATCTTCGTTCTGCTGTTCCAGATTGATATCAAAGCCCCAAAGACGATGCACATGTTTCAGCACTTCCCGGCGGCTCTTATCCAGTGGAGCGCGGTTATGCGGCACATAGCGTAGCGTCAGCGAGCGATCCCCACGCAGATCAACGTCGTATACCTGAATATTAGGCTCCAGGTTACTCAGATTATACTGTGCAGAAAGCTGCTGACGAATCGCCCGGTAACCGGCTTCATCGTGAATCGCCGCAATTTCCAGGAAATTATTGCGGTCATCATCCATCACAGTGAAGAGGCGGAAATCGCGCATTATCTTAGGTGAGAGGAACTGGCTGATAAAGCTCTCATCCTTAAACTCTTTCATCGCAAAGTGCAGGGTATCCAGCCAGTTGGAACCGGCGATATCCGGGAACCAGTGACGGTCTTCTTCCGTCGGCTCTTCACAGATGCGCTTGATGTCCTGGAACATCGCAAAGCCCAGCGCATACGGATTAATCCCGTTGTACCACTGGCTGTTGTAAGGCGGCTGGAACACCACATTGGTGTGGCTATGCAGGAACTCAAGCATAAAGCGCTCTGAGACCTTACCTTCGTCATACAGATGATTAAGAATGGTGTAGTGCCAGAAGGTAGCCCAGCCCTCATTCATCACCTGAGTCTGCTTCTGCGGGTAAAAGTACTGGCTGACTTTACGAACGATGCGCAGACATTCGCGCTGCCATGGTTCCAGCAGCGGCGCATTTTTCTCCATAAAGTACAGCAGGTTTTCCTGCGGTTCTGAAGGGTAGCGCGTATTGGCAAACGCAGCCTCTTCCCGCTCACGGCGGGGCAGAGTGCGCCACAGCATATTTACCTGACTTTGCAGGTACTCTTCACGACTCTGCTGGCGGGCTTTCTCTTCCTGTAAAGAGATCTTTTGCGGGCGCTTGTAGCGATCAACGCCATAATTCATCAGCGCATGGCAGGAATCCAGCAGGCGCTCAACGTTTTCAACGCCATAACGCTCTTCACACTGAGTAATATAGTTACGGGCGAAAATCAGATAATCGACGATGGAGCTGGCATCTGTCCAGCTGCGGAACAGGTAGTTATTTTTAAAGAAGGAGTTGTGGCCATAGCAGGCATGTGCCATCACCAGCGCCTGCATCGTCATGGTATTTTCTTCCATGAGATAGGCAATGCAGGGATTGGAGTTAATGACAATTTCGTAGGCAAGGCCTTGCTGGCCATGTTTGTAGCGCTGCTCAGTTTCGATAAACTTCTTACCGAATGACCAGTGAGCATAGTTAATCGGCATACCCACGCTGGAGTAAGCATCCATCATCTGCTCAGAGGTAATTATCTCTATCTGATGGGGGTAGGTATCCAGACGGTAGGATTTAGCAACGCGGTCTATCTCCTTGAGATACTCATCAAGCAGGTCGAAAGTCCAGTCTGGTCCATCATCGAGTCGTTTGCTGTCCTTAACCGGAATGTCAAACATCGTGGTCATAGCGCACCCCTTTTTATAAAACCGGATTACCTCACGGCAAAATGTCCGTTTTCATCTCGACTTACCCGTACAAGTGACGCGCAGATAAGCCTGGAATTAAAGCCAATATCTCAATGATAGTTCACTGTCTCGTATCCCTCCCGTTAAAACAATTGAAATCTTCGATACAAAATCCAGCGCTGTTAAAAAAAAGATTTTTACGTAACGGTAAATTCATATTTAATTGGTATTTGCAGGATAAAATCCTGTTTATAGTATTAAGTTATGACGGAGTGAGAATGTTCTGGTCTTTGTGTATTTATGCTGATTGTGGGTTATTTTCTGCTTAAAAATCAAATAAAGCAGATTGTTCGACTGAATTACCGTGCGCATCTTGTTTTTATTTACCTACAGGGTAAAAAAGATGTGAAATATGTCAGCGGAATGTGAGTGTTGTAACTGGTGTTTTCCTCCATGTTGAAGCCGATCATCCAGTGCATAATTCTTTAATATTTCTCTGTGAGGTAAGGTGGATATGCGAGTTGTCATTCTGGGCAGTGGCGTGGTGGGCGTGGCAAGCGCCTGGTATCTGGCACAGGCCGGGCACGAGGTGACGGTAATCGATCGCCAGCCAGCGGCAGCGCTGGAAACCAGTGCCGCCAATGCAGGACAAATTTCACCCGGCTATGCCGCCCCATGGGCTGCACCCGGCGTGCCGTTTAAAGCAGTAAAATGGATGTTTCAGCGTCATGCACCGCTGGCGATCCGCCTTGATGGCAGCCGTTTCCAGCTGCAATGGATGTGGCAGATGTTGCGTAACTGCGATATGCGCCATTATCAGCAGAATAAAAGCCGCATGGTGCGGATTGCTGAATACAGCCGCGACTGCCTGAAGATGCTGCGTCAGGAGACCGGAATTGCCTACGAAGGGCGCCAGGGCGGCACATTGCAGCTGTTCCGTACTGCCCAGCAGTATGAAAGTGCAGCGAAAGATATTGCGGTACTCAAAGAGGCGGGCGTGCCTTACGAGCTGCTGGAAGCTGCGCAGCTATTACAGGCAGAGCCGGCGCTGGCGGCCACACAGCACAAACTGACGGGGGGATTACGCTTACCCAATGATGAAACCGGAGACTGCCAGCTGTTTACCCAGCGCCTGGCCGAAATGGCTGCCGCTGCTGGGGTAACCTTCCGCTTTAATACGGCGGTGGATGCCCTGGTGCAGGATGGAAATCGCATCAGCGGGGTCAAGTGCGGCAGTGAAATGATTACCGCGGATGCCTATGTGGTGGCGTTTGGCTCCTTCTCGACCGCGTTGCTCAATGAGATCGTTAACATACCGGTTTATCCGCTGAAAGGTTATTCACTGACTATCCCGGTTAAGGATCCAGCTGCCGCTCCGGTTTCTACAGTGCTCGATGAAACCTATAAAGTGGCGATCACCCGCTTCGATGACCGAATTCGCGTGGGCGGTATGGCAGAGATAGTCGGATTTAACACGAAACTGCTACCGGCGCGTCGTCGCACGCTGGAAATGGTGGTGGGCGATCTCTTCCCGCACGGGGGACATATCGAACAGGCGACCTTCTGGAGCGGGCTGCGCCCGATGACGCCAGACGGTACGCCAATTGTTGGTCGTACCCCGTTGAAAAACCTGTTCCTTAATACCGGTCATGGTACTCTTGGTTGGACGATGGCCTGCGGTTCAGGGCAGCTTCTGGCGGATATTATTTCTGGTAAAACACCGGCTATTTCTGCTGATGACCTGTCCGTAATGCGCTATCTGCCGGGCTATCATCCGGCCCCGGTGCGCTCACTGCACAGTGCCAATGTTCGCTAACTTATCGTATGGTTTTACAAGGAGAGGGTATGTCTCGTCCGATTGTCGCAACGATTAATCGCGCCGCGTTGCGGCAAAACCTGGCAGTGGCGCGCCAGGCTGCTGGCGGTTCCCGCCTGTGGTCAGTGGTAAAGGCCAATGCCTACGGGCATGGTATTGAGCGTGTCTGGCAGAGCCTTGCTGAAACGGATGGCTTTGCGTTACTGAATCTGGAAGAGGCGATTCTGCTGCGGGAGCAGGGCTGGAAAAAGCCTATTCTGCTACTTGAAGGATTCTTCCACGCTGAGGATTTGACTCTCCTTGATCAATATCGACTGACCACCAGCATTCACAGTAACTGGCAGATTCAGGCGCTGGCGAAAGCGACGCTCTCCGCCCCGCTGGATATTTACCTCAAAATGAACAGCGGTATGAACCGGCTGGGTTTCCAGCCCGATCAGGTGCATAACGCATGGCAAAAGCTGCGTTCGCTGGAAAACGTCGGAGAAATGACGCTGATGGCTCACTTTGCCGAAGCCGAAACCGCGGAAGGTATTGCCGGGCCGATGCGCCGTATCGAGCAGGCAGCCGAAGGGCTTAACTGTGCACGTTCGCTGGCAAATTCAGCGGCGACACTGTGGCATCCGCAGACTCATCATAACTGGGTACGGCCGGGTATTATTCTCTATGGAGCCTCTCCCAGCGGCAAGTGGCAGGATATCGCCAGCAGTGGTTTACAGCCGGTGATGACGTTAACCACAGAGGTGATTGGCACCCAGCAGCTAACTACGGGTAGCGCTGTTGGTTACGGTAGCCGCTATCGGGCATCAGGTGAGCAGCGTATCGGCGTGGTGGCCTGTGGTTATGCAGACGGTTACCCGCGTCATGCTCCTACCGGTACGCCGATCATGGTGGATGGCATAATGACGCATACCGTCGGGGCAATCTCGATGGATATGATCACCGTTGATTTAACCCCGTGCCCGCAGGCCGGTATTGGCAGCCGGGTGGAGATGTGGGGCAATAACGTCAAGATCGATGATGTTGCAGCGGCATCCGGCACCGTCGGATATGAGCTGATGTGCGCGCTCGCTCCCCGGGTGCCGGTTATTGTTGAATAGAATCAGAGCGCGGTCAGCGTACCGCGCACTTTTTTACTAAAACGCCAGGCGGTAAGCGCCAGTACTCCACCGGCCATCATCATCAGCGCCAGCGCGGATTTCTCCGCGACAGGTAATGCCATCGCTATCAGCCCCGTAGTGGATCCGCCCGCCATCTGAATAAAGCCCACCAGCGCCGATGCGACGCCTGCCTGCTGCTGGTACGGTTCCAGCGCATAGCTGGTGGCGGGGCCAGCGGTGAAGGCCAGCCCGGCCACTGAGATGGCAACCGGTAGCATATACAGCGCCCAGTGCGTTTGTAACTCAGCAGGGAACAGCATGACCCCCGCCATTAACGTCACTGCACCCAGCGTCATCGCCAGTGCGCCAATCGCCAGACAGATCGGGCGGCCCACTTTGCGGATCATTTTATTGACCAGCACGCTGACCAGCATGATCCAGAACCCGTTGGCTCCGAATGCGATGGAGAATTGCAGCGCGCTGAGTTTACCTTCGGTCATCAGTACATGGGGGGCCAGTGAAACATAGGTCAGCACCATACCCAACGCACCCGCGTTGGCAAAAGCAAAGGCAAGAAAACGCGGCTCCCGCAGAATTTGCCAGTACTGGCGTACCGGCAGACCTTTTACTTTTTTAGTATCAGCAGGGCGGGTTTCCGGCAGGAAAAGCATCACCAGCACGGCGATAACCAACGCATAGCCTGTCAGGAACCAGAAGTTTGCCCGCCAGCCAAACGCCGCTGCCAGAAACCCTCCCAGCATTGGTGCCAGCGCAGGAACAATATTCAGCGCCCCGTTTAAGAAACCATAGGCACGCGCCGCTTCGTCACCGTCCAGGCGGTCACGTACGCCGCTGAAGGCCACCACAGCGGTACAGCAAACCGCACAACCCTGAATAACACGCGCACTAAGAAATTGTGGCCAGCCGCTGGCGGTGGCGGCAAGAACGCTGCCGGTAACGTACAGCAGCAGGCCAATCAGCGCGATAGGCTTGCGGCCAATATTATCAACCAGCGGGCCGGCGATGATCTGGCCCAGTCCCATTACCAGCAAAAACAGCGGGATAGTGGTCTGGATGGCGGAGACAGGTGTATTCAGACCGACAGCGATATCGGGCAGCGTGGGCAAATAGAGGTCAATGCCTAATGGTGCAAGCAGCACCAGGCTGAGTAACAGAAGCGTATATTTTTGCATGGCAGGTGTGGCGTCCAGAGTAAAGCAAGCCGGACAGGGTAGAGATATCAGGCTTAAAAGAAAAGCAGAAATTAATAAAAATGCAGGGAGGCAAGTGGCCATCGTTATTACCAGAAACAGCCAATAACGATGGCATACAGGAGGTTAACGCAAATTAATAGGCACCATCGCGGCGTAGTACCACGCCTGCCGTTTTGAATAAAATGGCAATATCAGTCCACAGCGCCCAGTTTTTCACATACCAGGAGTCGAAGTAAACGCGGGTATCGTAGTCAATATCGTTACGACCGCTTACCTGCCACAGACCGGTCATGCCGGGTTTTGCCATCAGATAGTAATCGACGTCACCGGCATAACGCTCCAGTTCAGCCTCAATCACAGGACGTGGCCCCACCAGACTCATCTCACCGCGGATAACGTTCCACAGCTGCGGAAGTTCATCCAGGCTGGTTTTACGCATAAACGAACCAATTTTGGTGACGCGCGGATCGTTCTTCAGTTTAAAGTCTTTGTCCCATTCAGCGCGGGCTTCTTCACTGGTAGCCAGCAGTTTTTCCAGCACTTCTTTGGAGTTCATCACCATTGAGCGGAATTTAAGGCATTTAAACTTTTTGCCGTCCTGACCAACGCGTTCATGACCGTAGATCGGGCTGCCACCGTCGCGGCTGACCATCCAGCAGATCAGGCCAAAGACCGGAGCGAGGAACAGCAGCAGTAGCGAAGCTACCACGACATCAAAGGTACGCTTAAGGAAGCGCGACGACCGTTTCGCCAGATTATTGCTTACCCGCAGCAGCATGACTTCGTGACTGAAGATAAATGACATATCCGTGCCGTACAGTGGAACACCGCGCAGGGTAGGTACCACCGAGACAGAACGACATTTTTTCTTCGACAGTAGCTTCAGCCATTTGTCGCGGATGACACGTTCATCGTTCTCCATCGCCACGATAAATTGGGTGTTATCGAGGTCGACGGTATCCCAGACAATGTCTTTGTGTGTGATGACCGGAATGCCATTAAAACTGGCTGTCCCGCTCTTTGCCCCTGACGGAGCGACAAAGGCTTTAACGTCGTAACCCAGCAGCTCTTCACTTTGCAGTGCCGCATAGGCCTCACGGGCATTTTTACCGGAACCGATGATAATGGTATGTTTCTGCCACTGGCCCGCTTTCAGGATGGCATTCTTCACACATGAACGCAGGAGAGGCACCAGGATCAACGCATAGAGCCAGGTGAAACTCCATAACATGCGGGAGAAATCCCATTTGGAAAACGCAATCAGTGCCAGATCCAGCAGTGAAAAAATGACCAGCGTTTTAATTATTTCTTTTAATTCAAACCAGAAGGGTTTGCGATAAGTATAGTGGCGCAAACGCATCCAGAACCATCCGGTACACAATACTGACATAACGAATTGTGCGATAAAGCGAACTTCTACTTCCTGTGGCGGGATAAAAATATCCAAATCGCCCCAAATACCCTTCAGCGTTGCTGCGGATAAAAATAGTGCCAGATTGATGGAGAGTAAATCTGAAAGACTTAATGCTACTTTCGCAATTACATTTTTTCTTGTGCCGCTATATGTCCGGCGACTATCGTTTAGTACCAGAGTACTTGCCATAATGCCTGCTCTCTTTTAATGAGAAATCAACGACCTGACGAGGATAACGCACGCGTCCAGGAGTCTCTACATTAAACCCAAAGGGTTTATCAGACTGACGTCGGTGTTGCCATTATTGTTACAATGTAAGGGCAGCGGAACGGTGGAGAAGAGGGAGACCACACTATTCCGTCACATAATGAAGTGATGAGTATGCAGGAGTTATTTGAGTTAGTTAATACGGGAAATTCCTAAAAGCAGCTGAAAAATCACACAGGGGGTTAATCGCGGTTGTTACGGCTAACTAAAAGAAATAAATAAAAAATTATGACAATAAGATAATTGAATACCTACTAATAGATGAATTTTAAAACCGTCATTGATTAAAATGACGGTTTCAGATTAATCCAGTGGAGTGTTATTCTCCTCTGTCGGTTGTCCTGTCAACAGAGGGAGGAAAAATTACTCTTTCTCTTCTTGTACCCTGACGCCAACTTTGATGATTTCGTTAGCTTCTTTTTCCGCCACCGTCCAGACCATATTTTTCCATTCTACCTGGTCGCCCACCACTGGTGCACCGCCGATTAAACCAAGAACCAGCTGCCCAAGCGTCTGCTGAGTGTCTGCTTCATCATCCAGCTCGATGCCGTAAATTTCCGAGACATCCTGCAACCGGGCATCGGCCTGCAAAATAAAGTCACCGAAGAAGCGCTGATCCAGTGAAACAGGGGGAGACTGACTGAACAGCTTGCCCAGTGCGGGCAAATCACGCTCCCGGCCGATTACACACAGCACATCGTTCTCTCTCAGACGGGTGCTGCCGGATGGGTGTAGCAGCAGGTTATCGCGGAATAACGCTGCGATACGCGTTTCACGCGGCATTCTCAGGTCACGCAGCGCCGCGCCGACGCACCATTTGTCCGCGCTGAGTTGATAAACAAACTGTTCCCACGGATTTTCCGGATGTATATCCAGACCCACGCGAGAGATGGGATAAGCCATAGGCGGTACTACGACCCTGGCCTTACGCGCCGCCCAGCCCAGTGAAGTCCCCTGAACCATCAGTGACACCATTACCACGAAGAAGGCAATATTGAAGAACAGTGAAGCGTGGGGCAGTCCGGCCATCATCGGGAAGACGGCGAGAATGATCGGCACTGCGCCTCTCAGCCCCACCCAGCTGATGAAAATACGTTCACGAATATTAAACCCACGGAACGGCAGCAGCCCGATAATGATCGACAGTGGACGGGCGATCAGAATCAGGCAGAGCGATAGCAGGGTGGCCGGAATAGCGATACTCCACAGATCTTTAGGATTGACCAGCAGGCCCAGCACCAGAAACATACCAATCTGGCTCAGCCACGCCATACCGTCAAAGGTTTGCAGAATGCCGTGGCGGTTACGAATAGGGCGGTTACCCAGCACAAATCCACAGAGATAGACGGCGAGGATCCCACTGCCTTCCAGCGCGGTGGTGAGGGAAAACACCAAAATCCCGCCGCTGAGAGCCAGCAAAGGATAGAGGCCGCTGGCCAGCGAAACACGATTAACCAGCTGTAGCAAAGCCCAGCCGCCGCCCAGACCGAGTAAAATCCCCAGCCCGAACTGCTGAACAATATGTACCACGAACATCCAGCTCAGACCGGTTTGTCCCTGCTGAATCATCTCAATTAACGTAATAGTCAGAAACACTGCCATCGGATCGTTACTGCCGGATTCGATCTCCAGCGTGGCGCTCACGCGCTCATTCAGCCCTTTGCCGCCCAGCAGTGAAAACACCGCTGCGGCATCAGTGGAACCGATAATTGCTCCGACAAGAAAGCCGTTCATCAGGTTGAGGTCGAACAGCCAGGCTGCCGCCAGCCCGGTCAGCCCGGCGGTGATGAGTACCCCAACCGTCGCCAGCGACAGTGCCGGGCCTAGTGCAACTTTAAACGAGCTGGCCTGAGTGCGCATACCACCGTCAAGCAGAATCACCGCCAGTGCCAGGTTACTGATGAGATATGCGGCAGGATAATTGTCAAAGGCGATGCCACCAATACCGTCGACACCTGCCAGCATACCCAGCGCAAGGAAGATCACCAGTATGGGGATCCCCAGTCTGGATGAAAAAGAACTTAACAGAATGCTCGACGCAACCAGCACAGAACCAATAATGAACAGACTATAAATAGCGCTGGCTTCCAAAGGGCATTTCTCCTGTGAAGTGTAAAAAAACCGCTTTCACCGCAGGTTATCAACCAGGTGAAGGGTCGAAATCTGGACGCAACTCATTTGCATACAGAAGATAAGTATCAGTCAGAATAAAATATCGCAAAATAGCCAGATGTAAATGCTGCTGAGTACCATCAAAATGGGCTTTATTTGACGCATTAGCGCTGCACAATCGAAAAACTGGTGCGAAGACGAGAGAAAAAACGCTGTCTGGAGGGCATTTTACCATGAGAAGGGGGCAGTGCAGGCATTGGAGTTAAGAATATCTCAGCCGGTGTCAGTCACCGGCTGAGTAAAAAGTGTCAGTAATTCTCTTCTGCCTGTTTGTGAAACAGGGCGCGGAACACCGGATAAATATCTTCCGGTTCACGGATATGCTGGATAGCAAAGTTATCAAATGTGGATTGCAGATGTTCATATTCACGCCACAGCGTCTGATGAGCACGCCGGGTAATTTCGATGTAGCTGTAGTAGCGCACCACCGGCAGAATATTTTTAGCCAGGATCTCGTGACACAGCGGTGAGTCATCAGCCCAGTTGTCGCCATCGGAGGCCTGTGCAGCATAAATATTCCACTGTGCAGGGTCGTAGCGCTCTTTAACCACTTCGTCCATCAGCTTCAGCGCACTGGAAACGATGGTTCCGCCGGTCTCCTGCGAATAGAAGAACTCCTGCTCATCAACCTCTTTTGCCTGTGTATGGTGACGGATATAGACCACATCAACGTTTTTATAGGTACGGCTGAGGAACAGATACAGCAGAATATAAAAACGTTTGGCCATATCTTTGGTGGCCTGATCCATTGAGCCAGACACATCCATCAGACAGAACATGACTGCCTGACTTGAAGGTTCCGGGCGTTTCTCAAAGTTTTTGTAACGCAGGTCAAAAGTATCGATAAAGGGTACGCGCTTGATGCGTGCACGCAGCTCTTCAATCTCTTTACGCAGCCGATCCTCTTCCAGTAGCTGAACCGGCTCGCTTTTTTCCACCAGCAAAAGCGCCGCTTCCAGTTCCGCCAGCATACGCCGTTTACCCGCAGTCATCGCGGTTCGCCGCGCCAGTGAGTTTTGCAACGATCGCACTACGCTGATATTGGCCGGTACCCCGTTAGCGGTGTAGCCTGCGCGGTGGTTTTTGTACTCATTCAGCTGCCGGTGCTGATTTTTTTTCAGATTAGGCAGCGCAAGATCTTCAAACAGCAGATCGAGATATTCATCTTTAGAGATGTTGAACACGAACTCATCCTGGCCTTCGCCATCCTTACCGGCGTTGCCCTGACCGCTTCCGCTGCCACCGCCGCCGCCCTGAGGGCGTTCTACCCGGTCATTCTGCACAAAATGGTCGTTGCCCGGGTGAACACGATGGCGCTGACCACCGCGTCCCTGATGAAAACTCGGTTCGTTAATATCTTCAATCGGAATAGAGACGGATTCCCCGCTGCTCACGTCGGTAACCGAACGCTTATTGATGGCCTCGGAGATCGACTGTTTGATTTGCGATTTATAGCGGCGCAAAAAGCGCTGGCGATTAACCGCGCTCTTGTTCTTCCCGTTAAGACGCCGATCGATAAAATAGGCCATAGCTCCCCCAAACAGTGTTGCCAGACGAGCCAGGGCAGATGCCCCGACCCGAACGGGTAAGACTCACATCAGGACGATTTTCTGACACGCAGATACCATTCACACAGCAGGCGAACCTGTTTGCGGGTATAGCCTTTTTCCATCATACGGTCGACAAAGTCGTCGTGCTTTTTCTGTTCATCAGTGGACGTTTTGGCGTTGAATGAAATGACCGGCAGCAGCTCCTCAGTATTCGAGAACATTTTCTTCTCAATTACGGTGCGCAGTTTCTCGTAGCTAGTCCAGTTCGGGTTACGGCCATTGTTGTGGGCGCGGGCACGCAGGACAAAGTTAACGATTTCATTACGGAAGTCTTTTGGATTGCTGATCCCGGCGGGCTTCTCAATTTTTTCCAGCTCGGCGTTCAGGGACTCACGGTCAAACAGCTGGCCGGTATCCGGATCGCGATACTCCTGATCCTGAATCCAGAAATCAGCATAGGTGACATAGCGATCGAAGATATTCTGACCATATTCTGAGTAGGACTCCAGATAGGCGGTCTGAATCTCTTTGCCGATAAACTCAGCATATTTCGGGATCAGGTAGCCTTTCAGATGCTCAAGATACTTCTCAGCCTGCTCCTGAGGGAACTGTTCACGGTCAATTTGCTGCTCGAGAACGTAGAACAGATGCACCGGGTTAGCGGCGACTTCGGCATGGTCGAAGTTAAATACGCGGGAGAGGATTTTAAAGGCGAAGCGGGTGGATAACCCGTTCATCCCTTCATCAACGCCAGCGTAGTCACGGTACTCCTGATAGGATTTCGACTTAGGATCGGTATCTTTCAGGCTTTCCCCATCGTACACGCGCATTTTTGAGTAAGTACTGGAGTTCTCAGGCTCTTTCAGGCGCGAGAGAATGGAGAAGCGCGCCAGCGTTTCCAGGGTTCCCGGCGCACAAGGCGCATGGGTCAGCTCACTGTTAACCAGCAGCTTGTCATAAATCTTAATCTCTTCGGAGACGCGCAGGCAGTAAGGCACTTTGACGATATAAACGCGGTCAAGGAACGCCTCGTTATTCTTGTTGTTACGGAAAGTCACCCACTCAGATTCGTTGGAGTGCGCAAGAATAATCCCGTTAAACGGCAGGGCGGAGATCCCTTCGGTACCGTTGTAGTTACCTTCCTGAGTCGCGGTCAGCAGCGGATGCAGCACCTTAATAGGGGCTTTGAACATCTCCACAAACTCCATAATCCCCTGGTTGGCACGGCACAGGGCACCGGAATAGCCGTAGGCATCAGGATCGTTTTGCGCGTGGTTCTCCAGTTTACGGATATCCACTTTACCCACCAGTGCTGAAATATCCTGGTTGTTTTCATCACCTGGTTCAGTTTTAGCAATCGCCACCTGCTCCAGAATTGACGGCCAGACCTTCACCACTTTGAAACGGGTAATATCACCACCAAATTCGTGCAGGCGTTTAGCTGCCCACGGCGACATAATGGTGCCGAGGTAGCGACGCGGTACCCCGTACTCTTTTTCAAGAATATTGGCATCTTCCTGCGGATTAAACAGGCAGAGCGGATGGTCATTAACCGGGCTGCGTTCGCCATCGGCAGTGAGCACATAGATTGGTACTCGCTGCATCAGCGATTTAAGCCGTTCAGCCAGAGATGATTTCCCGCCGCCCACCGGGCCGAGCAGGTAAAGAATCTGTTTCTTCTCTTCCAGCCCTTGCGCAGCATGTTTCAGGTAGGAAACGATCTGTTCAATCGCATCTTCCATGCCGTAAAACTCTTCAAACGCCGGGTAGCGCGCAACCACACGGTTGGAGAACAGTCGGGAAAGGCGTGGCTGGAGAGCGGTATCAACCATCACTGGCTCACCTATAGCCATTAACAGTCGTTCCGCCGCGTTGGCGTATGCACTGCGATCTTGTCGGCAGACCGTAAGAAATTCCTGCAGTGTGAACTCTTCGTCCTTGGCAGCTTCATAGCGCTGACGGTAGTGATCGAATATATTCATGGCGATGCCCGTCCTTTCATTTTTAGCACAGGTACCAGGAGCCTAAGTTTGGTCAGCTCCTGAAGGAACTTACAGTGAGTACAGCAACCCTTATGCCAACCTGACTTTTTTTAATCGGGATACACAAAATTGCTCATCACTCTACTCGTTGGAATTTAGCGTCTTATAATTAAGCGTAGATCGCATTTAGGAAATTTCCTGAATTGCTGACCATTTTCGATGAAATTTCAATAACAAAGTTAAAAACTATCTTTACAATCCCCTTATCTGATGCGGCCTGACGGCTTTTTGTAAAAATTCCCACCGGGTTAACGATCAGATTTCGTAGGGTGATTGATTATATGTGCGACCAGTTATGTAAATTTATGACCTTATGCGACCATATTGTTTAAAATGATAAATTGATTGTTATATTAATGGACTGAATAAATTGTGAACCAATTCAAACTTACGGCGCTTACTGCCCTTTTACCTCTCTGTTTTGCGGCTCCTCTCGCACAAGCAAACCCGTTAACGCTGGGGGCATCGCTGCTTTACAGCCAGAGCCCATATAAAAGCGGACAGGATCGTTACTACCCTGTACCGATTATCAACTATGAGGGTGACAGCTTTTATATCCGCTCTCTTCAGGCCGGATATTTTCTGTGGAAAGACCAGCAGGATCAGCTGTCACTGACGATTGTGGGTTCACCGCAGAACTATGACCCGGACGATGCCGATGACGGCGATATGAAGTCGCTGAACAAGCGTCATATGACACTGATGGGGGGCCTGGCTTATCGCCACTCAGCGGACTGGGGTATCGTACGTACCACGCTGGTGGGCGATATGCTGGATAACAGTAACGGGATTATCTGGGATCTGACCTATCTCTATCGCTTTGAATTTGGTCAGTTTAATCTTACCCCGGGTATCGGCGCACTGTGGAACAGTTCCAACCAGAATGACTATTATTATGGTATTTCATCCGCAGAATCACGCCGCAGTGGCCTGAACAGCTATGATCCTGACAGCAGCTGGAGCCCGTACATTGAGCTGAGTGCTGGCTGGAACTTCAGTGACCACTGGAATGCGACGCTGTCCGGACGTTACATGCGCCTGGGTGATGAAATCAAAGATAGCCCAATGGTTGACCGGGATTCGCAAATGTTACTATGGACCGGAATTAGCTACACCTTCTGATGCCGTGACAATGCACTAAAAAAGGGCGCTTTGCGCCCTTTTTGATCGCGGCAGTGCTCTGAAACAGTGCAGGGAGAACTGATGAACAGAACAGTCACATTTACAGATGGCACCATCCTGCCAGCCATAGGCCAGGGCACCTGGTTTATGGGGGAAGAAAGCGCGCAGCGCAGCCAGGAAGTAGCTGCACTTCAGGCCGGACTGGAAAGAGGTCTGACCCTGATTGATACCGCCGAAATGTATGCAGAAGGCGGTGCCGAGCGGGTGGTGGGGGAAGCGTTGCAGGGGCGACGTGACAAGGCATTTTTAGTGTCGAAAGTCTATCCGTGGAATGCCAGCGAAGCGGATGCCATAGGCGCCTGCGAACGTAGCCTGGCCCGCTTAGATACTGATTATCTTGACCTCTATCTGCTTCACTGGCGAGGTAACATTCCTCTGGAAGAGACTCTGCG
Source organism: Erwinia sorbitola (assembly GCF_009738185.1). NCBI lineage: Bacteria > Pseudomonadati > Pseudomonadota > Gammaproteobacteria > Enterobacterales > Erwiniaceae > Erwinia > Erwinia sorbitola. The sequence goes on along the minus strand of NZ_CP046509.1, from coordinate 2,477,096 downwards.
CGCAATGGAAAAACTACTGCAGCAGGGGAAAATTCGCCGCTGGGGTGTCTCCAATTTTGACACTGACGATCTCCATGAACTGCTCGGCGAACAGCGAGGCGAGGAGTGCGCTACTAACCAGGTGCTGTATCATCTGGCCTCACGCGGTATTGAATACGATTTACTGCCTGAGTGTCAGCGGCTGGGAATGCCAGTGATGGCCTATTGTCCTCTGGCGCAGGCAGGGCGGCTACGTGCAGAGTTGATGAACCACCCGGTGCTTGTTCAGATTGCACAACAAAAGGGCATTAGCGTGGCGCAGGTGCTGCTGGCGTGGGTAATTCGTAAAGATGGTGTGATGGCCATTCCAAAAGCAAGCAGCATTGCTCATGTTTACGATAATGCGTCGGCGCTGGATGTGGTTCTGTCCGGCGAAGAGCTGGCACTTATTAACCAGGCTTTCCCGCCTCCTGCCACCAAACTGCCGCTGGATGTGGTTTAGCTTTCCAGTTCTGTCCAGATAACGGAGCGACCATTAGCAGGTCGCTCCGGTTCGCGTTAACGCTTGCTGCGTACGCGGAAGGTGGTCGCCAGACGGGCAGGTTGTTCACCCGCACTTACCATCGGCTTACTGACGTGGGCAGTTTCCACACACACCATGGTTTTATAACCCTCATTAGCCATATCACCCATGCTGCAAGAGAGTTCCGCACCGGGATTCCACGTGACAACGTCACTTTGATGGTGGTGGTAAACCTCAATGGCGCGCTGACCGGCCTGATCTTCAATCACGCTGCAATCTGCGGGTTGCGTATAGATACGGTCAATTCGCTGCGGATAGGTCTGTTTGCCGTCAGCAGAAGTTCCAATAACGCCGTTATTGACCTTATCAATATAGCTTTCGCCAAGACCACTTACTTCTACGCCGTCAATATCCGCGACTTCGAAATAGCTGTGCAGTGCAGCAGTGGCTTCATAGTCACCGTGGGCTTCCAGCTCAATTTCACAGCGGTCACTAAAACGGAAGCGGGCGAGCAGGGTAAAATCGTGTGGCCAGAGCTTTTTGCTCTGCTCACTGCTTTTTAATTCAAAGGTCAGCATTACGCTGTTTTCGTTTTCATCGTGCGCGGTCAGCGTCCACGGCAGAATGCGGGCAAAACCATGGGCAGGCTCACCCGCCGGGCCAAACCACGGCCAGCAGATTGGTACACCGCCGCGTATTGCCTTACCCGCAGTCCAGGCGGTTTTATCACTTAACCAGATCACTGGTTTTTCACCGGCAGGTTGCCATGCAATCAGCTGCGCGCCCTGTAAGGTCACGGCGGCGCGGACTTTAGGATGCGCCACCACCACGACCGGGAGTTCGCCAATCTGGCGCTGTGAGAGGTAAGGGGATATCTGGTTAATCACGGGCAGTGAAAAGAGTTTCTCGTTCATCAGTCAGCCTTCTGAAATTTAACCATAAAAAAAGGGCGACAACGTCGCCCTCTGTATCGTACTCAACACAAAGCTTATTTAGCGATGTGAGCAACCAGGTCAAGAACCTTGTTGGAGTAGCCAGTTTCGTTATCGTACCAGGAAACCAGTTTAACGAAAGTGTCGCTCAGAGCGATACCTGCTTTAGCATCGAAGATTGAAGTCAGAGTTTCACCGTTGAAATCGGTAGAAACAACTTCGTCTTCGGTGTAACCCAGAACGCCTTTCATTTCGCCTTCGGCAGCAGCTTTAATCGCAGCACAAATTTCTTTGTAAGATGCTGGTTTAGCCAGACGTGCAGTCAGGTCAACAACAGAAACGTTAGGGGTAGGAACGCGGAACGCCATACCAGTCAGTTTGCCGTTCAGCTCAGGAATCACTTTACCTACAGCTTTAGCAGCGCCGGTAGATGAAGGGATGATGTTCTGAGATGCGCCACGACCGCCGCGCCAGTCTTTGTGAGACGGGCCATCAACGGTTTTCTGAGTAGCGGTAGTTGCGTGAACAGTGGTCATCAGCGCTTCAACGATACCGAAGTTGTCGTTGATAACTTTAGCCAGTGGTGCCAGGCAGTTGGTGGTGCAGGAAGCGTTAGAAACGATATCCTGGCCAGCGTATGACTTGTGGTTTACACCCATAACGAACATTGGGGTGTCATCTTTAGATGGGCCAGTCAGAACAACTTTCTTAGCGCCAGCCTGGATGTGTTTACGTGCAGTTTCGTCGGTCAGGAAGATACCGGTCGCTTCTGCAACCACATCAACGCCTACTGCATCCCACTTCAGGTTAGCCGGATCACGTTCAGCGGTAACACGGATGGTTTTACCGTTAACAACCAGATGGCCGTCTTTCACTTCTACGGTTCCGTTGAAACGGCCGTGAGTTGAGTCGTATTTCAGCATGTAAGCCATGTACTCAGCGTCGAGCAGATCGTTGATTGCAACGATTTCTACATCAGAACGTTCCTGAGCAGCACGGAAAACGATGCGACCGATACGGCCAAAACCGTTGATACCTACTTTGATAGTCATATATTCCACCAGCTTGTTGATAGTGAATAAAAGGTTGGCTGTAAAATTACAAAAACCTTACCAGGCGTCAAGCGGAATCGTGTCAATTGTTGCGACAAATCAAACTGACGCACAGGAATTATTCAACACAAAACCTTATTCTTGACGCACGAACAACATGGATCTTGGGGCAGAATGCCCGAATACAAAGGGGTGAACGATTAAAATAGTGAGCTGCATCACAAATTCAGCCATGGCTGGATCTTGTTGTGCCCTCTACAAGAAAAATTCACCTGATCTTGTTATGTATTTGTTAGAATACTAGCCGATCTTTTCAGAATAACACTGCCAGAGAGTCTAACATGGCTAATGATGATACACCTTTCTCACCCGAAAATGCGTTAAATGAGATGCAGCGCTACGTTACCCAGCAGCGTGGAACCGAACCGCCGTACTCCGGAAAACTGCTGCATAACAAAGATGAAGGCATCTATCACTGCCTGATTTGTCAGGCGCCGCTGTTCCTGTCTGAGACGAAATATGACTCAGGTTGTGGCTGGCCGAGCTTCTATCAGCCTTACAGCGATGACGCTATTCGCTATCTTGAAGATGATACTCACGGCATGCAACGTATTGAAATTCGCTGTGGTAGCTGTGATTCACATCTTGGTCATGTCTTCCCTGATGGCCCGCAGCCAACCGGTGAGCGTTTCTGTGTCAACTCCGCTTCATTGAGTTTCACTGATGAAGACGGCAACAGTACTCAGGGCTAGGAGCTACAATGGAACTGGATGAGATGATCGCCAGCATGACGCCTGATATTTACCAGCGCCTCGTCACCGCGGTAGAAACCGGCAAATGGGCAGACGGTGTCGCTCTTACGCCGGAGCAGAAAGAGAACAGCCTGCAACTGGTTTTACTCTGGCAGGCACGTCATAACGATAATCCGCAACATATGAGTGTAGCCAGGGGTGGAGAAATCGTGATGAAAAGTAAAAAACAGCTGAAAGAAGAGTTCGGTATTGAGGATGACGCGGTCACCCGTATCAAACTGCAATAAATTATTCCTTAACGAATAATTCGTAATGGAATTATCCGCAGGCCGGTAGAAACCGGCCCGGAAACATTCAGCACTCTACAGGATTTTTGCCCCGGCCTGAGCCATTTCGGCGAGGGCCGTTTCACTGTCATCGGCCCGCAGGTTCACTCCGCGACATCCGGCGCTTACTACGGTGACCTGATAACCCAGCGTCAGCGCATCCAGCACGCTGTATTTCACACAGTAGTCCGTTGCCAGGCCCATAACCGTCAGCGCAGTGATATCGTGCTGCTGGAGCCATTCGTACAGCCGGGTCTGCTGGCGACGTCCGTTGTCGAAAAAAGCGCTGTAGCTATCGATTTCAGGATTTTCACCCTTGTAAACTTTCAAGGTGAGCAGGGTCTGGTTCAGCGCAGGATGCAGAAGCGCGCCCTGGCTGTGCTGGATACAGTGATCGGGCCACCACACCTGCGGCAGGCCGTGCAGCTCACCCAGTGTGCCTGGCTGCGTTCCTGCGCTGCTGGCGAAGCTGCCATGACCAGCCGGATGCCAGTCCAGCGTGGCAATGACCGGCTCACCACGCGCGCAGAATTCAGCGGCAAGCTGGTTTGCCACCGCGATGGTCTCTTCGCCCTGATTAACGGCCAGAGCACCGCCGGCACAAAAATCATTTTGCAGATCAACCAACAACAATGCCTGACGCTCACGCATGTTTCTCTCCTTTAAAATCAATCCGGGGTCAGTTCGCCGCGCAGGTTCTGTTTCATCAGCTGGCGGATTTCATCGCTGGTCAGATCCTGACTCAAAAGGAAGTGCAGTTTGGTCAGCGTGGCTTCAACGGTCAGATCCGCGCCGCTCACCACACCTGCAAGCGCCAGTGCATTCCCGGTGGCATAACCGCCCATATTGACCTTGCCAGACATACACTGCGTAAGGTTAACAACCACAATGCCGCGCTCTGAGGCTTCTTTCAGCTCTTTCAGGAACTCTTTATTTTGTGGTGCATTTCCGACGCCGTATGAGCGCAGGATCAGTGCTTTAACCGGCTGTTGCAGGAAGTTACGCACCACTTCAGCGGAAATCCCCGGATAAATTGTCACTACGCCGATAGGCTGCGGCGTAATTGGATGTACGATCAGCTCCCCCTGGCCTGCCGGTGCCGCTGGAGTATTCAGTCGACGGATATGGATACCCGCCTCCAGCAGTGGGGCGAGATTTGGCGAATCAAAGGCGTTAAAGCCGTCTGCGTGCGCCTTGGTGGTGCGGTTACCGCGATAGAGAGTGTTGTTGAAAAACAGCGTGACTTCGTTGATTGGATAGTTGGCGGCAACAAACAGCGAGTTCAGCAGATTTTGCTGGCCGTCGGAGCGCAGCTGTTCCAGCGGGATTTGTGACCCTGTCACAATCACCGGCTTGGCAAGATTTTCCAGCATGAACGACAGGGCAGAAGCGGTAAATGCCATGGTGTCGGTACCATGCAAAATGACAAAACCATCGTAGTGGTCATAGTTCAGGCGAATATCATCCGCAATCGATTGCCAGTCCTGCGGCGTCATATCAGATGAGTCAATCAGCGGCTGGTATTCGTGAATTGTGAAATCAGGCATCTCCGGACGATGAAATTCCGGCATATTCGCCAGCTGACGTTGCAGATGGCCGGATACCGGGATAAAGCCATGCTCAGAGCGCTGCATCCCGATGGTACCGCCCGTGTAGGCGACGTAAATGGATTTCTTTTGCATTTGTAAACTCAAGACTTGCCAAAAAAGCGCAGTATAAGGGGAAAGCGGGGGAAAAGCAGCCCGACCAGCTGGCGTCGGGCTGAATAGTGAACGGCGTCACTGTTATTTAACGTTGCCGCAGGTGAGGCAGAATGCGTAACGGTTCTGCGGATCATTCATGCTGCCCATCAGGCCGGGCTGATCTTTCATCGCATTCATCACATCCAGCATCGGTGCCGGGAGCCAGGCTTTCAGCGTGGCAGGCAGTGCCGCATGAGCCGAAGCGTCAACCTGACTGAATAGCACTTCAATCAGGCTTGGATCATTCTGATACCAGTTAAGCTGCGGCTGTTTCAGTTTGGCCAGCTCTGCGGCTTTGGCCACGGCATCGTCAAAATCACCCAGCGCATCCACCAGTCCGTTCGCTTTTGCATCGCTGCCTGTCCATACGTGACCCTGAGCAATCTGATCGATCTGCTCCGGGGTTTTATTGCGCGATTTGGCTACCAGACCGAGGAAGTTTTTATAACCATTCTCGATGCTTAACTGCATCAGCTGCTGAACTTCGGTTGGCAGCGCTTTGGTGCTGGCAACATCAGCCAGCGGTGAAGTTGCCACGCCATCAGTATGCACGCCGATAGCATCCAGAGAGTTCTCAACGGTGTTGATAACGCCAAAGATACCGATAGAGCCGGTGAGGGTATTCGGGCTGGCAATAATGTAGTTAGCCGGAGTAGAAACCCAGTAACCGCCGGATGCTGCCATACCGCCCATTGAAACTACCACCGGTTTACCGGCTGTTTTCGCTGCCGCCAGCTCTTCACGAATCTTTTCAGATGCGGTCACGCTGCCGCCGGGGCTGTTAACGCGGAACACAATGGCTTTGATTTTAGGATCGAGTCGCGCATCGCGGATCTCCATGGCGGTGGTGTCAGCGCCAACGCTTCCTGGAGTCTCTTCGCCATCCATGATTGCACCGTTAGCCATAATCACCGCGACATTACCGTCGGTGGTCTGGGCATTTTTCAGCGGATAGTCGTAAATACTGATGCCGTTATAATCTTTCGCCTCTTTATCCCAGCCGAAAGTTTTCACCAGCTGCTGATCGACGATAGACGGTGAAGCCAGTTCATCAACCAGTTTATTCTCTTTCGCGTACTGTGCTGTATCACCGCCAACTTTTTGCAGGCCATCCAGCACTCCCTGTGCGCCCGGGAAAATCTGGTCGGCAGTAATCTGACGGTTAGCGGCCAGCGTATTGACGTAGTTCTGCCAGAGTTCGCCTACCCAGCGGCTGTCGGCATCACGTGCTGCTGGTGACATATCGTCACGCAGGAACGGTTCTACCGCTGACTTATACGTGCCTACGCGGAATACGTGGGAGCTGACTTTGAGCTTATCCAGCAGCGTTTTATAATACAGCCCGTTAGTGGCAAAGCCGTGCAGATCGACCGTTCCCTGCGGAGAGAGGTAGATCTTATTAGCGAAGCTGGCGAGATAATATTGCGCCTGGCTGTAGCTGTCGCCGCTGGCGTAAATTGGTTTACCGCTGTCGCGGAATTCACGCAGCGCTTTGCCAATATATTGCAGCGATGGCTGGTCAGCTCCGGCGAAATTGCGTAAATCGAGCACCATCCCGGTGATTTTCGCATCGCCTTTGGCCTGTCGGATGGCGTCCACGATGTCAAACAGCGAGTTCTCTTTCAGACGATCGCTGCTGGCACCCAGAAGCTGGCGGCTCACTTTGCTCATGGTATTGCTGACGGATGGTTTATCCACCACCACACCGCTGAGGTCTACGGTCAGTGCTCCTTTCTGAACGTCTGCCGGGGTGCTGGCGCTGTTATACTGGAACCAGATACCCGCGCCGACGAGGATCAGCAGGACAAGGAAAAGGTTAAGAATAAATTCGCGTACAAAATTCAGCACCCGCCATGTCCACTTAAAAAAATTAGCGATAATCCGCCACAAGACGCGCATAAACTCTCCATATTCGCAATGAAATACCCGGCGCGATGCAGTTGTCAGCGACAACCCCAGCGCTAAACCGGGCAATAATATTCCACATCCTAAATAGCAGTGGCGTAATTGTCAGCAGGAAAAAGCGCAATGCTGTAACAAAACATCATCCTGTGCTAGTTTCACCGGGATAAACATCATCATCAGGAGGAAGTTATGGACGCTCTGGAATTACTGGTTAACCGTCGTTCGGCATCCCGTCTTACCGCACCAGCCCCGGCAGGTGAGGTGCTGGAGAACATTCTTCATGCAGGTATGCGCGCTCCGGATCATGGTACTTTGCAGCCGTGGCGTTTTACCATTATTGAAAATGAAGGTCGCGACCGTTTTAGTGCGCTGCTGGAAAAAGCCTCGCGCGATGCACAGCTCGATGAGAAAGCTATTGAGAAGGCGAAACAGGCACCTTACCGTGCGCCGATGATTATAACCGTGGTTGCGCATTGTGAAGAGCATCCGAAAGTACCGCGCTGGGAGCAGCTGGTATCTGCCGGTTGCGCCGTAATGGCAATGCAGATGGCCGCAGCGGCACAGGGGTTTAACGGTATCTGGCGCAGCGGAGCATGGACAGAAGATGAAGCGGTACGTCAGGCCTTCCATTGTCGCCCTCAGGATGCCATCGTCGGTTTCCTCTATCTGGGTACCCCGCAGCTGAAATCATCAACCACTATCCTGCCGCCGGACAGTGCGCCATTTGTCAGCTATTTCTGAGTGATAGAGAGATGAACGAGAATCCTGTTCGTTTGACGCAGTACAGCCATGGGGCAGGCTGCGGTTGTAAAATTTCTCCTGCGGTGCTGGATCGCATCCTGCACAGCGATCACCCGCTGCGGGCGGATACCAATCTGCTGGTGGGCAATGAAACCCGTGATGACGCAGCCGTATACGACCTTGGTAACGGTACTGCGATTATCAGCACCACCGACTTTTTTATGCCCATCGTCGACGATCCCTATGATTTCGGTCGTATCGCGGCCACCAACGCCATCAGTGATATCTGGGCGATGGGGGGGAAACCGCTAATGGCGATAGCTATTTTAGGCTGGCCGGTTAACATACTGGCACCGGAGATAGCGCGTAAAGTGATTGAAGGTGGGCGCAGCGTTTGCGAACTGGCCGGGATCAGCCTGGCTGGGGGCCACTCGATTGATGCACCAGAGCCGATTTTCGGGCTGGCAGTGACGGGCATTGTGAATACCGATCAGGTGAAGCGCAACAGCGCCGCCGTGCCGGGGTGCCGCCTCTATCTTACCAAACCTCTGGGTATTGGCGTGTTAACCACCGCAGAAAAGAGATCGCTGCTGTTGCCTGAACATGCCGGGCTGGCTACGGAAACTATGTGTCAGCTTAACCAGATCGGTGCCGCGTTCGCCGCAGAAGCGGGTGTAAGTGCGATGACTGACGTTACGGGCTTCGGCCTGCTGGGGCATTTGAGTGAGATGTGCCAGGGTGCAGGGCTGCATGCCGACCTCTGGTTCAGTGCTATTCCTCGTCTGCCTGGCGTGGAAGAGTATATCGCCATGGGTTGTGTGCCAGGAGGGACTGAACGTAACTTTGCCAGTTACGGAGCGCTGGTGGGCACCATGAGCGATATGCAGCGTCAGCTGCTGTGCGATCCGCAAACCTCCGGCGGCCTGTTACTGGCCGTCTTACCGGGAGCAGAGGCTAATGTTAAAGCCATTGCGGCCCGGCACGCTATTTCGCTAACACCCGTTGGCGAACTCCTGACGGCTCAGGCCGGAAGGGCCGTTATTGAAGTCAAACTCTGAGCAGGAATTCACCCCCGGATGCGTTTGTTTATTGCCGAAAAGCCCAGTCTTGCCCGCGCTATTGCGGATGTTTTGCCGAAACCACATCGTCGTGGGGATGGTTACATTGCCTGTGGTTCTGACCAGGTCGTAACCTGGTGTGTGGGGCACCTTTTAGAGCAGGCGCAGCCTGATAGCTACAACAGTCGTTTTGCCCGCTGGTCGCTGGCGGATCTGCCTATTGTCCCGGAAAAATGGCAGCTGCAACCGCGCCCGTCGGTCGCCAAACAGCTGAATGTGATTAAAGGGTTGCTGGCTCAGGCAAGCGTTGTGGTTCACGCCGGTGACCCCGATCGTGAAGGCCAGCTGCTGGTGGATGAAGTTCTGGATTATCTCACCATGCCCGCTGAAAAACGGGCACAGGTGCAGCGCTGCCTGATTAACGACCTCAACCCGCAGGCGGTAGAAAGAGCGATAAGTCGTCTGCGTGAAAACCGTGAATTTATTCCGCTTTGCGTCTCCGCACTGGCGCGGTCACGCGCTGACTGGCTGTACGGCATCAATATGACGCGTGCCTATACGCTGCTGGGGCGCAACGCCGGGTATGACGGCGTTCTCTCTGTGGGGCGTGTGCAGACTCCGGTGCTCGGGTTGGTGGTACGTCGTGATGAAGAAATTGAAAACTTCGTGGCGAAAGATTTTTTTGAAGTGAAAGCGCATATTGTCACGCCAAAGGATGAACGCTTTGTTGCTCTTTGGCAGCCGAGTGACTCCTGTGAGCCTTATCAGGATGAAGAAGGGCGTCTGCTGCATCGTCCGCTGGCGGAACATGTGGTGGCGCGTATCAACGGGCAGCCTGCGCTGGTCACCAGCTATAACGACAAGCGCGAGAACGATACCGCGCCGCTGCCGTTTTCACTCTCGGCGCTACAGATTGAGGCGGGTAAGCGTTTTGGCCTTAGTGCGCAGACGGTACTTGATACCTGCCAGCGTCTGTATGAAACCCATAAGCTGATTACCTATCCGCGTTCTGACAGCCGCTATCTGCCTGATGAGCACTTTGCCGGGCGCCAGGCGGTGCTGAATGCGATTAACGCGCATCAGCCCGACCTCACACCTCCCGCTGATTTCAACAGCGATCAAAAGAACCGCTGTTGGGACGATAAAAAGGTTGATGCTCACCACGCCATCGTGCCGACGGCGCGCAGCAGCAAGGTTAATCTGACGGATAATGAGCAGCAGATCTACCGGCTGATAGCCACTCAGTACCTGATGCAGTTCTGCCCGGACGCGGTCTATCGCAAATGCGTCATAGAGCTGGATATCGCGGGCGGTAAATTTATTGCCAAAGCGCGTTTTCTCGCCGAAGCGGGCTGGCGTGCGCTGCTTGGCAGTAAAGAGCGCGATGAAGAGAATGACGGCACGCCGTTGCCTGTGGTAGCGAAGGGCGATGAGCTGCTGTGCGAGCGCGGAGAGGTGGTGGAGAAGCAAACCCAGCCGCCGCGTCCCTTTACAGATGCGACGCTGCTTTCAGCGATGACGGGCATTGCGCGCTTTGTTCAGGATAAAGATCTAAAGAAAGTGCTGCGTGCGACCGATGGTTTAGGGACGGAAGCCACACGCGCCGGTATTATCGAACTGCTGTTTAAACGTACGTTTTTATTTAAAAAAGGGCGTTATATTCACTCAAGCCCGGCAGGGCGTGCGCTGATCCACTCGCTGCCGGAGATGGCAGCACGGCCAGATATGACTGCGCAGTGGGAATCAACGTTGACTAAAATCAGTGAAAAGCAGTGTCGTTATCAGGACTTTATGTTTCCGCTGGTTGAGACGCTGCACACTCTGATTCATCAGGCGCGCCAGCAGCCTGCGGCACATGCATTCCGCGGCTTACCGGCACCAGCAACAAACAAAGCAAAAAAACCGCGCCGTAAAGCGGCGAAAGAAAAGGAAAGTGAGTGATGAAACTGCATCTTGCTGTACTGCTGCTGCTTGCCATCAGCGCCCCGACCATGGCCGAGCGCTATATCAGTAGCGGTCACGGTAATAACGGTGGCAATAACGGCGGAGGTAATACAGATGTCGTGGTAGATATGCCACCGGAAGTCTGGACGCAGGGAAACAGTAATAATCAGCAGCCTTGCCAGCGTTGCTGTGTTTATGAAAACCGGAGCTATACCGAGGGTGCGGTGCTGAAAACTGAGGGGGTACTGTTACAGTGTGCGCGCGATGAGCAGTCGCTGGGCACTAACAACCTGATCTGGCGTATCGTGAAGTAAACTCATTTCTCTCTACAGCAGGGAGGCAGACGGCCTTCCTGCTGTATCAAATCAGCCTGGAAACTTAATGACTAACTACAGTGAAAACTCTGCCCAAATCGGTGCATGGTCTGAGGGTTTTTCCATGGCGCGAATATCATAATCAATCCCGGTAGCGATACAGCGCTCTGCCAGCGGTTTGCTGGCCAGTACCAGATCGATGCGCAGCCCGCGATTATCATCAAAACCTTTGGAGCGATAGTCGAACCATGAGAAGCGATCGTTAACTTCCGGGTTGTGCGCGCGCCAGGTATCCACCAGACCCCAGCTCATCAAACGATCCATCCATTCACGCTCTTCCGGCAGGAAAGAACACTTCCCGGTACGCAGCCAGCGCTTGCGGCTCTCCTCACCGATACCAATATCCAGGTCGGTGCTGCTGATATTCATATCACCCATGATCAGCACCTGATTGCCGGCGTTTTGCTGCTGCTCAAGATAGTCCTGAAGGTCGCGGTAGAATTTCTCTTTTGCCGGGAATTTTGTGGGATGGTCGCGGCTTTCACCCTGAGGGAAATAGCCGTTGAGCACCGTTACAATCCCGGATGGCGTAGGGATATCAGCCATAATAATGCGGCGCTGGGCTTCTTCATCATCACCTTCAAAGCCACGACGCACGGCAAGAGGTTCCTCTTTGGTGAGTAGCGCTACGCCGTAGTGACCTTTTTGTCCGTGATAAAACACGTGGTAGCCCAGTTTAGCGACTTCTTCGAGCGGGAACATATCATCGTGGACTTTCGTTTCTTGCAGGCCGATAACGTCAGGCTGATGCTGTTCAACGATAGCTTGAAGCTGATGAGGGCGCGCACGCAGCCCGTTGATATTAAAAGAAACAAATTTCATAGCACAGGCCATTTTGCGTGGGAAAAGAGGCCCAGATGGTAGCAGGTTTTGCCATGAGAAAGAAATATTGCTGCGATAGGGAATCGAATGGAGTTAACTTTTTTCAGGCGTTCGGATCGAAGGTTCTCATCCTTCCCCAGCGGGAATATGAAAGTGAGCAGTGATTATGGGAACAGGTGGAATATTAAGATGGTGGTGGGGGAAGGATGACTGTGTCGCTGCGCTCCTTGCCCTGCCGGTCGCCATAAATGGCGTTGTCTCACTGACGTTCGACTCGAACTTCGGGTCGAAGCTTCTCATCCTTCCCCAGCGGGAATATGAAAGTGAGCAGTAATTATGGGAACAGGTGGAATATTAAGATGGTGGTGGGGGAAGGATGACTGCGTCGCTGCGCTCCTTGCCCTGCGGGCCGCCATAAATGGCGTTGTCTCACTGACGTTCGACTCGAACTTCGGGTCGAAGGTTCTCATCCTTCCCCAACGGGAATATGAAAGTGAGCAGTGATTATGGGAACAGGTGGAATATTGAGATGGTGGTGGGGGAAGGATGACTGCGTCGCTGCGCTCCTTGCCCTGCGGGCCGCCATAAATGGCGTTGTCTCACTGACGTTCGACTCGAACTTCGGGTCGAAGGTTCTCATCCTTCCCCAGCGGGAATATGAAAGTGAGCAGTAATTATGTGAACAGGTGGAATATTAAGATGGTGGTGGGGGAAGGATGACTGCGTCGCTGCGCTCCTTGCCCTGCGGGCCGCCATAAATGGCGTTGTCTCACTGACGTTCGACTCGAACTTCGGTCGAAGCTTCTCATCCTTCCCCAGCGGGAATATGAAAGTGAGCAGTAATTATGGGAACAGGTGGAATATTAAGATGGTGGTGGGGGAAGGATGACTGCGTCGCTGCGCTCCTTGCCCTGCGGGCCGCCATAAATGGCGTTGTCTCACTGACGTTCGACTCGAACTTCGGTCGAAGCTTCTCATCCTTCCCCAGCGGGAATATGAAAGTGAGCAGTAATTATGGGAACAGGTGGAATATTAAGATGGTGGTGGGGGAAGGATTCGAACCTTCGAAGTCGATGACGGCAGATTTACAGTCTGCTCCCTTTGGCCGCTCGGGAACCCCACCAGGGGAAGCGTGTTAACAAGTACAAATTCGTAAAAAGCGTTGTCTCACTGGCGTTCGACTCGAACTTCGGGTCGAAGCTTCTCATCCTTCCCCGTAAGGAATATGAGACGGTGTGACAGTCATTTTATATCGCGAAATATAAAATGGTGGTGGGGGAAGGATGACTGCGTCGCTGCGCTCCTTGCCCTTCGGGCCGCCATAAATGGCGTTGTCTCACTGGCGTTCGACTCGAACTTCGGTCGAAGCTTCTCATCCTTCCCCGTAAGGAATATGAGACGGTGTGACAGTCATTTTATATCGCGAAATATAAAATGGTGGTGGGGGAAGGATTCGAACCTTCGAAGTCGATGACGGCAGATTTACAGTCTGCTCCCTTTGGCCGCTCGGGAACCCCACCACTGGCCTGATTACTATGCTTGTTAAGCGGGGCGCATCATATCAGATGAAGTGATGCTGTAAAGCCCCGTTTTGCATAAAGTAGCGTGTTTGCCGTTTTTTTGCCCGGGATGCTGATTTGTCAGACAAAACAGCATTATCCGGGTTACAAAATAATGGTGCGGTTGCCGTAAACAAACACTCGCTGGGCCAGTACCTGATAAAGAGCACGGCTCAGGGCATTCTTCTCTACGTCACGACCGGCGCGCATCATATCTTCCGCAGTGTAGGTGTGATCAACATGGATCACGTCCTGCATAATGATCGGGCCTTCATCAAGATTATCATTCACATAGTGCGCCGTAGCACCAATGATTTTCACCCCACGCTCGTACGCCTGATGATAAGGGCGCGCGCCGATAAATGCAGGCAGGAAAGAGTGGTGAATATTAATAATCTGATTCGGATAGCGCTGCACAAAGCCCGGCGTCAGAACGCGCATGTATTTTGCCAGCACCACATAATCTGGCTGATAACGGTCAATTTCCGCTGCCATATTATTGTCGTGCTCATCGCGGGTCAGACCTTCGTGGCTCACCAGAACGAATGGAATATCAAAACGTTCAACCAGCGTACGCAGCGTATCGTGGTTGCCGATAACGGCGGCAATTTCTACATCCAGACCACCGTAAGCGCTTTTCATCAGGAGGTCACCCAGGCAGTGCGCCTCTTTGGTCACCAGAATAACAATACGACGGCGACCAGCAGGGTGCAGCTCACGTACTGAGCCGACAGGCAGAGCACTGTCCAAATCGGCCAGCAGCGTGCTGTCATTAAAAATGCCTTCCAGCTCGGTACGCATAAAAAAGCGACCGGTACGGTGATCAACAAACTCATTGTTTTGCACAATGTTCAGTTCGTGCTTGTAGCAAATATTGGTAATTTTCGCGATCAGCCCTTTAGCGTCAGGGCAGATGGTGCGTAGAACTTTACGTTGCAGTGTTTGCGCTTGCATTGCGATGGTAATCCTGTCGATACAAAAGGGAAACCCGGGTCACGACTGACCGCAGCATTTCTTGTATTTTTTACCGGAGCCACAGGGGCACTGGTCATTACGCCCAATTGGCGGGAAAGTTCCGTCGATATAGTACCAGCGATGCTCCTCACGAAGAAAGCGCGAACGTTCATGAATAAAACTTTCACGCTGATTTTCGATAAATCGGGCAAAAAAAGTCACAAAACCTTGTGATGTTTCCGGCACTGTTTCGCTATTAATAATTGTCAGGCCCAGCCAGCTGGTGTGGGCGTAACTCTCCTCAATACTGGCAGTAAAGCGTTCCGCATGGCACGAGGGGTGCCAGGTCGCCACCAGATAGGCGGTATCCTGCTTTACATAGGCAGTGTAGCGAGAGCGCATCAGCATTTCTGGTGTGGCAGGGAGAGCGCTACCGCTTAGATACGGTTCGCAACATAGGCTATACTGCAATCCGCTACCGCACGGACAATGATCAGACACGTTGACTCCGTAAATTTTTAACAACAGGTGCAAAGAAATTCAGGCGTCATAATAACCGGGCAAGCGCGGTGATGCCATTTTGATCGTTGTGCACAGGCCAGAGGTGTAATGAGACAGGTAAAAATCGGGCTTGCGCTGGGTTCGGGGGCAGCCAAAGGATGGGCGCACATTGGGGTGATTAACGCTCTTGAACGTGCCGGAATACGTATTGATGTGGTCGCGGGATGCTCTGTCGGTGCGCTGGTGGGTGCGGCATATGCTACTCAGCGCCTGCCATTAATGGAGCGCTGGGTGCGCTCGTTTAGCTACTGGCAGGTTATCCGCCTGATGGACTTTTCATGGCAGCGCGGTGGATTGATTCGTGGCGAACGCGTTTTCAGCCATGTACGCAGGCTGATAGACTGCGATACCATTCAGCAGTGCAGCCTGCCGTTCGGCGCAGTAGCAACCAACCTTAGCACCGGACGTGAGCTATGGTTGACGGAGGGCGATCTCCACCAGGCGGTGCGTGCCTCCTGTAGTATGCCAGGCTTGCTGGCTCCGGTGAGCTGGAACGGCTACTGGCTGGTAGATGGTGCGGTGGTGAATCCTGTACCTGTTTCTCTGACGCGAGCCTTAGGGGCGGATATCGTTATCGCCGTCGATCTTCAGCACGATGCCCATCTTATGCAGCAGGATCTGTTCTCCGTTACGCCTGAATTACACCCGGACGTTCAGATACCAGAGGTCAACAGCTGGGGGGGACGCCTGCGTCAGCGCATCGGACGTATCGCGTCGCGCAAAATGAACTACACGCCTGGCGCGATGGAGATCATGTCCACATCCATTCAGGTACTGGAAAACCGTCTTAAGCGTAACCGCATGGCGGGGGATCCACCTGACGTCATTATACAGCCAATTTGCCCGCAGATTTCCACCCTGGATTTTCATCGGGCAGAGGAAGCGATTGAAGCGGGGAGATTATCCGTTGAAAAAAAAATGGACGAGCTGTTACCGCTGGTGCGTGACAGACAATAGCGTGGTCGATTAAGCATGCTACTTCAGGCAATTCTGAGAGGCGCAAAGGGCGTTTATAGACCACTATTGAGGTATCTGTTATGCAGGGGGACACAATGGAAAAGCCATTAAGCGGAAAACACATTCTCGTTGTCGAGGACGAAGTCGTTTTCCGTTCCCTGCTGGATAATTTCCTCACTGCCTTAGGGGCGGTCGTCAGCCTGGCTGATGACGGCATCCATGCAATTGAAACGATGAGACATTCTGTTCCTGATTTGATGATTTGTGACCTGGCGATGCCGCGAATGGGGGGTATTCAGCTGGTTGAGCATGTACGTAGCAAAGGCGGCGCTTTACCGATTCTGGTGATATCCGCCACTGAGAATATGGCGGATATCGCGCATGTTCTGCGTCTTGGAGTACAGGACGTGTTACTGAAACCGGTAAAAGACCTTGGCCGTCTGCGTGAGGCAGTATTCGAATGCCTCTATCCCTCAATGTTCACTTCAAAGGTGGAAGAGGATGAGCAGCTGTTCCAGGACTGGGACGCGCTGGTCAGCGATCCACAGGCCGCCGCAAAACTGCTTAAAGAGCTGCAACCGCCGGTTCAGCAGACGATAGCCAACTGCCGGATTAACTACCGCCAGCTTACCATGGCCGAACAGCCCGGGCTGGTGCTGGACGTCGCGGCGCTGTCAGAGAAAGACCTGGCCTTCTACTGCCTTGATGTTACCCGTGCGGGTGACAATGGCGTGCTGGCTGCCCTGTTGTTACGAGCGCTGTTTAATGGTCTGTTGCAGGAGCAGCTCTCAGGGCAGGGGCCTCGTCTGCCTGAGCTTGGCGCGTTGCTGAAGCAGGTCAATCTTTTATTACGTCAGGCCAATCTGAAAGGGCAATTTCCGCTGCTGGTTGGTTACTATCACCAGGGATTAAAGAACCTGATCCTGGTTTCCGCTGGTTTAAACGCCACTCTTAATATCCATACCCACCAGATCCAGTTGAGTAATGGTGTTCCTCTTGGAACCCTCGGTAGCACACATCTTAACCAAATCAGCCAGCGTTGTGATGCCTGGCAGTGTCAGGTGTGGGGTGCCGGAGGCAGGCTGCGCCTGATGTTGTCTGCGGAATAACCTCAGCGCGACTATTTTCATCTGGCCCTGCAAGACAGGGCCAGGGATTAGCTTTACAATTGGGTAATAGTCTTAATTTGCGCTGAAATGGTTTAACCAGGATAAATCCGCGTGGGTTCAACTGGTATACTCACTTCGTTTTTTAACTCGACATATCAAGTAATAACTTGAACGGCCTAAAGAGAGGTACTTTGATGTCTGCCTATAAGTCCAAAGTAAAAAAAGCGGTTATCCCGGTTGCTGGTTTGGGAACGCGTATGTTGCCTGCCACAAAAGCGATTCCAAAAGAGATGCTGCCGCTGGTTGATAAGCCGCTGATTCAGTATGTCGTCAATGAATGTATCGCTGCTGGAATTAATGAGATTGTGCTGGTTACGCACTCTTCTAAAAACTCCATTGAAAACCACTTCGATACCAGTTTCGAACTGGAAGCGATGCTGGAAAAACGCGTTAAGCGCCAGCTACTGGAAGAGATCCAGTCAATCTGTCCGCCACACGTTACCATCATGCAGGTACGTCAGGGTCTGGCTAAAGGCCTGGGTCACGCAGTAATGTGTGCATGGCCAGTAATCGGCAATGAGCCGGTTGCAGTTATCCTGCCAGACGTGATTATCGATGAATACGAATCTGATCTGTCAAAAGATAACCTGGCAGAAATGATGAAACGTTTCGACGAAACGGGCCACAGCCAGATTATGGTTGAGCCGGTAGCCGATGTGACTGCATACGGCGTCGTTGACTGCCAGGGCGCAGAGCTGAAGCCTGGTGACAGCGCACCGATGGTTGGTGTGGTTGAAAAACCAAAAGCTGACAAAGCGCCATCTAACCTCGCAGTTGTGGGTCGTTATATCCTGTCTGCGGATATCTGGCCACTGCTGGCAAAAACCCCTCCAGGTGCCGGTGATGAGATTCAGCTGACTGACTCAATCGCTATGCTGATGGAAAAAGAGACCGTAGAAGCCTATCACCTGAAAGGTATAAGCCATGACTGCGGTAACAAACTGGGTTACATGCAGGCTTTCGTTGAGTACGGTGTGCGTCACAACACATTGGGCAGCGATTTTAAAGCCTGGCTGGAAACCACCGTCGGTAATAAAAAGTAAGTTTAATTTCTAACCGGGACAATTCAATGAAAGTCACTGTATTTGGTATCGGCTATGTTGGTCTGGTTCAGGCTGCGGTCTTGGCCGAGGTCGGACATGACGTTCTTTGCATCGATGTCGACGAAAATAAAGTCGAGAATCTGAAGAAAGGGATCATTCCCATTTTTGAACCAGGTTTGACGCCGCTGGTGATGCAGAACTACGAGGCGGGCCGCCTTAAGTTCTCCACTAACGCTGAAGATGGCGTCAACCATGGTGTTATGCAGTTTATTGCTGTTGGTACGCCACCGGATGAAGATGGTTCTGCCGACCTGAAATATGTCACAGCAGTTGCGCGTACCATCGCGCAACATATGAAAGACCATAAAGTGGTGCTGGACAAGTCAACTGTACCAGTAGGCACCGCCGATCGTGTACGTAAGGTAATGGAAGAAACTCTGAAAGAGCGCGGCGTTTCGCTGACTTTTGATGTGGTTTCTAACCCTGAGTTCCTGAAAGAAGGCGCCGCAGTTAACGACTGTATGCGTCCAGAACGTATCGTTGTCGGCACGGATAACGAAGAGGTTGTCGAACTGCTGCGCGAACTGTACGAGCCGTTCAACCGCAACCACGATCGTATGATCCTGATGGACATTCGTAGTGCTGAACTGACCAAGTATGCAGCAAACTGTATGCTGGCAACTAAAATCAGCTTTATGAACGAAATCTCCAACCTTGCTGAACGCCTGGGTGCAGATGTCGAAAAAGTTCGTCAGGGCATTGGTTCTGACTCACGTATCGGTTATTCGTTTATTTATCCTGGCTGTGGTTACGGTGGTTCCTGCTTCCCGAAAGACGTTCAGGCGCTGATTCGTACCGCAGAGCAGATTGGCTATAAGCCGCGTCTGTTGCAGGCCGTAGAGGACGTTAACGATTCGCAGAAGAACAAACTGCCAACCTTTATCAAACGTCATTTTGGTGAGAATTTGCAGGGCAAAACCTTTGCCGTGTGGGGGCTGTCATTTAAGCCTAACACCGATGATATGCGTGAAGCCTCCAGCCGCGTCCTGATGGAAGCGCTGTGGGAAGCAGGGGCGACGGTTCAGGCCTTCGACCCGGAAGCAATGGATGAAGCACAGCGCATCTATGGTCACCGCAGCGATTTGAAGCTGATGGGAACCAAAGAAGCAGCACTTCAGGGAGCCGATGGTCTGGTTATTTGTACTGAATGGCAGAACTTCCGTGCACCTGATTTTGATGTGATTAAAAATGCTCTGAAAGAACCCGTGATTTTTGATGGTCGTAACCTGTATGATCCAGAAAGAATCAGCAAACGCGGTTTTGTTTATTATGCAATCGGCCGCGGAGCATCTCTACAAATTGCATAATTAAACGAGGGTAGTATGAAATATCTGGTTACCGGCGCGGCAGGTTTTATTGGCTTTCATGTCACACAACGTCTGCTTGCTGCCGGTCACCAGGTTGTCGGCCTCGACAACCTGAATGATTATTATGATGTCAATCTCAAAACATCACGCCTTGAACTAATTAACCATCATCCCGAATTCACCTTTGTGAAAGGCGATCTTGCCGATCGCGAAGGCATTGCCGAGCTGTTCCGTTCTCACCGTTTTCAGCGAGTAATCCATCTTGCCGCTCAGGCGGGTGTACGTTATTCACTGGAAAACCCGCTGGCCTATGCTGATTCCAACCTGGTTGGGCATCTCAATATTCTGGAAGGGTGTCGTCATAACCAGGTGGAACACCTGCTGTATGCCTCATCCAGCTCAGTTTATGGCCTTAACCGTAAAATGCCGTTCTCTACGGATGATTCAGTGGATCACCCGGTTTCGCTGTACGCTGCGACGAAGAAAGCCAATGAATTGATGTCTCATACTTATTCTCATCTGTATGGTATTCCGACGACAGGATTGCGCTTCTTTACCGTGTACGGCCCGTGGGGACGCCCGGACATGGCGTTATTTAAGTTTACCCGTGCAATTATTGCGGGTGAAAAAATCGACGTTTATAACCACGGTCAGATGCGCCGCGACTTTACCTATATAGATGATATCGCTGAGGCCATTTTACGACTACAGGATGTCATCCCGCAGGCGGATACAGAGTGGACAGTAGAGACAGGCAGCCCGGCAACCAGCTCTGCACCTTACCGGGTTTATAATATCGGCAACAGTCAGCCGGTCACGCTCATGGCGTATATTGAAGCGCTGGAAAATGCCCTGGGGCAGGTGGCGGAGAAAAATATGCTGCCTATGCAGCCTGGGGATGTGATGGAAACCAGCGCTGATACCACCGCATTATTTAAGGCCATTGGCTTTAAGCCCAAAACCTCTGTAGATGAAGGTGTGGCGAACTTTGTTGCGTGGTACAAAAAATTCTATAAGGTTTAATTTTCTCCGCAGTCAGAAAATGAAAAAGGAAGCCAAAAGGCTTCCTTTTTTTTATCTGTACCTGGTGAGGATAACTGAAAATAGGACCAATAAAACCCCATTTAATTACAGGGTAGTAGAGAAGGACCTTGAGCAGAATTACAGAAGGAAATCTTCCAGCTTTTTGCCCTGCTCATCAATGGCTTTTTTGATAACTACCGGAGTACGACCCTGACCAGTCCATGTTTTGGTTTCGCCATTTTCGTCGGTATAAGAATATTTAGCAGGACGTGCAGCGCGTTTAGCTTTGCCTGGTGCTTTAGCAGCAGCCAGAGTAGACAGCAATTCGTTTGGATCAATACCATCAGCGATCAGCATATCGCGGTACTGCTGAAGTTTACGGGTACGCTCTTCAACTTCTGCCTGAGCCTGGGTCTCTTCGTCACGGCGCTCATTAACAACGACTTCCAGTTTTTCCAGCATTTCTTCCAGAGTTTCCAGGCTGCATTCTCTAGCCTGCGCACGCAGCGTACGGATATTGTTCAGAATTTTAAGTGCTTCGCTCATTGTCCAATTCTCTAAATTATATTGATAGGGATGTTTCTGCCTGATAATAATAGTGTCCGCCATTAGGAACTGCAATAGATAATTTTGTAATAAAGTCGAATAAGCTAATTGAGCGTAATCATTAGTCGAAAAGAGACGGGGTAAATATGGCGGGCTAGCGAAATAATGCTCTTTAGTGCTCATCGTTTCAGAAGGGATGCTGTAACAGGAAATCAATGCTTAATTGTTAAAACTTGCGCAGACTGTGCTATCCGCACCGGTTTCCCTGCTATTTATCCGGCTGATAATACGCTGTTGAAAGCGTTCCACAACAGACTTTATGATACACTCCGGCCTCTTTGGTGACTTTAGGAGCAGGGCTAATGGCTCAACTTTATTTCTATTACTCGGCGATGAACGCCGGGAAGTCAACGGCGTTGTTACAGTCTTCTTATAACTACCAAGAGCGCGGAATGCGCACGCTGGTGTATACCGCAGAGATTGATAACCGGTTTGGCGCAGCCAGAGTAAGTTCACGTATTGGGCTTTCTTCCCCGGCAAAATTGTATAATAACAACACATCCCTGTTTAATGAGATAAATGCAGAACACCAGCTGGAACCGATACACTGTGTGTTAGTGGATGAGAGCCAATTCCTGACGCGTGACCAGGTCAAAGCATTATCTGAGGTTGTAGATAATTTAGATATACCTGTACTTTGCTACGGGCTGCGTACAGATTTTCGTGGTGAATTGTTTATCGGCAGTCACTATCTTCTGGCATGGTCGGATAAACTCGTTGAATTAAAAACCATCTGTCACTGTGGAAGAAAAGCCAGCATGGTATTACGTCTCGATAAAACCGGTAAACCCTTTAAAGAAGGGGCTCAGGTGGAGATAGGAGGCAATGAGCGCTACGTTTCAGTGTGTCGCAAGCACTACTACGAAGCACTCGATAGCGGCTCTCTGGTGGCTATTTACGGCCATCGCCATTCTGATGATAATAATGTCTGATACTACTTTTTAACGAAGAATAAGCCAGTGTTAATGTTTATTTAGTATATAAGGCTTGCTTACTATTCTGTCTATTTATATGTATAAAAAAACCCGCCATTTGGCGGGTTTTTTTGTGTCACGGATGACTTAGCGTTTTACTTTACGATCTGCTTTCTTTGCTTCAACCGGAACTTCTGTTGCAGTTACTGCTGCCGCTGCATTATCAAAAGGTTCAACAAAGTCACGACCGTAGAAACTATCCAGCATAATCTGTTTCAGTTCAGCAATCAGCGGATAACGCGGGTTAGCGCCAGTACACTGGTCATCGAACGCATCGTCAGCCAGTTTATCCACTTTAGCCAGGAAGTCTGCTTCCTGAACGCCAGCTTCGCGGATGGATTTAGGAATACCCAGCTCCGCTTTCATTCCATCCAGCCAGACCAGCAGTTTTTCAATTTTCTGCGCGGTACGGTCACCAGGAGCGCTGAGGCGCAGGTGATCGGCGATTTCAGCGTAACGACGACGTGCCTGAGGGCGGTCGTACTGGCTGAAAGCAGTCTGTTTGGTTGGGTTGTCGTTGGCGTTATAGCGGATAACGTTACAGATCAACAGTGAGTTCGCCAGGCCGTGTGGGATATGGAACTCAGAACCCAGTTTATGCGCCATTGAGTGACAGACACCGAGGAAGGCGTTGGCAAAGGCGATACCGGCAATGGTGGCAGCGTTGTGAACGCGCTCACGGGCAACCGGGTTTTTCGCCCCTTCGTTATAGCTGGCTGGCAGATTTTCCTGCAACAGTTTCAGCGCCTGAAGTGCCTGACCGTCTGAGTATTCGTTCGCCAGTACTGATACGTATGCTTCCAGTGCGTGAGTTACCGCATCCAGTCCGCCGAAGGCGCACAGGGATTTCGGCATATTCATTACCAGGTTAGCATCAACAATTGCCATGTCCGGAGTCAGAGCGTAGTCAGCCAGTGGGTATTTCTGGCCAGTTACGTCATCAGTTACCACTGCGAATGGTGTCACTTCGGAACCTGTACCTGAAGTGGTAGTGACCGCAATCATCTTCGCTTTCACGCCCATTTTCGGGAACTTGTAGATACGTTTACGGATATCCATAAAGCGCAGCGCCAAATCTTCGAAATGAGTTTCAGGATGTTCGTACATCACCCACATGATTTTCGCCGCATCCATCGGAGAACCACCGCCGAGGGCGATAATCACGTCTGGTTTGAACGAGTGCATCTGTTCCGCACCTTTACGAACGATACTCAGCGTTGGGTCAGCTTCAACTTCGAAGAACACTTCAGTTTCAACGCCACGAGCTTTCAGCACGTCGACAATCTGGTCTGCATAACCGTTGTTGAACAGGAAACGGTCGGTAACGATAAAGGCGCGTTTTGCACCATCGGTCGCAACTTCATCCAGTGCAATTGGCAGTGAGCCACGACGGAAATAGATAGACTTAGGAAGCTTGTGCCACAACATATTCTCTGCTCGCTTGGCCACGGTTTTCTTGTTAATCAGATGTTTTGGTCCGACGTTTTCAGAAATCGAGTTACCACCCCATGAGCCGCAGCCCAGGGTCAGTGATGGTGCGAGTTTAAAGTTGTACAGGTCACCGATACCACCCTGAGATGCAGGGGTGTTGATCAGGATACGCGCGGTCTTCATTTTGTCGCCGAAGTAGTTCACGCGTTCACGCTGGTTATCCTGGTCGGTATACAGGCAAGAGGTATGGCCGATACCACCCATTGCTACCAGTTTTTCTGCTTTGCTGACCGCATCATTGAAGTCTTTAGCACGGTACATGGCAAGGGTAGGGGAGAGTTTTTCATGAGCGAATGGCTCAGTCTCATCAACCAGCTGCACTTCACCAATCAGAATTTTGGTATTTAGCGGAACGCTGATACCCGCCATTTCTGCAATTTTGGTTGCTGGCTGACCAACGATAGCGGCATTCAGTGCGCCATTTTTCAGAATGATGTCCTGAACGGCTTTCAGTTCGCTGCCCTGCAACATATAGCCGCCGTGGCTGGCGAAACGAGCGCGCACTGCATCATAGACACTATCAACGACAATAACTGACTGCTCGGAAGCACAAATTACGCCGTTATCGAAAGTCTTCGACATCAGAATAGAGGCAACGGCACGCTTGATATCCGCAGTTTCGTCTACCACAACTGGAGTATTACCAGCACCTACGCCGATAGCTGGTTTACCAGAGCTGTATGCAGCTTTTACCATGCCTGGGCCACCGGTCGCCAGAATCAGGTTGATATCAGGGTGGTGCATCAACTGATTTGACAGCTCAACAGACGGGACATCGATCCAGCCGATAATATCTTTAGGTGCACCGGCCGCAATTGCTGCCTGCAACACAATGTCTGCTGCTTTATTAGTGGCATTTTTAGCGCGTGGGTGTGGCGAGAAGATGATCCCGTTGCGGGTCTTAAGGCTGATCAGCGCTTTAAAGATGGCGGTAGACGTTGGGTTAGTTGTTGGGACGATACCGCAGATGATGCCGGTTGGTTCTGCGATAGTAATTGTGCCGAAAGTATCATCAGTATCGAGGATACCGCAGGTTTTTTCGTCTTTGTAGGCGTTATAGATGTATTCGGAAGCGAAGTGGTTTTTGATAACTTTATCTTCAACAATACCCATGCCTGACTCGGCTACGGCCATCTTGGCCAGTGGGATTCGGGCATCTGCTGCTGCAAACGCAGCCGCCCTGAAAATCTTGTCGACTTGTTCTTGAGTAAAGTTGGCATATTCGCGCTGTGCTTGTTTAACACGTTCAACAAGTGCGTTAAGTTCAGCGATATTAGTAACGGCCATGAGGCTCTCCTGGAAGTTAAACTCTATTAGTAAACAAGTTCAGAACTAGCAATTATAGTCATGTCAGCCAACACTGCTCGCAATGAGCTTGCCGAAGACTAAAAAGGTTCTAATAGGTTTACTAAAAGAGTCTATGGTTGAGTCTTGTTATCAACTTCTTTCGCTACGTTACCAACTTCTTTTGATGTCTTGAGCATAACGTTTGTGCCTGGTGTAAAACATGATGTAGATCATAAATTATGTAAGCTGATACCTTTCAGCTGGTGCAAAAAAGCGGTCTGCTGCAAATTTCCTCACTGCATAAAAAATCGACAGTCGCCATCTTTTTATTATGCTGTTAACTAAGAGGTTGTCAGTGTAAAAAACTGGCAGGCTGGTGATTATTTGGTGTGATATTCCAGTGTTTTGGGGATAGTCATTATCGGGGTTTTCCATTACATTAGCCGGCAACAATCCGTCCTCTACAGGAGCGCGTGTGAATCCTGCACTTTTAGATCTCTCTGGCTACATCAAGTTTTTTGTTGGCCTGTTTGCCCTGGTCAATCCCATTGGGATCATCCCGGTATTCATTAGTATGACCAGCTATCAGATTCCGGCAGCGAGAAACAAAACTAATCTGACGGCCAACCTGTCAGTAGCGATTATCCTGTGGACTGCACTGTTTCTTGGCGATGCCATTCTGCATATTTTCGGTATCTCGATTGATTCCTTCCGCATTGCTGGCGGCATTCTGGTAGTGACTATCGCCATGTCAATGATCAGCGGAAAACTGGGTGAGGATAAACAGAACAAGCAGGAGAAGTCAGAAAGCGCTAACCGCGAGAGTATCGGCGTGGTGCCTCTGGCGCTGCCGCTGATGGCTGGCCCGGGCGCCATCAGTTCGACAATTGTCTGGAGTACGCGCTATCACAGCTGGCTAAACCTGCTGGGATTCACTGTGGCAATCGCTCTGTTTGCCTTCTGCTGCTGGCTGTTATTCCGCGCAGCGCCCCTGATGGTAAGAGTGCTGGGGCAAACCGGCATCAACGTAGTTACCCGTATAATGGGCTTACTATTAATGGCGTTAGGGATTGAATTTGTTGTCACTGGTATCAGGGCACTGTTCCCGGGGCTGGTAAGTTAACCCGGTTAAAATACTGAAATCATGAATCTGAAGCGCATTTAATGCGCTTTTTTTTTAACGCTCGTTTTAAAATTGCACCATAAAAGTGCGATGTGCCATTTTGGTGGATTATTTTGGTGCATTTATTCATTTATCTTACATTGTTCGCTGAACTATTAATGTAATTACTGCAAACGGCGCAGGCGTGTATGTGTTTATAGCGGATGTGATTTTTTTAACATTACAACGCGTTGTCAACGTTGAAGGTTATGGATTTAACTGCTGTATTTTGTTCCTAATCCAGCATTACTAATAATATCAGCCGATTGTTTACGATATTTGTTCAAAAAACGCCCATAAAATGTTCTCTTTTTACCCTTTTTCGAATTACATCTCTCCTTTATGCCTTGTTTTCATCAGCTTAACTGTTATTTTTCTATATTAAATAACGCTTTGCCCCTGCTTTTTATCATGATAAAAGAGAAATGGTTAACATTTTTGCTATTTAGCTTTAGCGGATATGGAGTCCTTCTGATAATTTTTTAGTGGTATGGGTAAAAAGTGGCACTGGAAATGCAATTCAAGGGGCAGAGGCAAAAGGCCCTGACCAGCGGCAGCCCAGATTAACTATCTGAACCTACACGACAGCGTGCGGCCTGGCCGGGCGTTGAAAGGTGATAGCAAGCAGTCCTCAGTAAAAACAGAGTATAAAAAAACAAGCCGGGCGGCCTCGTTCCGCCGCCCGGTGAAGTTTTCCCGCAAATGGGGTAACCGCGGTGCCCGGCACACGTCGGTATTAATAAAAACTGGAGTAGGTAAAACATGATCAACATCACGAAGAAGAGTCTGATCGCCGCTGGCGTGATGGCGGCGCTGACCGCCAACCTGGCGTATGCCGCAAACGTCCCGGCGGGAGTGCAGCTGGCTGAAAAGCAGGAGCTGGTAAGAGGCAATGGCGCGGAACTGCAATCCCTTGACCCGCACAAAATTGAAGGCGTTCCGGAATCTAACGTGAACCGTGACGTATTAGAAGGCCTGGTGATTAACGATGCAGACGGCAAGATCATCCCTGGCGTTGCAGAGAGCTGGGAAAATAAAGACGGCGGCAAAGTGTGGATATTCCACCTGCGCAACAATGCAAAATGGTCGAATGGCGAACCAGTTACCGCACAGGATTTCGTCTACAGCTGGCAGCGTCTGGCCGATCCTAAAACCGCTTCACCGTATGCCAGTTATTTACAGTATGGTCATCTGCTGAATGTTGACGATATTATTGCCGGTAAAAAATCACCGGATACGCTGGGTGTGAAGGCAATCGATGAGCACACGCTGGAAGTCACACTAAGCGATGCCGTACCTTATTTCTACAAGCTGCTGATCCATCCTTCAATGTCCCCGGTCTACAAGCCTGCTATTGAAAAATTCGGTGAGAAGTGGACTCAGCCCGCGAATTTCGTCGGCAATGGTGCATTTAAACTGAAAGAGTGGGTGGTCAACGAGCGTATTGTGGTGGAGCGTAACCCGCAATACTGGGATAACGAGCACACCGTGCTGAACCAGGTCACCTTCCTGCCAATCTCCTCAGAGGTGACGGATACTAACCGTTACCGCAGCGGCGGCAGTGATATCACCTACAACTACCTGCCGATTGAGCTTTATCAGAAGCTGAAAAGAGAAATTCCGAAAGAGATTCACGCCGACCCGTATCTCTGTACCTACTATTACGAGATCAATAACCAGAAACCTCCGTTTAATGATGCGCGCGTGCGTACCGCGCTGAAACTGGGTCTGGATCGTGACATCATCGTTAATAAGGTAAAGGCGCAGGATGAGGATCCTGCCTATAGCTTCACGCCACCATTTACCGATGGCATCAAGCTGGATAAGCCAGAGTGGATTGGCTGGAGCCAGGAAAAACGTAACGAAGAGGCGAAAAAATTGCTGGCGGAAGCGGGCTACACCGCTGATAAACCTCTGACCTTTGACCTGCTATATAACACCTCCGATCTGCATAAGAAGCTGGCGATTGCTGCCGCTTCCATCTGGAAGAAAAACCTCGGTGTTAACGTTAAGCTGCAAAATCAGGAGTGGAAAACCTTCCTCGATACCCGTCATCAGGGCACCTTTGACGTGGCACGTGCCGCCTGGTGCGCAGACTACAACGAACCTACCAGCTTCCTGAATATCATGCTGTCAGACAGCAGCAACAACACATCCCACTATAAAAGCCCGGCGTTTGACAAAATTATGTCAACGGCATTAGCCGCAGGTGATGAAACGAAGCGTGCCGAAGTCTATGCAGAGGCTGAAAAGCAACTGGACAAAGACTCTGCCATCGTTCCGGTTTACTACTATAAAAATCTGCGCTTAGTGAAACCTTACGTCGGCGGCTACACCGGTAAAGATCCGCTGGATAACAGCCACGATAAAGATCTCTACATCATCAAGCACTAAAAATTCGGGCGGCTTTGCTGCCCTGTTAAAGCAATGTCAGCGCAGGGGGGCTCCTCTGCGCTTAAAGCCAGCAGGTACGGGCAATGTTAAAATTCATTCTGCGTCGTTTTCTGGAAGCGATTCCGACGCTATTTATTCTGATTACCATCTCATTCTTTATGATGCGTTTGGCACCCGGCAGTCCGTTTACCGGGGAAAGGCAGCTGACGCCTGAGGTTATGGCGAATATTGAAGCCAAATACCATTTAAACGACCCGATGTGGAAGCAGTACCTCAACTATCTCCAGCAGCTGGCGCACGGGGATTTTGGCCCTTCGTTTAAATACAAAGATTATACGGTCAACGATCTGGTGGCCGGTTCCTTCCCAGTCTCAGCCAAACTGGGGGCGGCGGCGTTTCTGTTTGCTCTGGTACTGGGGGTGAGCGCCGGGGTTATCGCCGCGCTGAAGCAAAACACCAGGTGGGACTACGCGGTTATGGGCGTTGCGATGACCGGGATAGTCATACCCAGTTTTGTCGTTGCGCCGCTGCTGGTGCTGCTGTTCTCCATTACCCTGAAATGGCTGCCCGGGGGCGGCTGGAACGGTGGGGCGCTGAAATTTATGATCCTGCCAATGGTGGCGCTGTCGCTGGCTTATATCGCCAGTATTGCGCGCATTACCCGTGGTTCGATGATCGAAGTGCTGCACTCTAACTTTATTCGTACCGCACGTGCTAAAGGGCTGCCGATGCACCGCATCGTCTTACGCCATGCGCTGAAACCTGCGCTGCTGCCGGTGCTCTCCTACCTTGGACCCGCCTTTGTCGGCATCATTACCGGTTCAATGGTTATTGAGACTATTTATGGTCTTCCGGGTATCGGCCAGCTGTTTGTGAATGGTGCGCTGAACCGTGACTACTCGCTGGTACTGAGCCTGACCATTCTGGTCGGAGCGCTGACCATTCTGTTCAATGCGATTGTTGACGTGCTGTATGCGGTCATCGATCCAAAAATTCGCTACTGATCCGGGGGCTTGAGATGATTTTTGCTAAGAAAAACAGCGAAGCTCTGGATAACTTCAGTGAAAAGCTTGAGATAGAAGGGCGCAGCCTGTGGCAGGATGCGCGCCGACGGTTTATCCATAACCGTGCTGCGGTCGCCAGCCTGTTTGTGCTGCTGCTGGTGGCGCTGTTTGTCATTTTTGCCCCGATGTTGTCAGCTTTTACCTATGACGATACGGACTGGGCGATGATGTCGGCGGCACCGGATATGAGCTCCGGCCACTATATGGGAACCGACTCCTCAGGACGTGACCTGCTGGTGCGTGTCGCCATTGGTGGACGCATCTCTCTGATGGTAGGAATTGCCGCTGCGCTGGTGGCGGTAGTGCTGGGTACGCTCTACGGCACGCTGGCGGGTTATCTGGGCGGTAAAACTGACTCGGTGATGATGCGTGTGCTGGAAATCCTCAACTCCTTCCCGTTTATGTTCTTCGTTATCCTGCTGGTGACCTTCTTTGGTCAAAACATCCTGCTGATTTTTGTTGCCATCGGTATGGTGTCGTGGCTCGATATGGCGCGTATTGTGCGCGGTCAGACCCTGAGCCTGAAACGCAAAGAGTTTATCGAAGCGGCAGAAGTGGGCGGGGTCTCAACGCTGAATATTGTACTGCGCCATATCGTGCCTAACGTGCTCGGTGTGGTGGTGGTATACGCCTCGCTGCTGGTGCCAAGCATGATCCTGTTCGAATCCTTCCTCAGCTTCCTTGGCCTTGGTACTCAGGAGCCGTTGAGCAGCTGGGGGGCGTTACTCAGTGACGGTGCTAACTCAATGGAGGTTTCACCCTGGCTGCTGCTTTATCCGGCCGGTTTTTTGGTGATCACCCTGTTCTGTTTCAACTTTATTGGCGATGGCCTGCGTGATGCCCTCGATCCGAAAGACCGTTAAGGAGTTTCCCGATGAGCGTAATTGAACTTAAGCCTGCAATGGCGAAAACCCAGGGAAGCGAACGGCTGCTGGATGTCAAAGATCTGCGGGTCACATTCAGCACCCCGGATGGGGATGTCACCGCGGTTAACGACCTGAATTTCAGCCTGAGCGCCGGTGAAACCCTCGGTATCGTTGGCGAATCCGGTTCAGGTAAATCGCAAACTGCCTTTGCCCTGATGGGCCTGCTGGCCAGCAACGGTCGCATTGGTGGTTCAGCGCGTTTCAACGGTGCTGAAATTCTTAATCTGCCCGAGAAACAGCTAAACCGCCTGCGTGCTGAACAGATTGCGATGATTTTCCAGGATCCGATGACCTCGCTGAACCCCTATATGCGCGTGGGTGAGCAGCTGATGGAAGTACTGCAACTGCACAAGGGATTGAACCACGCGCAGGCGTTTGAGGAGTCGGTGCGAATGCTCGATGCGGTAAAAATGCCTGAAGCGCGCAAACGCATGAAAATGTTCCCGCACGAATTTTCTGGCGGGATGCGCCAGCGAGTGATGATCGCCATGGCGCTGCTGTGCCGGCCAAAGCTGCTGATTGCCGATGAGCCAACCACAGCACTTGATGTCACGGTGCAGGCGCAGATCATGACTCTGCTGAACGAGCTGAAGCGCGAGTTTAATACTGCAATTATCATGATCACCCATGACCTTGGGGTGGTGGCGGGAATTTGCGATCAGGTTCTGGTGATGTACGCCGGGCGCACCATGGAATATGGTAAGGCACGCGATGTTTTCTACCAGCCTTCCCATCCTTATTCGATAGGCCTGCTCAATGCCGTACCGCGTCTGGACGCGGATGAGGGTGAAACGCTGATGACCATCCCGGGTAATCCGCCCAACCTGCTGCGCCTGCCCGCCGGCTGTCCCTTCCAGCCACGCTGCCCGTATGCGATGGCGGAGTGCAGCAATCCGCCGCCGCTGGAAGCCTTTGGCAACGGGCGGCTGCGTGCCTGCTTTAAACCCGTGGAGGCACTGGTATGAATGACGTTACAGAAAAAAAAGTGCTGCTGGAAATTGCCGATCTGAAGGTGCACTTCGATATTAAAGATGGGCGTCAGTGGTTCTGGCAGCCGCCGAAAACGCTGAAAGCAGTCGATGGCGTCAGCCTGCGCCTGTACGAAGGTGAAACACTCGGGGTGGTGGGAGAATCCGGCTGCGGAAAATCGACGCTGGCAAGGGCAATAATCGGGCTGGTGAAAGCGACCGATGGACGTGTAGCCTGGTTAGGTCGCGATCTGCTGGGGCAGAGCGCTGATGAGTGGCGCGCAGCGCGTAGCGATATTCAGATGATTTTCCAGGATCCGCTGGCTTCTCTGAACCCGCGTATGACCATCGGTGAGATCATTGCAGAACCGCTGCGCACCTACCATCCGAAGATGGCCCGTCAGGAGGTTAAAGACCGGGTTAAAGCGATGATGCTGAAAGTTGGCCTGCTGCCTAATCTTATCAACCGCTATCCCCATGAGTTTTCTGGCGGCCAGTGCCAGCGTATCGGTATTGCGCGTGCGCTGATACTTGAGCCAAAGCTGATTATCTGTGATGAACCGGTATCGGCGCTGGATGTCTCCATTCAGGCTCAGGTGGTAAACCTGTTACAGCAGTTGCAGCGTGATATGGGCCTGTCGTTAATCTTTATTGCCCACGATCTGGCGGTAGTAAAACATATCTCCGACCGTGTACTGGTGATGTACCTCGGGCACGCGGTGGAATTAGGCACTTATAGTGAGGTCTATCAGAATCCGCAGCATCCATACACGCGGGCGCTGATGTCAGCGGTGCCGGTTCCCGATCCGGATCTGGAGAAGCAGAAGGTCATTCAACTGCTGGAAGGGGAGCTGCCATCGCCAATTAATCCGCCATCTGGCTGCGTGTTCCGCACGCGCTGTCCGATAGCCGGGCCGGAATGTGCGAAGACCCGGCCTCTGCTTGAAGGCAGTTTCCGCCATGCGGTTTCGTGCCTGAAAGTCGATCCGCTCTGACGCCAGTTCACTCCAGCTATCCCGCAAACCCGCATTGAGCTTTCAATGCGGGTTTTTTTATTCCCCCCGAATGGCGCTTGATATTGACTCTGTGATGCCTGGTAATAAGGCATCATAGAGGAGTTCTGGAGGATTCATGAGTCACGGGGAACAGGGTTGGCGTCAGCGTCTCTATCTGTTTTTGTTTGACGTCCACAGCCCTGCCGGCCGTCGTTTTGAAGCTTTTTGGGTGGTTATCACCCTATGCAGCGTATTGACGCTGTTTATTGAGTCTGCCGAGCCGCATAACATTGGTCTGAGTATTAAAGAGGGTTCCATATTCCTGCTGCTGGAATATATTTTTACACTGCTCTTCAGCCTGGAGTATGTGCTGCGTGTGCTGACCACGCCGCGACCCTTCCACTATATTTTTAGTTTTTATGGTCTGGTAGATCTGCTCACTACGCTGCCGCTCTATTTCTTATGGCTCTGGCCAGATATTACCCTGCGTTACATGATGGGGATAAGGCTGTTACGCGTGCTGCGCCTGCTGAGATTAATCAAGCTATTGCGCTACATGGGGTCAGCCAATGTTATGTGGGATACGCTGGTCAGCGCCCGAAAAAAGCTTTTTTTGTTCTTTGGCGGAGTCATGATAATACTCTGCGTATTTGGCGGGCTGATGTATGTAATCGAAGGGCCAGAGCATGGTTTTACCAGTCTGCCCGTGTCTGTTTACTGGGCGGTGGTGACCATGACGACAGTAGGTTATGGGGATATCACGCCGCATACCCCGCTGGGGCGGATGATTTCATCAATATTAATATTGCTGGGCTATTCACTGATAGCTATCCCTACGGGAGTGATGAGTTCTTATATGACCGATGTGATGCAGCGTAATCGCCAGAAACGGTGTTGCTCAGTCTGTAAACAGACCCAGCATGATGATGACGCCCAATACTGTAAGCATTGCGGCGGTGTGCTGGAGGATAAACATAAATAAGGCCCGGCATCGCCGGGCCTCAGGGTAATAAACCGCTTACTCTTTCCACAAAATATGGCAGATTTTATGATCTTTCTCGCGGCAGAGCAGCACGCGGGCAAAGACATCGGTAATCGGTTCACCGTCCTCTTCACCCAGACCAATCACGACTTCGGCAAAGAAGTCAGGATTAAGGTCAAAGTCTACATGTTCAGCCCAGTCTTCAGCCGGATCGTACAGCTCTGCGCCGCCGCGCTCTTCAAACTGAAGGTTGAAGAGAATCACATCGGCTGGATCCAGGTTATCCACCGCCAGCTCAAGAAAAATATCGTAAGCCTGTTCCAGCGTCTCATCTTCGGTAAGGCGATTGTTCAAATCCATAATATTCCCTGTCATGCCCGTGGGGCGCTGTGCATTTTCGCTCGTTTTACAGCAACGGGCTGAAGAAGTAAAACAGTCGTTCAACGATACGCTGCCAGTAAGCACGACGTGCCCAGCGTTTAGCGTCAACCAGCCGCGAACGGGCGATATAATCTTCCTGTACCCGCGCCAGATCGCTGCCGAAACCATCATCATCGACCACCAGCGTAATTTCGAAATTCAGCCACAGACTGCGCATATCAAGATTAACCGTCCCTACCAGACTGAGTTGCCCATCCACCAGAATGCTTTTGGTATGCAGCAGGCCTCCCTCGAACTGATAGATTTTGACTCCCGCTTCCAGCAATTCTCCAAAAAAGGCGCGGCTTGCCCAGCCAACCAGTACCGAGTCGTTACGTCGCGGCACAATAATAGTGACATCAACACCACGATAAGCAGCCGTACAGATCGCATGCAGCAAATCATCGCTTGGTACAAAGTAAGGGGTAGTCATGATCAGCTGTTCACGCGCTGAATAGACCGCTGTCAGCAGCGCCTGGTGGATCATATCATCCGGGAAACCAGGGCCTGAGGCGATCACCTGAATGGTATGACCGCTCTCGGCTTCAAAAGGCATCACGTTATCATCGGGCGGAGGAGGTAATACACGTTTACCCGTCTCGATCTCCCAGTCGCATGAGTAAATAATACCCATGGTGGTCGCTACCGGGCCTTCCATTCGTGCCATCAGATCCACCCACTGACCAACACCGGCATCCTGCTTAAAGAAGCGCGGATCGACCAGGTTCATACTGCCGGTATAGGCAATATAATTATCGATGAGTACCACCTTACGGTGCTGGCGCAAATCCATTCGCCGCAGAAACACACGCAGCAGGCTGACCCGAAGCGCTTCGACCACATCCACCCCGGCGTTACGCATCATCGCTGGCCACGGGCTACGGAAAAAGTTGACGCTGCCCGCGGAATCAAGCATCAGGCGGCAGTGGACGCCACGACGGGCGGCGGCCATCAGCGCCTCCGCGACTTCATCGGCCAGCCCGCCAGGCTGCCAGATATAAAAAACCATCTCAATATTGTGACGTGCCAGCTGAATATCCCGAACCAGCGCGCGCAGGGTGTCGTCCGTGCTGGTCAGCAGTTGCAGCTGATTACCCTTAACCCCGGCGATGCCCTGACGATTCTCACACAGCTGAAACAGCGAACGGGCAACATCACTATTGGTCTCAGCAAAAATATGATGACTGGATTTCAATTCGTTGAGCCAGCGAGCCGTTGACGGCCACATGGTACGCGCGCGCTCTGCCCGGCGCTTGCCCAGATGCAGTTCACCGAAGGAGAGATAAGCGATAATACCGACCAGCGGAAGAATATAGATAATCAACAGCCAGGCCATAGCTGAGGGCACCGCGCGGCGCTTCATCAGGATACGCAGGGTCACACTGGCAATCAGTAGCCAGTAACCAAAAATCAGCAGCCAGCTCATCAGGTTGTAAAAAGTGGTCATTAAGTGAAAGTCCTGTTCACGCGGAAGTCTTAGGAGTTTACGTGCAGATGACAACGCTGGGAACCTTTAACCACTTCAGTTTACAGAGATCGGCTCTTGTTAGGCGTAAAGAAAGGTCTATAATGCGTCGCGAGTTTTACCATACACAGATGTGAAGACAGAGGGTGTAATGAGACGAAGCAGAAATGAAGTTGCGCGCTGGCGCATGAGTCGCCAGGTTCAGCGTCGCCGGGCACGTTGGTTAGAAGGGCAGTCACGCCGATATGGTCGTATGCACTCTTTCCGTCATATGATCAGCCAGCAGCAGCGCCGTTCGATTCTGTTTATCACTCAGCATCACTAGCCAGATATCCTGTCCGGCGGCTCAGAGAACCGCCGGCAGCGATCAAAAAATACGTTTAAAGGGTTTAACATCAACCTGTTTGTACACGCCCGCAGCGATGTATGGATCATCCTGAGCCCATGATTGCGCTGATTCCAGTGAAGGAAACTCGGCAATAATCGTAGAGCCGCTAAAGCCCGCGACACCCGGTTCATTACTGTCCACCACAGGCATCGGCCCGGCGATAATCAGACGACCTTCATCACGCAGTAACTGCAAGCGCGCAAGGTGAGCGGGGCGCACAGCGGTGCGTTTTTCCAGTGAGTCAGCATTATCTTCAGCGTAAATTACGTAGAGCACCTTCAGAACTCCTGTCTGGGATGAGATTCGGCATCACGTTAAGTGATCGTTAACATTTGTGCAAATGAAAGATAATTAGCCCTTGATAAAGGTCAGGTTGATCGGCTTTAAAGCGCAAAAGCATGATTCAACGCGAGTGCTTGTTGAAATTGATTGCTATTTGCATTTAAAATCACCCCTTCACATTTTGACCAGAAAGATTATGACGACGCTAATAACTGATTTACCTCGCCGCTCACCTCTGCCATTGCTGATTTCGCTTGTACTGCATGGATCGGTGATCGGGGCATTGCTGTACGCCTCATTTCATCAGGTGGTCGAAATGCCAAAAGCGTCTCAGCCGATCAGCGTGTCGTTGGTGGCACCTGAAGTGCAACCGGAGCCACAGCCGGCACCGCCTGTTATTGAACCAGAACCTGAGCCGGAGCCTGAACCCGCGCCGGAACCTCCTAAGCCTGAGCCAGTGCCGATCCCTAAACCTGAGCCAAAGCCGAAACCTAAACCGAAGCCTAAGCCGGTGAAGAAAGAGGTGGTGAAGCCGAAACAGGAAACCAAACCGCGTCCGGCAGCACCGGCAGAAACCCGGCCATCGGATCAGACAAAACCTTCCACGGCACCGAAGACCTCGCAGGCACCGTCAACGGCCGTCTCAACCGGCCCAAGGGCGCTGAACGTCGGTAAGCCATCCTATCCTGCTCGTGCCTTTGCGCTGCGTGTGGAAGGGCGTGTACGCGTCCAGTTTGACGTTGACAGCTCAGGGCAGGTGGATAACATCCGTATTTTGTCCGCAGAACCGCGCAATATGTTTGAACGAGAAGTGAAACTGGCGATGCGCAAATGGCGTTATGAAGCAGGTAAACCGGGTAAAGATATCACCATGAATATTGTCTTTAAGATCAACGGCGGCAGCAGTATCGAATAAAAGTTGCTGTATCTTTTGCATCATGGCTGCTTATACCCAAAAAATTTGAGTGGCAGGAAGACGGCAAACCTGTGAATCCCGGTCACTTACTTATGTAAGCAGCCGGGGATTCACTCAGAAGTTGTCTGGCTGTGACACAAAAATTTACAGGCTAATTGACGGTTGGAAATTACTGCGAAGTGTCCAGGGTGAAATGACTTTTATCTGCTGGTAATGGTCGCGGTTTCCCTTCCGGATCAACGGCAACATAGATAAATACCGCTTCGGTGGTGCAGTAGCGCTGGCCGATAGGTTCGGAAGCGACCTTTTTTATCCACACTTCAATATTAATGGTGATAGAGCTGGTGCCGGTGCGGATACAGCGCGCATGACATGAGACGACATCGCCAACCGCTACCGGCTTCAGAAAGGTCATGCCGTCGGCGCGCACGGTGACCACACGCCCTTCAGCAATTTCCTTAGCCATAATAGCGCCGCCTATATCCATCTGCGACATCAGCCAGCCACCGAAAATATCGCCATTAGCGTTGGTGTCAGCTGGCATGGCGAGGGTGCGCAGCACCATCTCACCCTGAGGTGTTCTTTGTTCTTCGCTCATTACTGTGATCCTGACATTGCTGACGGTAAAAAAAACAGGCCCGGCAGTATAGTGCCGGGCTTAAAACGCTTATTTTTCTTCTTGTGGCATCAGGCGGTAAATATAGACGCCGCTTAACAGGGTAAACAGCAAAGTTAATGCACTCAGACCGAAGACTTTAAAGTTCATCCAGGTGTCCTGCGAGAGCCAGAACGCCACGTAGATATTTGCCAGGCCACAGGCAAGGAAGAAAATGGCCCAGGCAATATTCAGACGTCGCCAGGCGATTTCCGGCAGCTGGATCTCTTTTCCGAGCATTTTCTGGATCAAAGGCTGCTGCATAAACCACTGGCTGAACAGCAGTGCGATAGCGAACAAACCGTAAATAATGGTGACTTTCCATTTAATAAAGTCAGGATTGTGTAGCGCAATCGTCAGGGTGCCAAAGATGGCGACCAGAGCGAAGGTAATCAGTGACATTTTTTCCAGCTTGCGATACAGCAGCCAGCTTGCGACCAGCGCAAGGGCCGAAGCCACAATCAGCGCGCCGGAGGCAACAAAGATGTCATACAGCTTGTAGAAGATAAAAAATACTACAAGGGGAAGAAAGTCGAGTAACTGCTTCATAGCGGCTTCCAAATAACAGTCTGAACTGAAATATTATGAATCAGGAATGCCTCTGTCGAGGCATTCCTAATTAATTAACGTAACAGCATATACAGGCGTGACAAATAGATAATCAGTATGGCTGACACCAGATTGCTCAGGCCATTCAACAGCACCGATGCTAAATCAGGTGGTAAACGCAGCAGGGAGGATGCCATCAGCAGCACCACCAGCTTGGCCACAATCCACAGAATAACCGCAGGGGCGACCAGCTTCATCTGGCTCCATCCCAGGCGTACGCTGGCACGCATGGCTGCGAAAACGCCGGTTTTCTCAGTGGTCATAATCATCGGTGACAATGCCAGCGTAACCGCCAACAGTACGCCCGGAACCACCAGTACCATAAACCCTAGCTGAATCACTAAAGTCATAATAAACGTCATCAGCAGCAGTCGCGGTAACAGAGGTGCCGAGGCACCAATCGCCCGTAATGCGCTGACACGCTGCCCGGATGAGACCATCGGGATCAGGCACAGCATGCCGCCAAGCAGCAGCACATTACCGACCATCGAGGCAAAAGTCCCGGCTGCTGATGCACGCAGCAACACCTGCTGTTGCTCCGGCGACATGTTTTGTACCATTTCCATCAGGCTGCTGGCAGAACCTGCGGCACCATCACCCAGGATCTGCATTTGTTCGGCGTCAGGCGTAAATGCCTTGCCGATCAGCATGGTAATAAAAGAGGTTAATAGCGCCATCAGTAAAATGGTGACCAGC
Organism: Erwinia sorbitola; assembly: GCF_009738185.1. Taxonomy (NCBI): domain Bacteria; kingdom Pseudomonadati; phylum Pseudomonadota; class Gammaproteobacteria; order Enterobacterales; family Erwiniaceae; genus Erwinia; species Erwinia sorbitola. The sequence continues at coordinate 2,438,033 of NZ_CP046509.1, read as the reverse complement.
TGATGACGGAAAAAATTCCCCGTGTCACGGTATAGCGAACCCGCCGTGATAGACATGTACTCTCCTTGAAAGGCCGGTGTTATAGACCCGGCGATTGTACATGCTCCGGTGGGGTGCTGGCACTCAGATTGACATAACTTTCGGTTTAAGAAGCTATTACCGTTTTTTTAATAACTGCGCCAGCTTTTGTGTGCTGCTCCGTTAATAGCAAAATCATATAAAAACCCCTTTACCCACTCTGGATCAATAAGATTAACCTTGCTATTTGTATGGGAAATTTGATCTAAATCAAGCCTATGTTTTTTATCAAGTTTTTGTTGGTTGATCCACATGACCTTTAGCGTAAATCAGCGTAAATATGTGTCGTGATTTTGCTTAAGGGCCTGAAACGGGCCATATGCGTACAACAACTTGAACTAAAGGAGTGGTTATGAAACTCAAGGTATTAGCGCTATCTGTTATCACGTTGTTGCCAGTTATGGCCTCTGCTCACCAGGCCGGAGATTTCTTTATTCGTGCTGGTTCCGCTACCGTACGTCCAACCGGCGGGTCAGATAATGTTCTTGGGCTGGGTGAATTTGATGTCAAAAACAATACCCAGCTTGGCCTGACCTTTACCTATATGGCTACCGATCATATTGGTGTTGAACTGCTGGGCGCGACGCCTTTCCGCCATAAAGTCGGTCTGCGGGCAACCGGCACCCTGGCAACCGTTCATCAGTTACCGCCAACGTTAATGGCGCAGTGGTACTTTATGGGTGATACCAGTAAATGGCAGCCTTATGCGGGTATCGGTGTGAACTACACCATGTTCTACAATACCGACTTCAACCAGACCGGTCGCGATCTGGGCCTGAGTAATCTGAGTGTGAAAAACAGCTGGGGTGTTGCCGGGCAGCTGGGGCTGGACTATCAGTTAACGCCTGACTGGATGATTAACGCCTCACTGTGGTACATGGATATTAATACCAAAGTGCGTTTCAACGCGGGTGCAGAACGCCATAGCATTGATACCCACATTAACCCGTTCGTCTTCTTCTTCGGTGCGGGTTACCGTTTCTGATTTGTTGTGCGTCAGAAATAAAAAAAGGCGCGATATTCGCGCCTTTTAGCTAAACCCTGAGCTACTTGATCTGCATATTGTTGACGACTGATTTCACACCCGCCACACCACGCGTCAGCTGCACGGCACGGTTTGCTGCCTGCGGTGAGCTGACAAAACCGCTCAACTGCACACGACCTTTAAACGTCTCAACGTTGATTTCTGTCGACTTCAGCGATTTGTCGGCCAGCAGCTCCGCTTTCACCTTTGTTGTCACTACCGTATCGTCAATATAACCACCGGTTCCTTCTTTGGTTGCCGATGGCGCGCAGGCGCTAACGGAAAGTGCTACAACAGCGGCAATAACCAGACCTGATAAGACTTTAAACAATTTCATTGCACTTCTCCCTGTCATCATCAAAAGGCAGTAACTCGCATAATTGCGATCCTCAATAATAGTTGTTCACAGTCGGGAGGAAAGCAAATTTCAAGTGTGACAAACAGAAAGAAAATAATGCCTTATCGCGCAGATAAGGCATTAACAGAGTTTAGCTGCGGGTAGCAGCTTTCAGCGAGCGGGCGAACGCAGTCAGTTCTTCCAGCATTACCTCAGGATGAGAGACATTTCGCTCGATGATTTTGACAATCGCCGATCCTGAAATAGCGCCAGCAGCGCCGGAACCGATCGCTTCTTTAACCTGGGCTGCTTCAGAAATACCAAAGCCCTGGAGAGCCGGTGCGGCGTGGTACTCACGCAGTTTATCCACCAGATGTTTTAGTGGCAGATTGGCGCGGGTTTCCGAACCGGTAACGCCTGCACGGGACAGCAGATAGGTATAGCCACGGCCATGTGAGGCAATCTCACGTAACAGATCGTCACTGGCGTTAGGCGGGCAGATAAAAATAGGCGCAATGTTATGACGCATAGCCGACTGACGGAAGGGCGCAGACTCCTCAACCGGGACATCGGCAATCAGTACCGAATCGACACCCGCTTGCTGGCAACGGGCATAGAAATTATCAATACCGTTAGAGAACACCAGGTTTGCGTACATCAGCAGGCCAACCGGCAGCTCCGGATACTTCTGACGAATAGCCGCCAGCATTTCAAAGCAGTGTGACGGTGTCACGCCTGCGGCAAAAGCACGAAGGTTGGCATTCTGGATAGTTGGCCCATCCGCCAGCGGATCGGAGAACGGGATGCCCAGCTCAAGGGCATCAGCGCCACCGGCAACCAGCGCATCAATAATCTTTAAAGAGAGTTCCGGCGTTGGGTCACCTAGGGTGACGAAAGGCACGAAAGCGCCTTCTTTACGCTCTGCCAGGCGTTTAAAACAGAGATCGTAACGTTCCATCAGATTTCTCCCTTAGCAGTAAAGATGTCATGCACGGTAAAAATGTCTTTGTCACCACGGCCGGAAAGGTTAACCACCAGCAGTTGCTCTTTTTCTGGATTTTCCCGCATCATTTTCAGCGCATGAGCCAGCGCGTGTGACGACTCCAGAGCAGGAATAATCCCCTCGCTGCGGCACAGAGTTTTAAATGCCTCCAGCGCTTCATCATCGGTAATCGAGACATAATCAGCGCGGCCAATGCTGTTGAGGTGAGCATGCTGCGGCCCGACGGATGGGAAGTCGAGGCCGGCAGAAATAGAGTAGGACTCCTCTATCTGTCCGTCCGACGTCTGCATCATTGGTGCCTTCATACCGAAATAGATGCCAACGCGACCGTGCTTCAGCGGCGCGCCGTGCTCACCGCTTTCGATACCGTGCCCGGCAGGTTCAACGCCGATCAGGCCGACGCTGGTATCATCAATAAAGTCAGCAAACATGCCGATGGCGTTAGAACCGCCACCCACACAGGCGATCAGCGCATCCGGCAGGCGACCCTCTTTTTCAAGAATCTGTGCTTTGGTTTCTTCACCAATCATTCGCTGGAATTCACGCACGATAGTCGGGAACGGATGCGGGCCGGCGGCAGTACCCAGCATATAGTGGGCGGTTTCATAGCTGCCAGACCAGTCGCGCAGCGCTTCGTTACAGGCATCTTTCAGCGTGGCGGAACCGCTGTGGACGGGAATAACCTCTGCGCCCATCAGCTTCATACGAAAGACGTTCGGCGACTGGCGCTCAATATCTTTAGCGCCCATATAGATACGGCATTTCAGGCCAAGCAGTGCGCTGGCAAGGGCAGATGCCACGCCATGCTGGCCTGCACCGGTCTCGGCGATAATTTCGTTTTTCCCCATGCGTTTTGCCAGTAAAGCCTGACCCAGCACCTGGTTGGTTTTGTGCGCGCCGCCGTGCAGCAGATCTTCGCGCTTCAGATAGAGGCGGGTTTTGGTGCCTTTAGTCAGGTTTTTACACAGCGTCAGTGCTGTTGGGCGGCCCGCATAGTTTTTCAGCAGGTCGGTAAATTCCGCCTGGAACGCCGGATCGCTTTGGGCGCTGATAAAGGCATCTTCCAGCTGAAGCAGCGCAGGCATCAGGATCTGCGGCACATACATGCCGCCAAACTCACCAAAATACGGATTTAATCTGGTCATGTTATTTCTCTTTATCAGTAGGCTTTCAGTGTCTGAAACACTGAGGCAATTTTACCTGCGTCCTTCACTCCGGGGGCACTCTCCACGCCGGAGTTGAAGTCGAGACCCGCACAGCCAAGCTGTGCCGCCTGCACACAATTTTCTGCGCTGAGGCCGCCGGCCAGCAGCACGTTATCCAGCGGCTGACCTTGTAACAGCGACCAGTCGAACGCCTGACCGCTGCCGCCATTGCCGTGATCGAACACGTAACGGTCAACGCCAGCCCAGTCGCGGGCGGGGAGGCTCTCTTGAATGCTGAACGCTTTCCAGATTTGCACGCTTTCGGGTAACAAGCCGCGCAGCTGGTTTACGTAGTCACGGTCTTCATCACCGTGTAGCTGTACTGCTGCCAGCTTGAGCTGCTCAGAATAAGTGACAACGTCACTTATTTTGTTATTACGAAACACCCCAACATATTTCAGTGCCGCCGCAGGAATGATCTGCTGTGCATGCTCAACGCTAATCTGACGCGGTGAACCTTCGGCAAAAATCAGCCCGCCGTAGAGGGCACCCGCTTCCAGGGCAGCACGGGCATCTTCCTCACGGGTCAGGCCACACACTTTATTATCACCAATAATAACCCGGCGTACCGCAGCAGCGAGGTCATCTTCAGACATCAGCGCTGAACCAATCAGGAAACCGTTAGCAAAGTGGCTCAGTTCGCGCACCTGTGCATAGCTGTTAATGCCGGATTCGCTGATCACGGTTACACCATGGGCCACCTTTGGGGCCAGGCGACGGGTGCGATCAAGATCGATTGTGAGGTCGCGCAGGTCACGGTTATTAATCCCGACCACTTTCGCCCCCAGCGCCGTGGCGCGTTCCAGCTCTTCGTCACTGATAACTTCCGTTAACACGCCCATATTCAGACTGTGTGCCACGGCGGCAAGCTGACGATACTGATCGTCGTTCAATACCGACAGCATCAGCAGAATGGCATCAGCCTGGTGATAACGCGCCAGGTAGATCTGATACGGGTCAATAATAAAATCTTTGCACAGCACCGGCTGAGTCACAATGGCGCTGACGATGGGCAGAAAATCAAAGCTTCCCTGGAAGTATTTCTCGTCCGTCAGCACTGAAATGGCAGAGGCATAATGCTTGTACACTTCGGCAATCACTGCCGGATCAAAGTCTGCACGGATCACGCCTTTTGATGGCGACGCCTTTTTACACTCCAGAATAAACACGGTGCGCGCACCTTTCAGCGCCTCATAAAAACTCCGGGTAGAAGGCGTTATATCATTCTGAAAAGTCTCCAGCGGCTGCTGCTGCTGACGTTCTGTCAGCCAGAGAGCTTTATCCTGGACGATTTTAGTGAGTACGGTTTCCTGCATGATTATCCTCTTGCTGCCAGTGCGACTACATGCTCATAGGCTTTGCCGCTGCGAATGGTTTTCAGCGCCTGTTGTGCATTCTGTCGTAAGTCTTCATGACCAAAAATTTTCAGCAACAGGGCGACGTTTGCCGCCACGGCTTCTTCGTGCGCCAGCTCGCCTTTACCCTGGAGTAAACGCGTCAGAATGTCACGGTTTTCTTCCGGAGAACCCCCGGCCAGCGCCTCCTGCGGGTGGTTGCTCAGACCAAAATCTTCAGCAGTTAACTGGTAGCTGGTGATCTCGCCGTCACGCAGTTCAGCCACATGGGTTGCGCTGTGCAGGGCCACTTCATCCATCCCGCCACCATGAACCACCGCCGCACGCTGGTAGCCCAGTACTTTTAACGTCTGGGCAATCGGCAGCACCAGCTCCGGGCTGTAAACACCAATGACTGCCAGCGGCGGGCGTGCCGGATTAATTAACGGGCCAAGCACGTTAAACAGCGTGCGGGTTTTCAGCTCTTTACGCACCGGCATCGCGTGGCGAAAACCGCTGTGATACTGCGGGGCGAACAGGAAACAGACGTTCAGTTCATCCAGCGCCTGACGTGCTTTCTCCGCAGGTAAATCCAGACTGATGCCGAAAGCGGCCAGTAAATCTGACGAGCCTGATTTGCTGGAAACGCTGCGGTTGCCGTGCTTGGCTACTTTAAGCCCACAGGCCGCGGCGACAAAAGCGCTGGCGGTGGAGATATTAATGCTGTTGCTGCCGTCACCACCGGTACCGACGATATCGGCAAAAGGATAATCCGGACGCGGGAAGGGTTTCGCATCTTCCAGCAAAGCGGTGGCCGCACCGGCAATTTCCTGCGGCTGTTCGCCGCGCACTTTCATGGCAATCAGCGCCGCTGCCAGCTGTGTTGGTTCCAGCTGTCCGGTAATAATCGCGGAAAACAGCTGGTGGCTCTCTGCCTGCGTCAGGATCTCGGACTGGTAAAGTTTTTCCAGAATAGTATTCATCGCTATCTCCTCGATCACGCCAGCGCCCAGGCAAGGGTTTGTTCCAGCAGGCGTGCGCCCTGACTGGTAAGAATGGATTCCGGGTGGAACTGGAAGCCGCAGACGCGGTTAGCGTCGTCGCGGACGGCCATCACCATGCCGTTATAGGTGGCGTTAACCGTCAGCCCGTCGGGGATGTTGCTGCCTACCAGCGAGTGGTAACGCGCTACCGGCAGCGGGTTGTTCAGACCCGCAAACATGCCCTGGTCATCATGGCTGATGGCAGAAGCTTTCCCGTGCAGAATTTCTCCCGCCTGACCCACATGGCCGCCGTAGGCTTCGACAATCGCCTGGTGGCCGAGGCAGATGCCAATAATCGGCAGCTGACCGCGTAACGCCTTCAGCAGCTCAGGCATACAGCCTGCTTCTGAGGGCGCGCCCGGGCCGGGTGACAGCATCAGCACCGGGTTTTCCATCTGTTGCAGGCGTTCAATCAGCTGCGCGGCCGGAACGTTATTACGGTAAATCACCACGTTATGGCCAAAGGCGCGTAACTGGTCGACGAGGTTATAGGTAAATGAGTCGAAGTTATCGAGCAGCAGAATATCGGCCATCAGAACATCTCCTTGCTGTTGTGGGCAGTGGCGATTGCACGCAGAACTGCACGGGCTTTATTACGGCTTTCATCCGCTTCTGCCTGCGGATTTGAATCCAGAACCACGCCAGCTCCTGCCTGTACTGTCGCGACGCCGTCTTCAACATAAGCGGAGCGAATCACGATGCAGGTATCCAGGTCGCCGCTGGCGGTGAAGTAACCGACCGCACCGCCGTAGCTGCCGCGACGGGTACCTTCGGCTTTGGCAATCAGCTGCATGGCACGAACTTTTGGCGCGCCGCTCAGGGTGCCCATATTCATACAGGCGCGGTAGGCGTGCAGCACATCAATATCCGCTCGCAGCTGGCCGACAACGCGTGACACCAGATGCATCACAAAGGTATAGCGATCGACTTTGGTAAGGTCAGCCACATAGCGCGTGCCCGGTTCGCAGATGCGCGCCAGATCGTTACGCGCCAGGTCGACCAGCATCAGGTGTTCTGCCATCTCTTTATGATCGGTACGCATCTCCAGCTCGATACGGCTGTCGAGATCGCGATCGAGGGAGCCATCCGCATGGCGTCCGCGCGGGCGGGTTCCGGCAATCGGGTAAATCTCAATCTGATTGCTGGTGGCGTCATACTTCAGTGAGCTTTCCGGCGAAGCGCCAAACAGGCTGAACTCGCGATCCTGCATAAAAAACATATACGGGCTGGGGTTGCTGTTTTTCAGGGTGTCATAGGCCGCCAGCGGCGACGGGCAGGGCAGAGAGAAGCGGCGCGATGGCACCACCTGGAAGATCTCACCCACGCGAATCGCTTCCTGCATCTGGCGCACTACCTGACAGTAATCTTCATCACTCTGACTGACGCTCAGGCTCATCTGCTCAACGGTTTGCACCGGCAGCGGGCTGGCCGGTTGCAGCATCTGACCGTGCAACTGCTCAATGCGGCTTTGCAGGCGGATAAACTCGGAGGGGGCATGGGTAAACAGACTGGCCTGAAGACGGGCGCTTTGCGTCTGATGATCAATTACCAGAAGTGTTTCTGCCAGATAGAAGCAGTAGTCCGGGCAGCGCTGCTCATTTTTTAACTCAGGCAGTGACTCGAAGCCCGCCACCAGGTCATAGGCAAACAGGCCACCCAGCAAAACCGCTTCGCGCTCCTGCGCCGGAGAATTCACCAGCTGAGGGATCAGCCGCAGTGCATCAAACACTGACAGCGCGCGCAGATTAGCATCTTCATCAAGGAAAGCATGGTTAACCGGGAACACCAGCTCGCGACCATCAGGGCGCACCTGATTTTCAACTGATTCCGGCAGGGCTGCATCCAGCAGCGGCAGCAGCGCACGACCGTTTTCAGAGAGTGCCTGTACCTGTACACGGTTATCCAGCGCGCTGATGCGCAGGGCGCTGTCGACAATCAGCAGGCTCTTCAGGTTGCATTTGCTGTCAACATCCGCTGATTCCAGCAGCAGCGTCTCGGAACGCGCAGCACAAAGCTGATGAAAAACAGCCGCAGGATCTTCGCGATAAGGTGCGTTGCCGGTGATCAACTTCACTGTAGGTTTGGCATTTTGCATGTGATGTTCTCTGTTTTTTGCTCAAAAAAAAGCCCGCTTCAGGCGGGCTTGAGTATCTGCACCAGGTATTGACCGTGCATGACAACCTCGCCCTTCAGGGAGAAGTACGCCACCAACCAGTCATCAGAGAGAGTGAATATGTCATGATACAGATACCTTGCTTGTGAACTTGCGTACTAGTTAACTGGTTCGCGGCAAAAAAGTCAATACTCTTTTTCCCTTAGGGAGAAATGTCGGTATCATGCTGCGATAATTTTCCCTGTTTTCCGGAGTTGTCTTGACCGCAGTTGCCACCCCATCCAGCGCTTTTTCTATCTACGATCTTCACAGCCATACACGGGCTTCCGACGGGTTACTGACACCGGAGCAGCTGGTATTGCGGGCAGTGGAGCAGCGCGTTGGCGTGCTGGCGATAACCGACCACGATACTACCGATGGCATTAAAGCGGCCCGTGAAGCGATAGCGCGTCATTCACTGCCGCTGCAACTCATCAATGGCGTTGAAATTTCTACGCTGTGGGAAAATCATGAAATTCATATCGTTGGCCTCGGCATCGATATCGACCACCCGGAAATGATCGCTTTTCTGGCAGAACAGGGAGAGCGGCGTCTGGCGCGGGCAATGTTGATAGCGGAGCGGCTGGAGAAAGCACATATCCCGGGCGCTCTGGCCGGTGCGCTGGCGCTGGCGGAAGGCGGGGCGATCACACGCGGGCATTTTGCCCGTTTCCTGATCGGCGCCGGAAAAGCAGACTCCATGCAGCAGGTATTCAAAAATTATCTGGCGCGGGGGAAAACCGGTTACGCCCCGCCGCAGTGGTGTACAATTAAACAAGCCATTGATGCCATTCACCATTCTGGCGGCCGTGCGGTAGTTGCCCATCCGGGGCGCTACGGGCTTTCAGCAAAATGGCTGAAACGCCTGCTGGCTCACTTCAGTGAGCAGGGTGGCGAGGCGATGGAAGTCGCCCAGTGTCAGCAGGCGCCTAATGAGCGTCAGCAGCTGGCACGCTATGCGCAGGATTATCAGCTGGCGGCATCACAAGGGTCTGATTTTCATCAGGCCTGCCCCTGGATTGAGCTGGGGAAAAAATTGTGGCTGCCCGGCGGCGTAGAAGCGGTATGGCATCGTTTTCCTGAAATTGTAAATCAGGTTTGTAGCAGTGACGTGCAAACAAGAGGTGTGTGATGAGTCAATTTTTCTATATTCACCCGGATAATCCTCAGCCGCGTCTGATCAAACAGGCGGTTGAAATGCTCAACAAGGGCAGTGTGATTGTTTATCCGACCGATTCCGGCTATGCACTGGGCTGTAAGCTGGAAGACAAGAACGCCATGGAGCGTATCTGCCGTATTCGTCAGCTGGACGGAAATCATAACTTTACCCTGATGTGCCGCGATCTCTCTGAGCTTTCGACCTATGCGCATGTGGATAACACGGCCTTTCGTCTGATCAAGAACAACACGCCGGGTAACTACACGTTTATTCTGAAAGCGACCAAAGAAGTGCCACGGCGTCTGATGAGCGAAAAACGCAAAACTATCGGTCTGCGTGTACCGTCGAATCCGATTGCGCTGGCATTGCTGGAAGCACTGAATGAGCCGATGATGTCAACTTCACTGATGCTGCCGGGTAATGACTTTACCGAGTCCGATCCTGAAGCGATCCAGGATGAAATTGGCAAGCAGGTGGATTTGATTATTCATGGCGGTTATCTCGGACAGCAGCCGACCACCGTAATTGATTTAACGGAAAATACCCCGGAAGTGATCCGCGAAGGCGTGGGGGATATCCAGCCTTTTCTGTGAGAAATAAATAACAGGCCGCCAGTTATGGCCTGTTATTAATTCTCAGTTATTGTTATTACGATGTTGATTTTGACAGCCACTCTTTAAAATCCTTATACGGAATGTAGAGCGATACATCCTTAAGTGGAACTGGAGATTTACGCGGTCGTTTTATTTCGTTGGCAAAGCCGACAATCACGCCACCAATGGTGTCATCATTGTTATATACCGCACCGCCCGACATGCCTTTTACTACCCCGGCATTCGATGCCATCGCTACGCACGGTCGTTTATTCCACTCATTACGGATACCTGTCAGCGCCAGATTCACGCCTGCTGACTCAACCGGCATGGCGGAAATAAAGCTGTAACCGTACATTTTCACCGGTTCGCCAATGGCACCGTCGCGAAATTTCGGCAGCGTTTTGAGGTCGTTTTTATGGTAGATAATCGCCAGGTCGCAGTAGGGATGATAGGCCTTTACCCGCTGCACGGATAGCTTCGCCACATGTGCTGCTGTGAGGCTGTACTCGGGAGTAATGGGGATACTGCTGCCCAGCGAACCGATACCAAGAATGGTCGGAATGCCGGTAAAGTTCATATCCACATGTTTCATTGCTTCACTGCTGTAGTCATATTTGCCTACAGAGCAGCCGGTCAGCATTAGCAATGCTAACACCGGCAGGGTGTTTTTAATTTTCATAATGATCACACTTTGTCGGACACGTCAGTAAAATCCCTGGTGAGGAGTAACGACGTGTAATGCCGATACTGAGCGTAACTCAGCGTATTTTTTCAGGAGTTTTGCTCCTGAGGACTGCAATTAACGAAAAGTAAAAATGAAGATTTTATTTTTTTACGCTTAACGCGTTTGATAATTTATATTTAACTATTTATTGGTATGACGATCTGTTTCCTGCATGAATTCTACACAAACTAATTATCGGGTGGAATTAATAAGATGGCTTTAATCCTAAAAGGCCGGTTAATCCAGAATTAACTCAATCCACTATATTAATGAGCTGATTATTTGATATTAAAATCACTGCTCTATCTGAAGGTATCGGTTATGACAGCATAAAATAACGACTATTATGCGTAGAATTAGTGTTTGAGACCATAAAATCACAAAAAAATGGAATGGCAGGCTGCCAGGTGACGGCTTACCCAGTGAATTGAGTAACAGCCAGAGCGGGGGCGGGCTGAGGGCGTTGAACCGGCAGGATAATAGCGTTAAGTAACCCGCTGTAATTGCAGTTAATTACTTTTGAGATGAATTTTTAGAAAAGGCCGCCAATAGTAAGTTTTTTTCATTTCATTCAGCACGCTCACTGATAAATCTTTTAAATGTAATGTATTAGCTCACCGGGGGCGGGGATCTGTGCGTACGCTGTTTATGGGGTGCGGTATGCTGCATCCGTATAGCTGAGAGTAAAAAGACATCCACAGCAGATGTTGGTGCTTAATTGCTGATAACAAATCAGGTTACACAGTGGTAAAAAGGCTGTATAATGGCACGTGATACACAACTTAAGTTATTGAAAACAAAAGAAATTATGTTTTCACCATGACGCCTGGGAAGGCGACAAAGAGGCAGCTCCATGAGCGAAAAGTTACAAAAAGTTTTAGCGCGCGCCGGGCACGGTTCCCGTCGTGAAATCGAAACCCTTATCTCTGCCGGACGCGTCAGCGTCGATGGCAAGCTGGCCACACTGGGCGACCGTGTTGAGCCAAGCGCATCAATGAAAATTCGTGTTGACGGCCATGTGGTGCCCGTTAGTGAATCCATTAGCGAAGTTTGCCGCGTGCTGGCGTATTACAAGCCGGAAGGCGAGCTTTGTACCCGCAACGATCCTGAAGGCCGTCCAACGGTGTTTGACCGCTTGCCGAAGCTGCGTGGTGCACGCTGGATCGCCGTCGGGCGTCTGGATGTTAATACCTGTGGCCTGCTGCTGTTCACTACCGATGGCGAGCTGGCCAACCGTCTGATGCATCCAAGCCGTGAAGTTGAGCGTGAGTACGCCGTGCGCGTGTTTGGTGCTGTTGATGACGAGAAGATTAAACTGTTAAGCCGTGGCGTACAGTTAGAAGATGGCCCGGCGGCATTTAAAACCCTTAAATTCACCGGTGGTGAAGGGATTAACCAGTGGTATAACGTCACGCTGACTGAAGGGCGCAACCGTGAAGTTCGCCGCCTGTGGGAAGCGGTGGGTGTGCAGGTGAGTCGTCTGATTCGTGTTCGCTACGGCGATATCGATCTGCCGAAAGGCCTGCCGCGTGGCGGCTGGACGGAGCTGGATTTACAGCCGACCAACTACCTGCGTGAGCTGGTGGGTCTGGCACCGGAAACGGTCAGCAAAGTGCCGGTGGAGAAAGATCGCCGTCGTACGAAAGCGAACCAGATTCGCCGTGCGGTGAAGCGCCATACCACCACAGCGACTAAAACGACCAAGCCGGGCAGCAACCGCCGCTCGTCTAAGCGTCAGCAGGGCTGATTTAAGCCGTGCGTTAAAAGGGATCTGCGGATCCCTTTTTTTATGCGTTACGTTTACCAGTCAATACCCTGTTGCGCCTGAATTCCGGCATCAAAGGCGTGTTTAACCGGGCGCATTTCGCTGACGGTATCCGCCAGTTCAAGAATCTCCCGATGGCAGCCTCGTCCGGTAATAATTACGCTCTGATGGGCAGGGCGCTGCTGCAACGCCTCAATCACTTCCTCCAGCGGTAAATAATCAAAACTCACCATGTAGGTCAGTTCATCAAGTACCACCAGATCCAGCGCCGGATCCTGCAACATTCGTTTGCCATGCTGCCAAACCTTGAGGCATGCGGCAGTATCCGTTTCACGGTTTTGCGTATCCCAGGTAAAGCCGGTGGACATCACCTGAAACTCAACGCCGTGAGGCTCCAGCAGGTTACGCTCACCGTTTGGCCATTCCCCCTTAATAAACTGGATCACCCCAACGCTTTTTTGATGCCCCACGGCGCGGGTTGCGGTGCCAAAGGCGGCGGTAGTTTTCCCTTTACCATTGCCGGTAAATACCATCAGGATACCGCGTATATCCGTGGCGGCAGCAATACGTGCGTCCACCTGCTCTTTCAGCCGCTGCTGGCGCTGTTGATGGCGATCGGAAGACATTATTCTGCGGCTCCTGGTTTGCGACCGGGCTGGGCATCAAAGCTGAGGCCGGTTTTGCGTTTGCTGTCGTCGCCCATCAGCCACAGATAGAGCGGCATAATATCGGCCGGAGTTTTCAGCTTATTGGCATCTTCCTCCGGGAAGGCGCTGGCGCGCATTTTGGTGCGGGTACCGCCGGGATTAATGCAGTTTACCCGCAGCTGACGCGGATCGTACTCTTCTGCCAGCACCTGCATCATGCCTTCAGTAGCGAACTTCGACACGGAATAAGCTCCCCAGCCCGCACGGCCCTGGCGGCCAACGCTCGACGAGGTAAACACCAGCGAGGCAGCTTCAGATTTGAGCAGCAGAGGCAGCAGCGCCTGCGTCAGGAAAAATGTGCCGTCAATATTCACCCGCATCACCTGCTGCCAGACTGCCGGATCCTGTTGAGCCATTGGTACCACATCCCCTAGCAGCCCGGCGTTATGCAGTACGCCATCAAGGCGAGGAACCTGCCCGGCAACGGCATCTGCCAGCTCGCGGCAGCTTTCCGGGGTCGCGGTTTCCAGGTCGAGGGTAAACCACAGCGCCGGTGCCTTGCTGTGTTGATTAACTTCATCACACACCCGTTGCAATTTTTCGGCATTACGTCCCAGTAATACCACCTGTGCGCCGTAGCGGGCATAGGTGAGGGCGGCCTCACGCCCGATGCCATCGCTGGCCCCGGTCACAAGAATAATCCGGTGGTTAAGCAGATCGCTTTTCGGTTGATAATGCACGTGAAGATCCTCTGGCGATTGGGGCGTTATCCGGCTATGGCTGCTATTTTCGCCTGATGTAAGCCATTGCGCGGATTGAATAAAAATGTTTTATGCCTGAAAACGGCGGCGAGTTCAATGATGCTGCCAGATTTTACCGTTCTGTCTCTGTCAACAGGCGACTCCGCAGCAGGACTCCGCTACACTAAGCGTATCTCTAACACAATGTAAATCAAGGCGGATTGAGTGGACTTACTCTCTTATTATGGACTTTTCCTGGCTAAGACGGTCACCGTGGTGGTGGCGATTGCCGCCATCGCCGTGGTGATTGCTAACCTTGCCATGCGTAAACGCGCTCAGAGCGGCCAGTTGAAGCTTACCCATCTGGATGAACGCTACTCTGAGATGCAGGACACTATGCGGCTGGCGAAAATGAAGCCGTTCCAGCAAAAACTGTGGCATAAAGAACAGAAGAAAAAAGAGAAGCTCGAAGCAAAAACTGCGAAACAGCAGGCTAAAGCTGGCCGTCCCGCTGACGCTGCAAAACCCACACTCTACGTACTCGATTTTAAAGGCAGTATGGATGCTGGTGAAGTCTCCTCGCTGCGTGAAGAGGTGTCTGCGGTGATGGCCGTGGCAGTTCCTGGCGACGAAGTTCTGCTGCGTCTGGAAAGCCCGGGCGGCGTGGTACATGGTTATGGTCTGGCAGCTTCCCAGCTACAGCGCCTGCGTGAGAAAAAGATTCCACTGACGGTAGCGGTAGATAAAGTGGCAGCCAGCGGCGGTTATATGATGGCCTGCGTGGCGGATCGTATTGTTGCTGCGCCGTTTTCTATCATCGGCTCCATTGGCGTTGTCGCGCAGATCCCTAACTTTAATCGCCTGCTGAAACGCAATGAGATTGATGTTGAGTTGCATACCGCTGGTGAGTACAAACGTACGCTGACGCTGTTTGGTGAAAACACCGAACAGGGGCGTGAGAAGTTCCGTGAAGACCTGAATGAAACTCATCTGCTGTTTAAGCAGTTTGTTCATCAGATGCGTCCGTCACTGGATATCGATAGCGTGGCCACCGGCGAACACTGGTACGGTTCGCAGGCGCTGGACAAAGGTCTGGTGGATGCCATCAGCACCAGCGACGATCTGATTATCGATCGGATGGATAAACATCAGGTGATCGGCGTGCGTTACGCCCGGCGCAAAAGCGTGATGAGCCGTTTTACCGACAGCGCCACGGGAAGCGTAGAGCGTCTGCTGCTGCGTATCTGGCAGCGTGGTGATAAACCGTTACTGTAATGCATAGCACGCCCGCTTCTGCGGGCGTGATGCTTTGAGCTGACGTCCTCGTTTTGCGGTGCCAGCAGATATTGCTGTTCCAGCCCGTCACGCAGCAGCACAATTGCGCTCAGTGTAGTGACCAGCTGCTGATGTTCCGCACTTTTTAACAGCGCTGGCAGCTGTCGCAGCAGGCGCGACAGTCGTTCAAATCCATATCCGCTGAGTGCCTCCGCCAGAGACTCTGCCTCACGAGAGACCCGCTGTTCCTGATGATGAAGCCCGTTATGTAACCACTGGATCAACATCTGCTGGCAGCGTTGCAGCAGTTGCACCGTGCAGGGTAAAGGGCTGGCAGCAGTACCGGAAGGTAACCTCTGCTGCGGATGCTCTCCGGCGTGCAGCACCCAGGCACGCTGTCGGGTCATGATGACCAGCGGCTCCAGCGTAAGTATGCCGTCGACCACCGAGGCTCGCCCTGAAACCTTACAGGGAGGATCGTCCTGCTGTTGCAGCAGGCTGAACATACAGTCAATAGCATGCGGTGCAGAGCTGGTGGCGTTGAGTGACAGTTGCAGAATGTTGTCTTCCCCGTTTTCCGCACTTCCACTGATGATTTCAGCCTCCAGCGTCTGACGTCCGGCGTCCCAGCGGATATTCAGGCATTCCCCCAGCGGGAGAATAAACAGGTCATCGCTCTGATTAAGCGGGCGGGTAAAGGCGGGCTGCCGCTGAAGCAGGAAGCGGCGCAGTGCCGCCGCACCCGGCTGACACAGGGGAAAATCGGGCATCTCCCAGGCGGCGGGCGTCAGGGGGGCTACCGTATGCAAACGGTCACGAGCGTTCAGATGAAGCTCACCGCGAGCATCACGCTGCGCCGCCTGCGAAATAATCTGTCCGCCTGCCAGCATTTCCGCCTGAAAGCCAGCAATGCGCCGCTGCCAGCCTGGTGTATTCTGCTGTTCCGCCACTGGCCACTGGCGTGACAAATGCATAACGCTGCCGGTATCCGGATCGGTAAACCAGATGATTACCCCGTAATGCCGATCGTTCTGCCAGCTCTCCATGCCCAGCGACACCAGCCGCAGATGATCGAGCCTGACCTGTTCCTGGATCCCCAGGCCGACAATGTTGCGCCAGGGCTGAACGGGCGTCTCGCCCTCCGCAGCAACGCGTGCCATCTCGCGCGCCGCCAGCAGACGAGCTGTCAGCCCGGCAAACTGACTGAGAAACGATCCGGCGCGATAGTGTGAAGCGCGTTGGTGCAGGTGCTCGATCCCCTCAGCCGTCTGCTGTAAACAGAGTTGAACCCAACGCCAGCCTGCCTGCTGCGCACTGCGCTGTGTCTGAGTCAGCAGCGGTGAAAAGGTCACTGCGGGCTGGCTGATGCCGCCGCTCCACAGCGTGTAGCTCAGTTGATTCAGCTGCGC
Organism: Erwinia sorbitola; assembly: GCF_009738185.1. NCBI lineage: Bacteria > Pseudomonadati > Pseudomonadota > Gammaproteobacteria > Enterobacterales > Erwiniaceae > Erwinia > Erwinia sorbitola. Next base: position 2,421,542 of record NZ_CP046509.1, on the reverse strand, counting down.
CAGAAGCGCGTCGATTTCTGTATGGTGCAGGGGATTATCAGGACGATCCTCCTGTAGCTGCCAGACAAGCTGCTCAAAGTCAGGGTGACGCGCTTCGGCAGCGGCGAAGGCCTGCACCGCCAGCACAATATGTTCGCATAGCGTGCCTTCAACGCAGTCACAGCGGGCAAACTGGATGCTGCTGCGGGAGAAGAAACGCACATCGCTCATCGGCAGTCTGGCGGCGGGTACCGCGCCGGGCGTACAGTTAAGTTCCACGACCAGGCCTTTTTCCGCCAGCTGCTGTGCGCGCTTAAGAGTAGCGGCAGGCAGCGATGCCAGCCCGGCCAGCCATTCCCCGGGCTGCCAGCGGGCGGGAGCGGAGGGGGGGATCCCGGCACATATTTGCTGATAGCCGAGCACCAGCATCACCCGATGACGACACATGCCGCTGGCGCTACAGCTACAGTCCGCCTCCTTCAGCGTCTGGCCTCGGCTCAGGCGGGTGAGAGTGCCATCGTTAAACTGCGCCGTCAGCACGCCATCGTTTTCGTTGAACGATGGCAGATTTCCGGCAGCGATCTCTTTCTGACTACGTTTAACAAAACCGGCATTGCTGAGGGCAATTAACGCCTGCGGGGTCAGTTCGAGCAGCTCATTGCGCAGCGCGGTATTCATGATTGCAAATTCTCCGCCAGCCACGCTGCCAGCTCACCCGGCGTCATAGCGGCAATCTGTGCGCCGGCATTGACCAGCCGCCGGGCCATATCACGGTCGTAGCTCGGAGCGGCTTTACTGTCCAGCGCTGCCAGTCCCAGCACTTTACTGCCGCTCTGCACGGACTTTCTCACCTCATTGACCAGCAGCGAGGGCGATCCACCCTCGAAGAAGTCGCTGACCAGCACAATGGCGCTCTTCTCCGGTTGCTCAATCAGCTGCCGGGCATACTGCACCGCTTTGCCGATATCGGTTCCCCCTCCGAGCTGAACTTTCATCAGCAGATCTACCGGATCCTGCACGTCCGCAGTCAGGTCAACTACGCTGGTATCAAAGGCCACCAGATGGGTGCGGATCCCCGGCAGCTGCCAAAGGCAGGCCGCCATCACTGCCGAATGGATGACCGAATCCACCATTGAACCACTCTGATCGACCAGCAGGATCAGCTGCCATTTTTCGCTGTGACGTTTTACGCGGCTGATAAATACCGGTGATTCGATATAGAGCCTTCCGCGCTGCGCATCCCAGCGATGAAGGTTGTCGCGCAGCGTGCCTTTGAAGTCAAAATTGCGCGCAATGGCGACAGGAGAGCGACGGCGGCGGTCGCGGGTGCCGGAAAAGGCCTGGCGTACTTCGGTCACCAGCCGCGCCATGATCTGCTCCACAACCTCACGAACCAGACGGCGCGCGGCCTGTAAAACCTGGGGATTCATCAGATGTTTGGTATGCAGCACAGCGCGCAGCAGCCCTTCAGAGGGAACAATACGCTCCAGAACCTCAATATTGGTCACCACATCATCAATGCCGAAACGCAATACCGCATCGCTCTCCAGCCTTTCGATCACCTCCGCAGGAAACAGCTGATGAATCGCATTGATCCATTCCGGGGTGGTGAGCTGGGATCCTCCGCTCCCGCCATGACGTTCACCACGCTGAATGCGCTGGGGATCGCGGCCATACAGCCACTCCAGCGCGTTATCTACAGCCCGGGCATGTTCATCAAGGCCGCCGAGACTCTCATCCGCAGTGTCGCCAAGCATCAGCCGCCAGCGTTGCAGCTCCCGGCTGGTTAATATATCGGAGAATTCAGGCATCAGGATCCCTCAGAGTATGCCCCAGGCGCGCAGCTGGTCGGCTGTGCGTTGTTCCTGCTGCTGGTGGCGAAGATACAGGGCGGCAGAGCAGGCTTCTGGCAGCGGTTGCTGTAACAGATGCTCCGGCAGGTGTGAGATCTGGAAGTGTTCCAGCACCTGACGCGCCAGAGCCTTCCGCTCACGCGGGGGCAGCCAGGCCATTGCGGCGCGCAGATCGGGCAGGGCGGCGATAAACTCATCGTCTGCCAGCTGTTCCAGCTGCCGGTTAAACCCGGCGATGAAAGCCGGATGTGAGGCCAGCTGATGACGGGCCAGCGCGATCAGCCCGTGCAGCGCTTCCCCTAAACGTGCCGCTGGCAGCCCCTCCAGCAGCATGATTGCCGCCTGGGCATCAGCGCTGGCGTGTTCCAGACGAATTAACGCCCCCAGCGCTGCGCCACGGCTCAGGGCGCTGGCATCAGCGGCACAAAAGCGGCGTTCCAGTACCGCCAGCGCACGGGGCAGCAGTACCAGCCCGTCGTGCTGCTGAGGATTATTTTGTTCATCGCGCAGAATGTGGCACAGCGCCTGCCAGCTGTGCAGATGGGCATTGATTTGCGTCGGGTCAATCAACCCGGTGGACTCCGATAGCCACAGCGTACGTTCAATGGCCGCGCGCAGGGTGGTCAGCAGGATCGCAGCATCGCGCATCCCGTTAAGGGTATCGTGACGCCACAGCGCGTAGAGGATCTCCAGCGCTGGCCCCATCTCTTCAAACTGACTTTCCAGCGCGATCTGCTGTTCCAGCTGCGCCAGCAGTTGCTGGCTGAATGAGGACAGACCGGCGAGCGCGGCACGTTGCAGCCAGTGTGCCAGCGCAGCGATACCGCTGGCGTCTGCCAGCGCCGACTCCAGCCGGTTGCGCGCGGCCTCTTCAAGAGTTGCGCCGTAGCGTGCTGCTTCAATTAGCGCGGCGTGCTGCTGCAATGGTTGAGTCAACGCCCACTGCTCTTCGCCGTCGCCGGAAAGCGCCAGCGTAGTACCCAACAGGCAGCTAATGCCGGGGATCTCCAGCACATTCAGCCGGTGCAGCACCTGGCTCTGAAGCAGCCCCGGGGTATCAAAACGATTTAACGTCAGCGTGACGGGCAGTGTGATCCCTGCCCGTTTCAGCTCGTTAGCGACATCTCGCGGTAACGGCGGCTGCGGCGTATCGGCGGCCAGTACGCCAAAACGATGACCTGCCAGCACATCAATTAGCACGATCGCGATCGGGTCGGTACCAGCCTGCAATGGCCCGCGATAGCTCCATGGCAGCGGGGTATTCAGCGCCTCTTTAATCAGGCTGCCTGCCAGCGCATCCAGCCAGTCATTCCGCAGCGGCAGCCGGTGCCCGCGCAGCGCCGCCAGTGCTAATGCCTGAGTCATGGCGTTAGCCATATCCGCCGTGGAGGCGGGCAGATGCTGGCGGCGCAGCACGGTGAAAACTCTCTCCAGCAGACGCTCCCCGGCCTGCCGCTGGCCGTATTGCCAGCACCACTGTTGCCATACCGGAGCGGGCATACCCGAGAGATAGCCCGCCAGCACGTCCAGTCGTTTTTCGCTGTAGGGCGTCAGATAGCTGCCGGTAACCGCGCCGGAAATCACTGCCTCAGGGGCAGGAGGCTCAGTCGATTCTGCATATCCCCGCCAGAGGCTGGTGAGAACCGGCGCATGCCAGCCGCCGCAAATAACCAGCACCGGGCCGCTGTCCTGAGCCATGGCCCAGGCGATCCAGCGCGCCATATAGGCCTCGCGCTGCCGATCCTGTACGCTGCCGCTGCACCCGTCACGCAGCTGCCGGAACCACAGGTTCAGTGCCGCAGGTAACTCACGCTGCTGAGACTCGTCCTCAAACAGATGATCCCATAGCGCATCGCTGCTCTCCATTCCGCAGGCTTCAATCATTGCCTGCTGGCGCTGCTGATAGTGCTGGCTGTCGTCGTCAGCCTCGTCATCGCTGGCGTGCGCCCATACCGGCAAATCGATAAAGCGGATATCAGCACTGCACCGTCGCGCCGCATGCAGCGCCTGCCATTCCGGTGACCACTCGGCAAACGGCGTCCAGGCGCCAACACCGGGGGCATCCTGCTCCTGAAACTGGCAGTAGCTGTAGATGGCGATGGGCAGCTGATGCGGCAGCAGCAGCTCATCAAGCCGCTGATTGAAATCAGCAGGCCCTTCAATCAGTACCCAGGCCGGACGTAACTGTTCAATACTGCGCTGAACCAGCCTGGCGCAGGCGGGACTGTGATGGCGGATACCGAGGATCAGCGGTTCACCGGGAGACGGGAATAACTCCGCAGCGGAGAGGGGCGGAGTTGTCATGGCAGCCGGTGGCGCGCCTGATAATAGGCCTGCCAGTGCGGCTCTTTACGGCTGCCTGCGCGCTGTTCAAAATAGCGCCGCAGGCGTGCACGATCCTCTTCATTATCTTTGACGATGGTGCCGCCGATGCACTCCACGAGATCCGCTGGTTCACCGGCACGCTGTTGCAGAAACCAGGCGCGAACGCCTACCGCATGCGCCACGTTCACCGCCTCAGCGGTAGACATAATGGCAGTCAGGCTGTCCATTGCGCTTTTTCTCTCTCCGCTGCTGCGCAGATCGCGGAAGGTTTGCACCAGCAGTTCCAGCACGGCATCAGGCACTTTATGTGGGATACCGCTGTGTGTAAGCAGCCGGGACGAGGCACTGGCAACCAGCTCCAGTTCCTGCTGGAAGTTCATGATCGGAAACACGGTCTCGAAATCAAAGCGCCGTTTAAGCGCAGCGCTCATCTCGTTAACGCCACGATCGCGGGTATTAGCGGTGGCGATAATATTAAAGCCTTCGCGGGCATACATCTGGCTGTCATCGCCATGCAGTTCCGGCACCACCATTACACGGTCGGATAGCATCCCCAGCAGGCAGTCCTGTACTTCCAGCGGTGCGCGGGTGATCTCCTCAAATCGAACGATTTTACCGTCGCGCATCCCCTGATAAAGTGGTGCCGGTACCAGCGCTTCGGTGGACGGACCCTGGTTGATCAGCAGGGCATAGTTCCAGCCATATTTGATCTGATCCTCTGTCACCGATGCGCCACCCTGGATAGTCAGCCCGGCATCGCCGCTGATAGCGGTGGCCAGCAGCTCCGACAGCAGCGACTTTGCGGTACCCGGTTCGCCGACCAGCATCAGCCCGCGCCCGGTGGCGAGGGTAACCAGCATGCGTTCGACGCTGGCAACTGATGTCACCACTTTTGTACTGATATCCTGCGCAGTATCCCCCAGAATAAACGCCCGCGCAGCCGGTAAACTCAGCTGCCAGCCGGGGGGCCGTGGGCCGCTGTCATCCTGCTTGAGCCGCGCCAGTTCAGCGGCGTAAAGTACGGCAGCCGGGGGACGCTGTAACATGTCAGACATGGTCTTTCCTTAGATATCGGGTATCAGGCATTAGTCAAACAGCGCATCAATATCACTCAGCATTTCACTGGCAGTGACGGGATGCAAACGCGAAAAAGGATGCTTCTGCGGATGCTGCTGTCCCCAGCCGTACTGGTGTGCATCGCCGTGCCACAGCCAGATACTGGCCAGCGTCTGCTCCTTGTTAAATTCATCCGGTGCCATGCCCACGCCCAGGCCTTCTCCCATTTCCAGTACCAGCGTCATATTTCCCATCGGTTTGAGCATCCAGCAGATCCAGCCCGCATCCTGTGGCACACCGCGCAGCCAGCCTTTGCTGGTCAACCCGGCAAGACGGCCACTCGGGCAAAGCCTGCCCTGCCAGCGCTGCAAATCAGTGGATTTTTGCTCTTCAGCGCTCAACAGATAACGGTTACGATCCAGCTGACGGAACGGCGGCAGCAGCTCATAGTCAGCAAACAGCTGACCAAAGGCGGCGGCATCTTCAGCCGGCATCTCAAGAATATGTGGGATGCCAATCTGCGTGGCGTTGTGCGGCAGGGTGAAGAGATCATCATCGGCGGTGCTGTAGCTGTTGTCTTCCGCCACGCGGAAGCAGTTCAGCAGTTGGTCATCGGCATCATAGGCCCCCCATACCAGCCGCCGGGTCAGGTGACCGATGAGCGGATGGCCCACCAGGAACTGATTAAACTGCGCTTCCGTCCAGCGGCGGCGCTGGCACATGGCGCTTTCCAGGCGAGCAACCTGCTGACTGGCGATGGTGCGCGCATCTTTTTTCAGTAACTTATAGCGATTGACCGCTTCAGCGGCGAGTTCAACATCATCACTCTTGTTTGGTTTCGGCAGATCTTTCAGACGGCTGCCGCTGCCGTCACGTACAAAGGGTTTCAGCGTCTCATCAAAGCTAACGTTGAACTGGCGTGGGCCAAAATCGAGCAGGAGCGAGCCGTTATCATCCAGCCCGAGATCCGGGGCCAGACGATCCTCCAGTTCCGCGACACTCAGTGCGCGTTTCTCGGCGATTTGGCTGATTTTCTCCCGTGCCCGTTCCTGAAGAGCTTTAAACTTCAGCTTTTGTGCAATGCCGTTAAGCTGCATCAGCGCCAGATCTGAGCCAATATCCGCCAGAATATCGAGGCCGGCAACAGCGCGTTTATGCTGGGATTCACCGGGCCAGCTGCGGATCAGCGGCGTAAGCTGACGGGCGATGTCATCATTACCAAACAGCCCGAGGGTACTGAAGGCCCAGCTCTCTTTCGGTGGGGCGGAGGCAGCCATCCACGCAGTGTAGAGATCCCAGGCAAAGGCAGCCAGGGAAGCTGGAGTACAGATTTTTTTAACCTGTTCAAGTCCCGGATAAAGGCCATTTTCCGTCGGAAAACGTAGCATAGTGCCGAGATGCGTCAGGGCCTCTTCAGGCAGTGTTTTACCGTTATGCAGCTGCGGGCGAGTCCACAGCACCGGCTGCCAGAAATCCGGCAGCGCAGGGCGTTTTGCCGGGAAATCGTCCAGCGGATCGAGCTGCACTAACGCGTTTACCGCTGCCAGCACTTCCGGCTGCTGATAGCGCCCGGCAACCTCTTCAAGCAGCGCCTGATGCCCGTTGTCCAGCAGCAGCCGCAGGGCCAGACGGGCATTATCCCGGGCTTCTCCCGCTTTGCCGAAGGCCACCGGTAACAGACCGGCCACAGCATGTTGCGGATATTTCAGCAGCCAGCGGCGCGCATCCTCGCGCAGAGTTTTCAGTTTAGAATAAGCACGGGCGATAAGCGGTGCCAGATCGGTACTGCCCACAGCAATTGCCACCGGCAGCGCCTCCTGAGGCTGACGGGCTACGCTGTTGATAAATCCGGGCAGCGCGTCGAGGCCGAAATGTGACATCACCGGCGCGATACCCGTGTGGTGCTCACTGCTGAGAACGCTCCACAGACCGAGGGCTTTTTCGCGGGGTAGCTGAGGTAAAATATAGAGATTCCAGTCGCCAGCATAGTGCGGGTGATTGGTTGCCCAGTCGGCAATCAGCTGAGTATAGTTATCCTCTTCCCACGCCTGCACAGTGGTTTCCGGCAGCGATTTATTCCATGTATTAAAGCCGAGGCGGGCGAGGATCTCTTCTGTTTTGAGACCGGCAATTTTCAGCTTGCGGTGATGTGACCACATCGCCAGCTGATCCGCAGCAACACCTTCAAACACAGGCGCTACCGGCTGTACAGCTAGTGCCAGCTCTGGAATAGCTCCCGTTTTTTTCTTACTGATCCACGGCGGAGCAACCAGTATCGCAGGCAGCATATCGGCGCTGGCACTGTCGGTTTTTACAAACAGCCGTTGCTGGCTGCCGGAGACCAGCGCCTGTTCTTCAGCGGTAAGCCAGGGGGTAACCTCTGCCGCCAGCTGTGGCTGGTTATGCAGCAGGGCATGCAGCTGAGTTCGCCACAGGGCATCCTCTTTGCCATTCAGCAGCTGTACCAGTGCAGCAAATGCGGCGTGCGGGAAGCGCTTGCTGGCTTTAGCAGCGCGTTCGTAACAGCGTTTACCCTTACCGGCTGCCCCGATTAACATCGCCAGCGCCTGCGGGTGATTAACGTGCATCACCACCTCGCCACAGCGGTCGCCGTGGGCATAGGGGGTTAACCGGGGCAGAGCGCACACGCCCTGCTCCAGCAGTAGCGTACTGGTCACTATTTCCCCGTAATACCAGCTATCAAACACATCCAGTGCCTGGTATTGTTCCAGCGCTTGCAGCGCCTCCGGGTCAGTGGCAGTGACTTTCAGCCACTCCAGCGCACAGAGTTCGCGGTCACCGGCAGCTCGCTGAATAATCCCGTTGGCCAGTTCGGGGCGTTCAGGCAGCAGCAGCGCTACCAGCGGCTGGCGCCATAGCGGGATCTGCGGCAGAGCGGCGAGCAGGCAATCGGCACAGCGTTGCCATACCTCGGGCTGCGCGGCGGAGAGGTGCCATCGCAGACGTAATTCATGATCGACGATATTTTGCTGATAACCGGCAGGGGGGGTATCTGCCGGATGGATCGAAACGCCACGGCTGTGGTAATCACGATTAAGGCCGATTTGCGTGCTGGCGATGATCATCTCTACGGCATAGTCCAGACCATAGCTGGCGACGATGGCATCGATCAGCAGCGCGGCTTCACGCCCGCCATAGCTCTGATTGATTTTCAGCATAACTGCGCCAGCCATCGGTGAGTCCTGCGGCAGCGCCTCTGCGTTGGCAAGGCATCTCTGAGCTGCGGCAATCGCCTGCTGCCAGTTGCCGTCACAGCTGCTTCCATCCAGAGTCAGGCCGCCGTTCTTTTTCGTTTCCTGGCTCAGTATCTTCAGACGACGCAGCTGTTCCGCTGGCTCTTCAACTTTCCCTGCGGGAGGAAGCGGCCTGTCACGATGGCTTAACGCCAGTACAGACAGTTTCTGCGGCAGCGCGATAGTGTCTGCTTCACTCAGCCATACGGGGGTGTTGACACTTAGTGGCGTTGTCGCGGTATGGGCAGAGGGCAGATCATCAGCAGTTACAGGAGGGGATGTTTTTGCCTGAGTTTTTGGCACCACGCTAGCGGACGTGGCAGCAACAACGGTGTTGGTAGCGCTGGGCGCTGAAGCCTCATTGCCTGGTGCCATGTAGCCTTTGCGGCTCTTCTCTTTTATTAACTTCTCGCACGCTTTTTTTGCCTGTTCATCGTCTTCAAAGCTTTTTATCTGGCTTTGACCCTGAGTTCCCACACGTCCCCAGCTAAGATGGAGTTCCTGTTTTTTTTGTTCGATTGTCCAGAATTTGTGGGATTTTTCATCCTGATAAATCAAGGTAGTCATGTGAATTCCATTATTGTTGAACAGGAGAGCGATCTCCATAAAAGAGAAGCAATTTCACTCTAAGGCAACCCTTACTTCCGCAGCTGCAATGGCTTGCCGGGTGAGTAAATGTAATAAACGGCAGCAGACCCTTCAAGTGGAAAAATCCAGGTGTTATCAGATGGTTGTCTGTTTCCGGGCAGCATCCCCGCGTACAGCGACTTTTCCTTCCTTTATAGAGCAGCGCGCTTAAGTGTATGCGTAACGCATTGTTGTACTATGGAGCAGGAACAGGCTGAACAAATTTTTCTCTTTTTTTCCGCCTTTCCTGGCGTAAATGGGGGCTGGATGCTAATTAAGTTGCGTAACAGATTTTATCAGGTACAGTGTGGGCGTTTCGGGTTCCGGGCGTAAAACAGACTTTACGCTTTGTTAGAGATTCGCTTAACAGGTGGTAAAAAGTACCGTTAATCAACTGGTTGCAATGCGCATTTTTATGCTGCAATTGATAAAAAGTTAACCGGGTTGATTCTGTTATCCCGATAACCCTATCGTCAATGTGCGATGTAACAAGTGAAAACGGCACAACTTACTCTCGGATGTTTTAATCAGGTAAAGGTAACTATGGGAAAAGCTCTCGTAATAGTTGAGTCCCCGGCAAAAGCCAAAACGATCAATAAATATCTCGGAAATGACTACGTGGTGAAATCCAGCGTAGGTCATATCCGTGATTTGCCGACCAGTGGATCAACAGTTAAAAAGAGCGCTGACTCTACAACCAGTAAAACAACAAAAAAGGTCAAAAAAGACGAAAAGACGGCGTTAGTTAACCGTATGGGCGTCGACCCTTATCACGGCTGGGAAGCGAATTATCAAATCCTGCCAGGTAAGGAAAAAGTTGTCGCTGAACTTAAGGCGCTGGCTGAGAAAGCTGACCATATCTATCTCGCAACGGATCTCGACCGCGAAGGGGAAGCCATTGCATGGCACCTGCGGGAAGTGATCGGTGGAGATGAATCACGCTACAGTCGCGTGGTGTTTAACGAAATTACCAAAAATGCCATTCGTCAGGCATTTGAAAAGCCCGGCGAACTTAATATCGACCGCGTAAATGCCCAGCAGGCGCGTCGCTTTATGGATCGCGTGGTTGGCTACATGGTCTCACCACTGCTGTGGAAGAAAGTGGCCCGAGGTCTCTCCGCCGGGCGCGTACAGTCGGTAGCTGTACGGCTGGTGGTTGAGCGTGAGCGTGAAATTAAAGCGTTCGTTCCTGAAGAGTACTGGGATCTCAACGCAGACCTGACCACGCCGAAAGGGGTGGATCTGCCCATGCAGGTTACGCACCAGGGTGATAAACCTTTCCGTCCGGTAAACCGCGAGCAGACCTATGCCGCTGTCAGCCTGCTGGAGAAAGCCCGCTACATGGTGGTTGATCGTGAAGATAAACCAACCAGCAGCAAACCCGGTGCACCATTTATTACCTCCACGCTTCAGCAGGCGGCCAGTACCCGTCTTGGCTTTGGCGTGAAGAAAACCATGATGATGGCCCAGCGTCTGTATGAAGCTGGTCATATTACCTATATGCGTACTGACTCAACCAACCTGAGTCAGGATGCTGTCAGCATGGTGCGCGGCTACATTGAAGATGAGTTCGGCAATAAATACCTGCCGAAGGCCGCCAACGTATACAGCAGCAAAGATAATTCTCAGGAAGCGCACGAAGCCATCCGTCCATCCGATGTGAAAGTGCAGTCCGAGCAGCTGAAAGATATGGAAGCTGACGCGCAGAAGCTGTATCAGCTGATCTGGCGCCAGTTTGTTGCCTGCCAGATGATGCCAGCGCAATATGACTCCACCACGCTGACCGTTGAAGCGGCAGATTTCAAACTGAAAGCTAAAGGGCGTACGCTACGCTTTGACGGCTGGACGCGAGTGATGGCTGCATTGCGTAAAGGTGATGAAGATCGCGTACTGCCAGATGTTGAAGTTGGAAGTGAACTGAGCCTTCAGCAGCTGCTGCCAAGTCAGCACTTCACCAAACCGCCTGCGCGTTTCAGCGAAGCTTCGCTGGTTCGTGAGCTGGAAAAACGTGGAATTGGCCGTCCTTCTACCTATGCTTCGATCATCTCGACCATTCAGGATCGTGGTTATGTGAAGGTGGAGAGCCGTCGTTTCTACGCGGAAAAAATGGGTGAAATCGTTACTGACCGCCTGGAAGAGAGCTTCCGTGAGTTGATGAACTATGACTTCACCGCTCATATGGAAGACAATCTCGACAAAGTTGCCAAGAACGAAGCGCAGTGGAAAGCGGTACTGGATCAGTTCTTCAGTGAGTTTAGCGAGCAACTGGCGCAGGCAGAGAAAGACCCGGAAGAGGGCGGAATGCAGCCTAATCAGATGGTGCTTACCTCTATCGAGTGCCCGACCTGTAGCCGTCAGATGGGTATCCGTACCGCAAGTACCGGGGTGTTCCTCGGCTGCTCTGGCTATGCGCTGCCGCCGAAGGAACGTTGCAAGCAGACCATTAACCTGATCCCTGAGAATGAAGTACTGAACATTCTTGAGGGTGATGATGCGGAAACAAACGCACTGCGCGCCCGTCGCCGTTGCCAGAAATGTGGCACCGCAATGGACAGCTATCTGATCGACCCTCAGCGCAAGCTGCACGTCTGCGGTAATAACCCGGAATGTGATGGCTATGAGATAGAGCAGGGTGAATTCCGTATCAAAGGCTACGATGGCCCGATCGTTGAGTGCGAGAAATGTGGTTCCGAAATGCACCTGAAAATGGGGCGTTTTGGTAAGTACATGTCCTGCACAAATGACGACTGCAAGAACACGCGTAAAATCCTGCGCAGCGGTGAAGTCGCTCCACCGAAAGAAGATCCGGTGCCGTTGCCTGAGCTGCCGTGTGAAAAGTCGGATGCCTATTTCGTTCTGCGTGATGGTGCAGCGGGTGTTTTCCTTGCGGCCAATACCTTCCCGAAATCGCGTGAAACGCGCGCGCCGCAGGTGGAGGAGTTGCAACGCTTCCGCGATCGTTTACCGGAAAAACTGCGTTACCTGGCGGATGCGCCAGCCACTGATGACGAAGGCAACAAAGCTATCGTACGTTTCAGTCGTAAAACTAAACAGCAGTACGTCAGCACAGAAAAAGACGGGAAAGCCACCGGCTGGACTGCCTTCTATGTTGATGGGAAATGGGAAGTGACTAAGAAGTAATTCAGTCAGTTACCTCCGTTATGGGGGCCATCAAGCCATGGTGGCCCCTGTCCCTTTTTTTTCTTCCCGCTACGCTTACGAATTCCCCCGCCTGCGCTATACATATCCCCCATTTTTGATATAGTTGTTATAGATAACGCCTTTCTTATTATGTATTCGCATTATAACCTTCGTACTTGAAGCCACAGCTACGTTTGCTGTGTGTATGCTGCCGGGTTTTCGGCGCATTGTTTCAAACCCTGGATGGAATGAAAAATGAAATTGCAGCAGCTTCGTTACATCGTTGAGGTGGTAAACCACAACCTCAACGTCTCTTCAACGGCCGAAGGGCTGTATACCTCGCAGCCCGGTATCAGTAAGCAAGTACGTATGCTGGAAGATGAGCTGGGCATCCAGATTTTTGCCCGCAGCGGAAAACATCTGACTCAGGTAACGCCAGCGGGGCAGGAGATTATCCGCATTGCGCGCGAAGTGTTATCGAAAGTTGATGCGATTAAATCCGTCGCAGGCGAGCATACCTGGCCGGATAAAGGTTCTCTCTACGTCGCCACCACTCATACTCAGGCACGCTATGCGCTGCCCAACGTGATTAAAGGCTTTATCGAGCGCTATCCGCGTGTGTCCCTGCATATGCATCAGGGATCGCCAACACAGATAGCGGAGGCGGTGTCTAAAGGTAATGCAGATTTCGCTATTGCTACGGAAGCACTGCATCTGTACGACGATTTAATCATGTTACCTTGCTATCACTGGAACCGCGCCATCGTGGTGACACCAGATCACCCGCTGGCGGCAAAAAGCAAAGTCTCTATTGAGGAGCTTGCAGAATATCCGTTGGTCACCTACACCTTCGGTTTTACGGGCCGTTCAGAACTGGATACTGCTTTCAATCGTGCCGGGCTGACCCCGCATATTGTCTTTACTGCGACCGATGCAGACGTGATAAAAACCTACGTAAGGCTGGGACTGGGAGTAGGGGTTATTGCCAGTATGGCGGTTGATCCGGTCTCCGATCCCGATCTGGTACGTATTGAAGCTACAGACGTTTTCAGCTTCAGTACGACTAAAATAGGCTTCCGTCGCAGCACCTTCCTCCGTAGCTATATGTATGATTTTATTCAGCGCTTCGCACCGCATCTGACGCGTGATGTTGTTGATACTGCCGTAGGTTTACGTTCAAACGAAGATATCGAGGCGATGTTTAAAGACATCAAACTCCCGGCGAAATAATCACCATTGTTATGAATAATGCAATCAAGGGCCGCATAGCGGCTCTTTTTTTTTGTTCATTGGTGCCAGCAATTACTCTAAACGTTAATACCTTTTGATTATTTTTTCGTAAATGAAACATGTATCACATGTTCTTCTATTGTTATTTCTTAAATGAGAAACAGTACACATTTTTCATCGTCCCCCTTTGCGCTAAGTTCAGATGATTCTCATACTCTAGTTATGGAGTCTGGAGAGCACCCGGACTCAGAGGGTGAGTAAATAAAGGTCTGATTTAGAATGGTACTAACAGAGGGGGGCAGGAAGTTAATTTGTGTTAAGTGGTAATTATTCCGGCTTAGTTGAGTTAGCGCTTTTAATTAATCTTATTCATGGTTGATTAATCCTGTTAATCGTTTTGTTCAATAAAAATTACTGGATTTTGCAACAGAGAATGTTTAGGATTCATCCTAATTTCTGATTGGTTCAAACAATCGTTTTTAATGAGAGTGATTATCAAAAACTATGGCTACTAGATTATCTGTACAACCCGACTTCGGGGACAAAACCATCAAGGTTGAGCGTAACAGCAATCTGAAACGCAAAGCCTGGCTGACGGTATTCGCTGCTTCAACACTGTTTTGGGTAGTGGTTGGCTTATTCATTTGGCGTATATGGGGGTAAGTATGTACCTGAGACAGCCAGAGCAAAAAGCACAGCAAGTACGCAAAACCAGCGATTGTTTCTGCAAGAGCAAAAACAAAACACAGGATGCCATTCCGGCTTCGTGGGATTTGAATGACTTGCAGCGCAATTTTATTGAGTCAATGTTCGAAGATAAAAAAGTAAAATAACGAAATAATAAAATTTTCCCGGCGTATTGCTGAGAATCAAAATTAAAACAGCGTTAATTATCATTCAGGCCGCTTCAATGGTCAGGGCATCTTGACGCCCGCTTCTGATGCTAACCCCATCATTTAACGGTAAAACTTTCTCATTCAAATTGAGAGGGTTTAATGTGGTACGTTTTGGCCAGATATGGCCTGAAGGAGCATAATCATGAACTTAACCCAAATTACCTGGTTCAGCACCTGTACATTTTCAGCGCTGTTCTGGACTAGTGCAGTATGGATAGGAATGATGGTGCATTAATTCCCATTATTTATATTCCCTGCCGAATACAAATAACGCCTCGCTGACTAGTACAGCGGGGCGTTTTTGTATTTGAATTTCATTTTGTTTCAACTATTGTCAATTAGTGTTGTAGCAAAAACGTTGCGGTTTGCATGTGCTATGTTTAAACAAACCTTGCCTTTACTAAGGTTTTACCTTCTATACCAGAAGCAGCATCTCCGGTGACTTAAGGTAAATGTTAAAATAATACGCAATGGAGGAGCAATGTCGACGACCCTACGCCAGCTCAGTCAGGATATGCTGTCTGTCCACGAGCAAAAATACCACTATTACAGCCTTACACGCGCTGCTGATAAACTGGGCGATATATCACGTTTGCCAAAATCCATGAAAGTGTTACTGGAGAATCTGCTGCGCTGGCAGGATGGCGATTCAGTCACTGAAGAAGACATTGCAGCCCTTGCCGGGTGGCTTAAAAATGCTCATGCAGACCGTGAAATTGCCTATCGTCCCGCCCGTGTGTTGATGCAGGATTTTACCGGTGTCCCGGCAGTCGTTGACCTCGCTGCCATGCGTGAAGCGGTGAAGCGTCTTGGTGGCGATGTCGCCAAAGTTAATCCACTCTCTCCTGTAGATTTGGTCATTGACCACTCTGTTACCGTTGACCACTTTGGCGATGAAGACGCGTTTGAAGAGAACGTGCGTCTGGAGATGGAACGTAACCATGAACGTTACGTCTTCCTGCGCTGGGGGCAAAAGGCCTTCAACCGCTTTAGCGTCGTTCCGCCCGGCACCGGTATTTGCCATCAGGTAAACCTGGAATATCTGGGGCAGGCCGTCTGGCATGAAGAGCAGGCAGGCCAGGAGGTCGCTTATCCGGATACTCTGGTGGGAACCGACTCGCATACCACCATGATCAATGCCCTCGGAGTTCTCGGCTGGGGAGTTGGCGGAATTGAAGCAGAAGCCGCTATGCTGGGGCAGCCGGTCTCTATGCTGATCCCGGATGTGGTTGGTTTTAAACTGACCGGCAAACTTAATCCTGGCATCACCGCTACCGACCTGGTTTTGACGGTTACCCAGATGCTGCGTAAGCACGGCGTGGTGGGCAAGTTTGTTGAGTTCTATGGTGATGGTCTGGACGACTTGCCTCTGGCGGATCGTGCGACAATTGCCAATATGGCACCGGAATATGGCGCAACCTGTGGCTTCTTCCCGATTGACGCGGTCACCCTTGGGTATATGAAGCTTACCGGGCGCAGTACGCAGCAGGTTGCGCTGGTCGAAGCCTACGCCAGGGCTCAGGGGCTGTGGCGCAATACGGGTGACGAACCGGTATTCACCAGTACTCTGGCGCTGGATATGGGCGCAGTTGAATCCAGCCTTGCCGGGCCAAAACGCCCGCAGGATCGCGTGGCGCTTGGCGATGTCCCGGCCGCGTTCCGCGCCAGTAACGAGCTGGAAGTAAATCAGTCGCTGAAGGCCCATCAGGCAGTCAGCTATCAGGATCGACGCACGAGCCAGCGCTATCAGCTTGAAGATGGCGCAGTGGTGATTGCGGCGATCACCTCCTGCACTAATACTTCTAATCCCAGCGTGTTAATGGCTGCCGGGCTGCTGGCAAAAAAAGCCGTCAGCCTCGGACTTAAACGCCAGCCGTGGGTTAAAGCATCGCTGGCACCTGGCTCAAAAGTGGTGTCTGACTACCTCGCTGCCGCGCGCCTGACGCCTTATCTCGATAAGCTGGGCTTTAATCTGGTGGGATATGGCTGTACCACCTGCATCGGTAACTCAGGCCCGCTGCCGGAAGAAATTGAAACGGCGATCAAACAGGGTGACCTTACCGTGGGGGCAGTGCTGTCTGGTAACCGCAATTTCGAAGGGCGTATTCATCCGTTGGTTAAAACTAACTGGCTTGCTTCACCGCCGCTGGTGGTGGCCTATGCGCTGGCCGGGAATATGACTCTGAACCTGCAAACCGATCCAATTGGTGAAGATACCGCCGGGAATCCGGTCTACCTCAAAGATATCTGGCCGTCGCCGGAAGAGATCGCAGAAGCCGTGCAGATGGTTTCAACCGATATGTTCCATAAAGAGTATGCAGAAGTGTTTGAAGGCACGCCGGAGTGGCAGCAGATTAAGGTCAGTGAGGCGGCGACCTATGACTGGGATGGCGATTCAACCTATATTCGTCTGTCGCCGTTCTTTGATGATATGGAAAAAGAGCCAGAGCCAGTCCGGGACATTCATGGTGCGCGTATCCTGGCAATGCTTGGGGATTCTGTTACTACGGATCATATTTCCCCCGCTGGCAGCATTAAAGCGGACAGCCCGGCAGGGCGCTATCTGCTCGATCATGGCGTGGAACGCACGGATTTCAACTCCTACGGATCGCGTCGCGGTAATCATGAAGTCATGATGCGCGGTACCTTTGCCAATATCCGCATTCGTAATGAGATGGTGCCGGGCGTGGAAGGCGGGATGACCCGCTATATTCCCGGGAATGAACAGATGGCGATCTACGATGCGGCAATGCGCTACCAGAAAGCCGGGATCCCGCTGGCGGTCATTGCCGGTAAAGAGTACGGCTCCGGCTCCAGTCGTGACTGGGCGGCAAAAGGCCCGCGTCTGCAAGGGGTGCGCGTGGTGATCGCTGAATCTTTTGAGCGTATTCACCGTTCGAATCTCATCGGTATGGGTATACTGCCGCTGGAGTTTCCGTCAGGCGTAACGCGTAAAACTCTTGGGCTGACCGGAGATGAGCAAATTGATGTGCAGGATCTGAATCAGTTAACCCCGGGAGGCGTGGTGAAGGTGACGCTGACGCGAATGGATGGAAGTCAGGAGGAGCTGGAAGCGCGTTGTCGTATCGATACCGGTAATGAGCTGACCTACTATCAGAATAACGGCATTTTGCACTACGTGATTCGTAATATGCTGCAATAGTACCGGTTACTCCCCGGCTGCCGTCGTTGGCAGGCGGCCGGGGAGCAGGATACGCGCCGAGGGTTATTTGGTCAGCAAATGGCCCATCTTGGCGGCTTTAGTATCCAGGTAGTGAGCATTGTTAGGGTTTCTACCCACAATCAGCGGTACACGCTCAACAATATTGATACCTGCTTCAGTGAGGATCTCTACTTTACGTGGATTATTCGTCAGCAGGCGCACTTCATGAATCCCCAGCAGCTTGAACATATCCGCACAGAGAGTGAAGTCGCGCTCATCAGCAGCAAATCCTAACTGATTATTCGCTTCCACCGTGTCATAGCCCTTATCCTGCAATGCATAGGCGCGGATCTTGTTCAGCAGGCCGATGTTGCGGCCTTCCTGGCGGTGATACAGTAATATACCGCGGCCCTGCTCGGCAATCTGGCTCAGAGCGGCTTCCAGCTGAAACCCGCAATCACAGCGCAGACTAAACAGAGCATCACCCGTCAGACACTCAGAATGAACACGGGACAGCACGGGTTTGCTATCCGAAACATCGCCGAAAACCAGCGCGACATGATCGTGCCCGGTTGCCAGTTCTTCGAAACCGACCATGAGGAAATCCCCCCAGGGTGTGGGCAGATTGGCTTCTGCTACACGTTTAAGCTGCATGTGACTCTCCAGAAACTTCAGGTGTTGCGTTATCATCAGATATCGCAGTGTCAGTAACCTGACGCAAACAATTGTGCCTATTTTGCCACAACACATCGCGTGGCAGTTAATACGTTAGAGCGATTGTTGTAATACAGCACAATTATCGCTATCACAATTCTTATGTTATTCTTTTTTAAGATAATCTTATAACAAACTCGCGAGAGCGACGGCTATAAAGGAACGAAAATGGCAGAGATCCTCAAACGTACCACCCTCGGTATGCTGATATTGTTGATACTGCCAGTGGGGGTGATGCTGTCTGGCTGGCACTGGCAGCCGGTTTCCATGGGATGGGGTTACAAGCTGTTGTTCTGGTTTACAGAAACGGTCACCAGGCCGTGGGGGACATTAACCAGCGCCATATTATGTGGCTGGTTTCTCTGGTGTCTGCGCTTTCGCTGGAAGCCAGCGGTGTTTCTGATGGGGATTATTATTGCCACGCTGCTTGCCGGGCAATACACCAAAAATGTGATCAAACAGCAGGTTCAGGAACCACGTCCTTACGTACTGTGGCTGGAGAAAACCTACGCCATTAATCCGCAGCAGTTCTATCTGCAAAAGCGCCCGCAGCGTAGTGAAATGGTCAGCACTGCTATAGCGCAGGATACCCGGCTCCCTGACTGGTTAAAAAAACACTGGGCATTTGAAACCGGGTTTGCCTTTCCTTCTGGCCACAGCATGTTTGCTGCCAGCTGGGCGTTACTGGGGGTAGGGCTGCTATGGCCGCGTCGGCGTTATGTCACCATTGTGCTGCTGATGGGCTGGGCGGTGACCGTGATGGGAAGTCGTCTGGCACTGGGAATGCACTGGCCGCGCGATCTGATTTTTGCCACATTGATCAGCTGGCTGTTTATCAGCCTCGCGGTCTGGCTGGCACAGCGATTCTGTGGGCCACTAACGGTGCCGCCACAGGAGCAGCAGGAGATAGCGCAGCGGGAAAATGAAACGCCTTGATTGTAAAGGCGCTATTCCGTCCCCATATCTTCTGTTCAGCTCTATTTTTGGCTGGCAAATGGCCAGAAAGTGCAAAGAAAAATAGTGGGGCGGCCAGCGGCGCGTTACATCTATGCAAGCATAAGAGCGATTTTTTTGGCATAATTCATCTGGTTAACTCCAGGGTATGGGATGAACTGTGAAATATTTATTGATTTTTTTAGTTGTCATGGCGATTTTCGTCATTTCTGTCACGCTTGGCGCGCACAACGATCAGATAGTGAAATTTAACTACCTGCTGGCACAGGGCGAATACCGTGTGTCGACGCTGCTGGCTTCACTGTTTGCCGCAGGTTTTTTACTGGGCTGGGCAATCTGTGGGCTGTTTTGGCTGCGCGTACGTGTTTCACTGGCACATGCGCAACGCAAACTTAAGCGCCTTCAGCAGCAACTGGGGCAGACTGAACAATCCGTTACAGTGTCACAGGCACCTGCCGTCAAGGAATAATCATTTATGTTAGAACTGCTGTTTCTGTTACTCCCCGTCGCCGCCGCCTATGGCTGGTATATGGGGCGCAGAAGTGCGCAACAGGATAAGCAACAGGAAGCGAGCCGCCTGTCACGTGACTATGTGACCGGGGTGAACTTCCTCCTCTCTAACCAGCAGGACAAAGCGGTCGATCTGTTTCTCGATATGTTGAAAGAGGACAGCGGCACGGTGGAGGCACACCTTACTCTGGGTAACCTGTTTCGCTCCCGGGGTGAGGTTGACCGTGCTATCCGCATTCACCAGGCGCTGATGGAAAGCGCATCACTGACCTACGATCAGCGCCTGCTGGCGATTCAGCAACTTGGCCGTGACTATATGGCTGCGGGGTTTTATGACCGTGCTGAACAGATGTTCGGCCAGCTGGTGGATGAAACTGATTTTCGCATCAGCGCGTTACAGCAGCTGCTGATTATTCATCAGGCGACCAGCGACTGGCCTAATGCGATCGAAGTTGCAGAGCGGCTGGTGAAGCAGGGCAAAGAGCGCCTGAAAATGGAAATTGCCCATTTTTACTGTGAGCTGGCCTTACAGGCGATCAGCAGCGACGATCTTGACCGCGCTATGAGCCTGCTTAAGAAAGGTGAGGCTGCCGATCGCAACAGCGCCCGCGTCTCGATTATGATGGGGCGTATTCATATGGCAAAAAATGAGTATGCCAAAGCTGTGGTGCATTTACAGCGGGTAATTGAGCAGGATAAAGAGCTGGTCAGTGAAACACTGGAGATGCTGGAAGGGTGCTATCAGCATCTTGATCAGCCGCAGGCATGGAGTGAATATCTTCAGCGCTGCGTTGAGGAGAATACCGGCGCAGCAGCCGAGCTTTACCTCGCGGGCATTCTTGACCGGGAAGAGGGTGCCGAAGTGGCGCAAACCTATATTACCCGCCAGCTTCAGCGCCATCCAACCATGCGAGTTTTCCACCGGCTGATGGACTTCAATCTTCAGGAAGCTGAAGATGGCCGGGCGAAAGAGAGCCTGATGGTGCTGCGTGATATGGTGGGCGAACAGATTCGCACCAAACCGCGCTATCGTTGTCATAAGTGTGGCTTCACTGCACATGCACTTTACTGGCATTGCCCATCGTGCCGTGCCTGGTCTTCGGTTAAACCGATTCGTGGGCTGGACGGCCAGTAATGCTGGCCGTAGTTAAATCTGGTTTTACATCCCACTTTAGTTACAACATACTAATATTGCTTTTTACAACGATGCCAGAAACATCGCCGTCGTTATTGCCTTGCAGGTATTTTTGTGGTTCACAGGGACAGATACACTTCATCAGAACCACCCGGCGTCAACGGGCATTCCCATTACCGCAGGGGCGAGGCACGCCTCGTCAGAGTCACCCGGCATCACCGGACATTCCCATTACCGTAGGGGCGAGGCACGCCTCGTCAGAGTCACCCGGTGTCACCGGGCATTCCCATTACCGCAGGGGCGAGGCACGCCTCGTCAGAGTCACCCGGCGTCACCGGGCATTCCCATTACCGCAGGGGCGAGGCACGCCTCGTCAGGGTCACCCGGCGTCAACGGGCATTCCCATTACCGTAGGGGCGAGGCACGCCTCGCCCTGGACATCACATCAAGCGCCGCTAACTAAACTGTGCATTTTCCCGCGTCACAGGTAGAATGCAT
The DNA here is from genome assembly GCF_009738185.1 of Erwinia sorbitola. Lineage (NCBI taxonomy): Bacteria > Pseudomonadati > Pseudomonadota > Gammaproteobacteria > Enterobacterales > Erwiniaceae > Erwinia > Erwinia sorbitola. The sequence continues at coordinate 2,400,207 of NZ_CP046509.1, read as the reverse complement.
GCCGTTTATCGTTTGCGCCATGCGGTGCTCCACTCAAAGAGGGTAATTCCATGCTTTCACCTCAGGTTACCGGCTCACCGATTGTGGTGGCGTTAGATTATGCGGATCGTAATCGCGCTCTGGCATTTGTAGACCAAATCGAACCAGGAAGTTGCCGTCTCAAAGTCGGTAAAGAGATGTTTACCCTGTTTGGCCCCCAGTGGGTACGTGAACTACAACAGCGCGGATTTGAAGTCTTCCTCGATCTGAAGTTCCATGATATTCCCAATACTACCGCTCATGCCGTTGCGGCAGCTGCCGATCTCGGCGTATGGATGGTAAACGTCCACGCCAGCGGTGGCGCACGTATGATGAGTGCCGCGCGTGAGGCTCTGTTACCGTTTGGCAAAGATGCACCACTGCTGATTGCGGTTACTGTGCTGACCAGCATGGATGCGGAAGATTTACGCGGTCTTGGCATTGAGCTTACACCGGCAGAGCAGGCTGAACGGCTGGCTCGTCTCACGCATCAGTGTGGTCTGGATGGCGTGGTTTGCTCGGCGCAGGAGGCCCGTCATTTCAAACAGGTCATCGGCCAGGATTTCCGTCTGGTTACACCGGGCATTCGTCCGGCTGGCAGCGATGCTGGCGACCAGCGTCGTATCATGACACCACAACAGGCACAGCAGGCTGGGGTAGATTATATGGTGATCGGTCGTCCTATTACCCAATCAACCGATCCAGCAGCGACGCTGCGTGACATTCTCAGCTCTCTGAAGGAGGCATAATGGCCGCAGACAATAGTCGCCTGGTCTACTCCACTGAAACCGGACGAATCGAAGAACCTAAAGTCGCTGTTCAGCGTCCAAAAGGCGATGGTATCGTGCGTATTCAGCGTCAGACAAGTGGCCGAAAAGGGAAGGGTGTTTGTTTAATCAGTGGAATCGATCTTGATGATAGCGAACTCAATAAGCTGACGGCAGAGCTGAAGAAAAAATGTGGCTGTGGCGGAGCATTGAAAGAGGGGATTATTGAAATTCAGGGGGATAAACGCGACCTGTTAAAAACCCTGCTGGAAGCGAAAGGCTTTAAGGTCAAACTGGCCGGAGGCTGATAAGTTACAGGGCCGAACAGAGTTCGGCCCACGATATGCTGCGTTATTGTTAGTCGACCTGATGTCCGATGATCCCGCCGACGGCGGCGCCACCAACGGTGCCTAAACCACTTCCGTTTGTCAGAATAGAGCCGCCAATTGCGCCGGCACCTGCGCCAATTGCCGTATTGCGATCGCGTTTAGACCAGTTTGAGCATGCGCTCAGGGAGAGAACTAAGGTTGCGGCCAGCACGGCGGCGGTGATGCGTTTTGCAGTGATTGACATAATAACTTCTCCTTAAAGTGCAGCAACGAGATACCTCTGAAGTATAGAAGACACTCTGAATATCAGAGCCAGACCTGCGCCTTTTCTGGTGATTTCTATCACTGATTGGGCAAAATTAATTTGAAAACCAGATTTTCTGGCCTCAATTAATGGCCGGGTCGGCGGCAGCGCGCTCTGAAGGTTAGGAGTCTAACTATCACTCAGGTTAAGAGCTATGTTTATTTTGAAATATTACGACAGGTCTTAACAGGTAAAAAATCTTAATTTTTTCTTTCCGACAACAGGTATCTCCGCTCAAAAACAGGTGGTCAGCCGGATTCTGCCGCTGATACAGCCAATGTATCCATACCCCCATTTCCTCGTGGCGCTGACAATAAATCAAAACCGCTATGGAGATATCAACATGCTGGAACAGCTTAAGCAGCAGGTACTTGAAGCCAACCTTGCGCTACCTCGCTACGGACTGGTGACCTTCACCTGGGGCAATGTGAGTGCCATTGATCGTCAGCAAGGGCTGATGGTGATAAAACCTTCTGGCGTCAGTTACGAAGCAATGCAGCGTGACGATATGGTGGTCGTGGCACTCGAAACCGGCGAGGTTATCGAAGGGGATAAACGGCCTTCATCGGATACTGACACGCATCGTGCGCTCTATCTCGCCTGGCCGCAGGTGGGTGGAATTGTGCATACGCACTCACGCCATGCCACTATCTGGGCGCAGGCAGGAAAGGATCTTCCGGCCTGGGGCACAACACACGCCGATGACTTTTACGGTGCAATACCCTGTACACGCCAGATGCATGACAACGAAATAACCGAACGCTACGAGTGGCAAACCGGGCAGGTGATTATTGAAACCCTGGAACAGCGTGGAATTGATCCGCTGGCGATCCCCGCAGTGCTGGTTAACTCACATGGGCCGTTTGCCTGGGGGCGAAGTGCAGAAGATGCAGTACACAGTGCAGTAGTGTTGGAAGAGGTGGCTTATATGGGCATTTTCAGCCAGCAACTTACGCCACAGCTACCCGCAGTTCAACAGGTATTACTGGATAAACATTATCTGCGAAAACATGGCAAAAACGCCTATTATGGCCAAAATTAGAGGCTAATCACTGCTGCTGATGTCTTTTTACTACGGCATCAGCACCAGATAAAACTGATTCATTGTCCGATTATTCTACTGTATTTCATCAATATTCTTCTGTCCCTCCCTCGTAAACTTATTGCTTTTCCTTCTTATTAACTTCTCTTTTTCAGCCCGGACTCCCAGCACTAATAGCGGTTAAATCTGTTATTTTATCTTAAAAATCAAACACCCATTTAGCATCATGGCACTCTGGATTAGGCTGGAGCAGCGTAGAACGCATAACTAAACAGAGGAAATACCATGACAGTTATCAATCAAACTACCTGCAGGCTGTTTAACGAAGCTGGACAAACAACACAACTTTCTGCCTATTACGAAGAAGGACGCAACACCATGTGGATGTTGCTGCGTGCCCAGCCCCGCCCCAGTTTTAATCATCAGCTGATCGAAGAGATCATGAACCTCAGCTATGCAGCCCAGCGCTCCGGGCTGAAGATTGACTTTTGGGTCACCGGATCGCTGGTTCCGACGATGTTTAATGCCGGAGGCGATCTGCGTTTCTTTGTCGAGTCGATAAAAAATGGTCGACGCGAAGCCCTGCGTGCCTATGCGCGGGCCTGCGTTGACTGCATTCATGCTGCGGCGCGCGGATTTGATACCGGAGCCGTTTCTATCGCTATGGTGGAAGGCAGCGCGCTGGGGGGCGGTTTTGAAGCGGCCCTTGCACATCACTTTATCCTGGCGCAAAACAGCGCGCGTATGGGCTTCCCGGAAATTGCTTTCAACCTGTTCCCGGGCATGGGAGGGTACTCATTAGTTGCACGTCGTTCGGGTATGAAACTGGCAGAGGAGCTGATTTGTGAAGGGGAGTCGCATACGGCGGAGTGGTTTGAAACGCGCGGGCTGGTTGATAGGTTGTTCCAGCCCGGAGAGGGCTATCGCTGCACACGTACCTTTATCGATACGTTGAGACCGAAACTGAACGGTGTCAGAGCGATGTTAAAAGCTCGCCAGCGCGTGCTACAGCTAACCCGCGCAGAGCTGATGGATATTACCGAGGACTGGGTCGATTTTGCCTTTACCATGGAACCAAAAGATATTGCCTATATGGAGCGACTGGTACTGTTACAAAACCGCCACAGTGCACAGTCATTGCTCAAAGCGGGCTGATAATCGTAATCAGGGACTAGTAATGGCATGATGCCGCGTAAGCCAGTGCTCGATCTCATCGGCGGGCATTGGCTTTGCATATAAAAATCCCTGGCGTGTATCTACGCCGCTAGCCATAACAAACTCAGCTTCTTCAACTGTCTCAATCCCTTCTGCGATCACCTGCAAATTGAGCGCCTTAGCTACCGCAACAATGGCTCTGACCAGTGATTGCGAGACTTCCTGCTCATTAACACCGCGGATAAAGCTCTGGTCGAGTTTAATTGCATCAATCGGAACGCGAGCTAACTGCGATAACGAAGAGTATCCGGTACCAAAATCATCCAGATGTACCGCCGCTCCCAGTTTCTGGAACTGCTCCATCAGTTCCAGCGCCAGCTGTTCATTTTCAATCAGACAGCTTTCCGTCAGCTCAATATCAATCGGGCAGGTCTTCAGCCCGGCGTCGTCCAGCGCCAGTTTCAGGTCGGTATAAATACTTTGGTCAACGAGCTGGCGCGGTGAAACATTAACCGCAACCCGCAGATCAATTCCTTTTTTGCGCCAGCGCAGAATTTGCTCCAGTACGGTCAGCATCACCCAGCGGCCAAGGGGAATAATTAAACCAGACTCTTCAGCATAAGAAATGAAGCTGTCAGGCGGGATCAATCCGCGCTCAGGAGACATCCAGCGTACCAGCGCTTCAACGCTACTGACCGAACCATCCGAATTCAGTTTTGGCTGATAGTGGAGCACCAGCTGGTGATGCTCAAGCGCCTTACGTAGATTGGTATCGAGCCAGAGATATTCAAACACGCGATGATTCATCTCGGCGGAGAAGATGCAGAATTTACCACGCCCATTCTCTTTCGCCGTGTACATCGCGGTATCGGCATTACGGATCAAACTTTCCCGATCTTCACCATGCTGTGGGGCGAGGGCAATACCCACTGAGCACCCGGAATAGACCTCGATCAAACCAATACGGAACGGTTTTTTTAGTCGCTCAAGAATACGTGAAGACATTGCCTCCAGTGCTGCCTGACTGGTGTCTTCAGCCAGCACGATAAACTCGTCGCCACCCAGGCGAGCCAGCGTTTGGTGTTTGTCCAGGCAGCTTAAAATAGCAAGAGAAACCGCCTGCAACAGCTGGTCGCCAAACATATGCCCGTAGGCATCGTTCACTTTTTTGAAATTGTCCAGATCGAGGTAAACCACGCCAATCTGCTGGTCGACGCGTTTATCCAGCGCCTCGGTGATTTCGTGGTTAATCGCATTGCGATTTGGCAGTCCGGTAATAGTATCGGTGTTTGCCAGTACGCGCAGCCGCTCCTGAGCGCGGCGCTCTTCGGTAATATCTGTACCGGAGCAGATCAGGTATATCTCGTTTTTGCCGCTGCCACTATGGACAAACTTATTGCGGAACAGGAAAAGACGTTGACCTTTTTTAGTTTTAATCCAGCGCTCAACTTCATAGGAGCTGCCTTCGCGGAAAAACATGCTGATATTACGCCTTGATGCGGCGGCTTCCTGGCGCGTCATAAATAGCTGAAAAACATTGCGGCCGATAACTTCATGCTCTTTCAGGCCGGTGTACTCTTCGCAGAGGCGGTTAAAACGCTGGATATTGCCCTGATGATCGACGATAACAATCACAGAATTGGCTTCAGATACCACCTGTTCAGCAAACGACAGGCCAGATGCCAGATCTCGCGCTACGGAAGAGGTGTCTCCCCATGCTGAAGCGGTGCCGGCCCAGGCATTCTGAGAAACCTTCCTGCCGACCAGATGCATGGATAGCGTATCCCCGTAGAGCGTAATGGTCAGGTTAACGCTGGTGGTGATCACCTTCATACTGCGGAGCAGGCTCGCCTGCGGTGGTGTTAACGGGACGGCGATATTAGTTTCGCCGCCTTCATCTTGAGTAAATTGCAAGGCATCACTATCGGAGGATAAACGCCAATGAGGGCTGCTGGTACCGAAATACGCATACAATAGCGCTTGCCCTTGTTCATCGGTCATTCTTCTCTCCCTTGGTGCTTCTTTGCAGATGGTATCTTCTTATTTTAGCAACAGTATTCGGCAACCAGCAGAATCACAAGCTGCGAAGACAATATATTTTTCTGATGAAAATTAGCTGGTAGCATAATCACCCCGATCTGGCGACCGGAAGAGCATATTAACAACTTAATTTGACTAAAGAGACCTCTTTATTGGTAAAATTTGACTTTAAGAGGTTGTGTTTAAAAATCTTTACTTTCATAGTGTTATTTCAGAATTATTAACATTTTCCTCGCGAACAACCACCGTACCCTCATGAATGTCAGGCAAAAGGCTGCTTAGTACGCGGTTAATAGCGAAAAATGCCGCCGCCAGATCATCCGATCAATCCAGTTAGTTTTGAGGTTGTTTATGGCATACCGCTTGCCAGAACCCTGCGAGGGGAAACAAATTAAACGTAATGTAAAAGGATGTTAATGAAAAGTCAGACAGTGAGAACTGTGAAGCGCAGAGGGGTTTTTTATCAGAATGGAAGGGCGGATGAGGCGAATAAAACGGGATAACCCTGAGGCTATCCCGTTTACAGCTATCAGGCTACCGGGCGGGCCACAATACTGCGAGTTTCCATACGCACTTCGGCGATGGTCACTTCAATCAGATCGGTGACGCGATAAACAACTTCGCCTTTGATCTGTACGGTGCCATTTTCATTGCTGCACACCAGCTCATCACGCACCGCGTGGATGAATGGGGCAGGAATAAAGGCAACCGCGCCGTTTTCCTGAAGGCGTACGCGCATACCACCACGGGAAACGTCGATCACTTCTGCTTTGAAACGCTGGTCAGTGCCAACGGCTTTCTGCAGGAAACGCGAGTAGAGCCAGTCGCCCACATCACGCTCTGCCATGCGGTTCTGACGGCGGCGCTCGCCCATCTTCACCGTCACTTCATCAGCAGGGCGGTCGGTTTTTTCCCCTTTGATGATCGCTTTCAGCAGGCGATGGTTCACCATATCGCCATACTTACGGATCGGGGAAGTCCAGGTTGCATAAGCTTCCAGGCCAAGACCGAAGTGCGGGCCAGGGGTGGTGCTGACTTCTGCAAACGACTGGAAACGACGAATACGACTGTCGAGGAACTGTGTCGGCAGGGTGTCTAACTCGCGGCGCAGGGTACGGAAACCCTCGAGCGTTGAGATAGCCTGAGGGTCGGCTGTCACACCATGGTTTGCCAGTACAGCGGCTGCCTGCTCGGCGTTCACATCGTCAAAACCGAGGTGAACGTTATAGATCCCAAAGCCCAGCTTATCACTCAGCACGGTGGCTGCGCAGATATTAGCCAGAATCATCGACTCTTCAACAATGCGGTTAGCAATACGGCGGTGCTCGGCAATAATATCCAGCACTTCGCCTTTCTCACCCAGCAGGAAGCGGAAGTCAGGGCGATCTTTAAACACCAGCGCATGGGTCTGACGCCATTCGCTACGCGCCAGGCACAGGCGGTGCAACAGACGAATCTGTTCAGCAATTGCCTCGCTTTCCGGCTGCCATTCGCTCTCACCGTTCGTTTCCAGCCAGTCAGAGACATTGTCGTACACCAGCTTGGACTTAGACTCAATCCAGGCGGCAAAGAACTCAATGTCATCATGCGGCGTACCATCAGCGGCGATGGTTACCCGGCAGGCCAGAACCGGGCGGCGCTCATTCGGACGCAGCGAACAGATATCGTCAGAGAGCTGACGCGGCAGCATCGGAATGTTAAAGCCCGGCAGGTAGTTAGTAAACGAACGCTCGGCGGCAACAGCATCGAGTTTGCTTCCTGCCGGTACATAAGCGGTAGGATCGGCAATGGCAACCGTAAGTTTCAGTGCGCCATCGGCGGCTTCTTCAACATAGAGTGCATCGTCCATATCTTCAGTGCTGGCGCTGTCGATGGTAACGAAGGTCAGTGCGGTGAGGTCTTCACGCTCCAGCTGTTCGTCCAGCATCTCTTCCGGCGTTGCCACATCTGGTGCTTCACGCTCCAGATTGTGACGAGACAGGGTCACCCACCACGGAGCCAGATGGTCATCCGCAGTAGTAATAAATTCGGTCAGCTCGGCATAGAAACCACGATCGCCTTTCAGCGGGTGGCGGCGCATCTCAGCTACTGCCCAGTCACCGGCCTGGAAGTCATGCTTCACACTTCGATCCGGACGGCACTGAATGGCGTCTCTCAGCAGCGGATGGTCAGGAATGATCGACAGGCGATCGTCTTTCTTCTGAACGCGGCCAACAAAACGGGTCAGGAACGGTTCAATCAGCGTTTCCGGATCGGCAACTTCACGATCTTTGTCGGTCTGAATAACTGCGCTGATACGGTCACCGTGCATAACCTTTTTCATGAACGGTGGCGGAATAAAGTAGCTTTTCTGTGCATCGACTTCCAGGAAGCCGAAACCTTTTTCAGTGCCTTTTACCACACCCTCAACACGCGGCGTCTGGGAGTGGAGTTTCTCTTTAAGCTGCGCGAGCAGCGGGTTATCCTGGAACATAATTTCAACGTTTTCGTGGCCTAAGAGCGGCAGACAGTTTTACGCGATTAACCGCCTGACGGCAAGTAAAAAGCCTTGTTGAACGGCCCGGCGGACGACCCTTGAACAGGTGACCGGCCGGGCTACACGGTCACGCGATACGTAATCCCGGTACCAGCGGTGACAGGCTAATTTTTACCGGCACCGACTTTGAGGTCGGTGTCCCGCTATCGTCACCAAAACTCGACAGCGGCACCAGCGGATTAGTTTCGGGATAATAGGCGGCCAGATTGCCTTGAGGGATGGCATAAGGCACCAGCTTAAAACCGCTGACTTTACGCGTGATGCCGTCATTCCACAGGGTTTCAATATCAACATTATCTCCGGCAGCGTAACCCATACTCTCCATATCTTGCGGATTGATAAACAGCACTTCTCGCTGACCGTAGACACCGCGATAACGATCATCAAGCCCGTAAATGGTGGTGTTGTACTGGTCGTGAGAACGCAAAGTTTGCAGAGTAAATGGCACCTCGACATCCAGCTGCGGAAAGAGTGAGCCAGGCAGAGCAGCCGCGCTAAACTGGGCCTTCCCATTTAGCGTATTAAAACGCAGTTCAGCCGCCGCATTGCCGAGGTAAAACCCGCCTTTCATATCGCATTTGGCGTTGAAATCGCTGAAGCCAGGCAGAGTCGCGGCAATATGGTCACGGATTTTGTTGTAATCGTCCGCCAGCCCCAGCCAGTCAACCTTTTCATTGCCCAATACGGCATGCGCAATACCGGCGACAATCCAGGTTTCCGAACGCTGAGTATCGGCAATTGGCTTACCGACACCTTCAGAAGCATGCACCATGCTGAAGGAGTCTTCTACGGTAATAAACTGTGGGCCGGTGGCTTGAATATCCTGCTCGGTACGTCCCAGCGTTGGCAGGATCAGCGCATCAATAGCCCCAGGGCAGAGGTGGCTGCGGTTCAGCTTGGTACTGATTTGCACGGTAAGACCGCAGCGTTTCAGCGCCTCTTCGGTGCGCGGACTGTCCGGTGCGGCGGCGGCAAGATTACCGCCAAGCGCGATCAGCACTTTAATCTCATCGCGAAGCATGGCTTCCAGTGCCTGCACGGTGTTATGACCCACCTCGCGCGGAGGCTCAAAGCCAAAATGCTGGCCCAGGCTGTCGAGAAACGCCTTTGACGGCTTCTCATCGATGCCCATAGTCCGGTTACCCTGCACATTGCTGTGACCACGCACCGGACACAGGCCGGCACCTTTCTTGCCCAGCTGCCCGAACAGCAGTTGCAGATTGACGATTTCTCGCACCGTATCCACCGAATGCTTATGCTGGGTGATGCCCATCGCCCAGGTACAAATCACCCTTTCGGAGCTTTGGTAGATAGCAGCTGCTTCGCGTATTTGCTGTTCGCTCAAACCGGACTGACGGACAATGTGAGACCATTCGGTGGCGTCTACTACCGCAAGCCAGGCTTCAAGGCCTTCGGTTTTAGCATTGATGAACATCTCATCAAACAGACCTTTCTCGCCAGCGGCGACCAGCGCACGATGATTTTCCGCCAGTACTTTCACCATGCCGCGAATAGCGGCCATATCGCCGCCAAGATTAGGCTGGTAATAGGTTGAGCTGATTTTGCCCGCCATGCTGGTAACGACTTCCAGCGGCTTTTGAGGGTCAGCAAAGCGTTCCAGGCCGCGTTCCCGCAGCGTATTAAAGGTGACAATTTTGGCACCATTATCTGCCGCATGACGCAGGCTGTGCAGCATTCGTGGATGGTTAGTACCGGGGTTTTGACCAAACACAAAAATAGCATCTGCATGGTCAAAGTCATCCAGACGGATAGTCCCTTTACCCACGCCAATACTGCGTTTCAGCCCGGTGCCGCTGGCTTCATGACACATATTTGAGCAGTCGGGGAAGTTGTTACTGCCGTTCATGCGCCCGAACAGCTGATATAACCAGGAGGCTTCATTACTGGCGCGGCCGGAGGTATACAGCTCCATCTGATCAGGATGATTCATTGCTTTAATATGACGGGCAATCAGTTCGAATGCATTCTCCCAGCTGATCGGTTCATAGTGGTCAGTTGCGCGGTTATAGCGCAGCGGCTCGGTCAGACGGCCCTGATACTCAAGGAAATAGTCGCTCTGTTGATAAAGCGCGGAGACGCTGTACTGGGCGAAAAATTCTGCACCAATATGACGGCGGGTCGCTTCCCAGGTAACCGCCTTAGCGCCATTCTCACAGAAGCTGAAGGTACTTTTATTATCATCACCCCAGGCGCAGCCGGGGCAGTCGAAACCTTTAGCTTTATTCATACGCATCAGATTGCGCATGTTTTTTAACACTTGTTTGCTGTCGAAGACGAAACGGGTGGTCGCTTCCAGAGAACCCCAGCCGCCCGCAGCGGCCTGGTAAGGCTTAATTGCTTCTTTAAATTTCATAATATCGCAGGCTTATGTTGAATAGTTGTTAAGAAGTTATTGCTTCTTTTTGGCGATTTTGCTATCCGAAGGAGTAATTGTCTAATTGATTCCAGAGATGGTGCGATAGGTGCTGTTTATCGTGCAGCGATGGGAAAATGTGATGCTGGTCAAAGATTATTCGATCCAATTTCCTGATAACGCGGCCATCGCCCGTCATGCGACTAATACTTAACCGGTTGCAGTTACAGCGGGGAGAAATCAGATGAAAGCGTTTGCCAGTAAAATCCATGCCTTCGGCAAAGCCCTGATGATGCCGATTTCGGTGATTGCCGCCGCCGGTATCTTCCTCGGCGTTGCGGCAGCGTTACAGAACCCGGTGATTACCGGCGATACCTTCGCCAGCATGCAAATACCACAGCTGATTATTGGTTTTATTCGTAAAGTGGCGGGAGCGCTGTTTGCCAACCTGCCGCTGTTCTTTGCGGTTGCCAGCGCGATTGGTCTGGCTAAGGCTGAAAAACCGACGGCTGCTTTTGCTTCAGTCATTGGTTTTATTGCGATGCACGTTGGTATCAGTGCGACGCTGGCGGCCAGAGGCCTGACCGCCGCTACCACTACGGCAGCGGCGTTACAGCAGCAGGGTATGGATCAAACCACCGCCATGATGACTTCAGCGGAGTTTATTCCGATGCTGGGTATTTTTACCTATAACATGAGCGTACTGGGCGGGGTCATTGCCGGGCTGGTGACCGTCGTGATCCATAACCGCTGCTATACCACCGAGCTGCCTACAGCGATTAGCTTCTTCGGAGGCCGTCGCTTTGTGCCAATCGTTACCGTACTGGTATTGCCGCTGGTCGGCGTGCTGCTGGCATTAATCTGGCCAACAATCGGTTCCGCTATTGCCTGGGTCGGTGAACTGATCGGTAAAAGCGGGCAGTATGGTGCCTTTCTTTACGGCACCAGCGAGCGCCTGCTGATCCCCACAGGCTTACACCATATCCTCAATGAAACGGTGCGCTTCACGCCAATTGGCGGAGTCGCTACCGTTGACGGGCAGACGGTGGTTGGAGCGCTAAATATCTTTAATACCTCACTGACACACCCGGGTTCAGTGCCGGATGCTACGGTACAGGCGGCGACCCGTTTTCTGGCACAGGGTAAAATTCCGGTGATGATGTTTGGTCTGCCTGCGGCGGCGCTGGCAATCTATCACTGCGCGCGTCCTGAGCATAAACAGCGGGTTAAAGCGCTGGTACTTGCCGGAGCGCTCACCTCCTTTACCACCGGGATCACCGAGCCGCTGGAATTCTGCTTTATCTTTGTTTCTCCGGTGCTCTATATCTTCCATGCTTTACTGAGTGGCCTCTCATTTATGCTGATGTCACTGCTGCACCTGATGATTGGTAATGTGCAGGGCGGTGCCATTGACCTGGTGGTGTTCGGCATTCTGGGCGGCAGCAAAACAGCCTGGTGGTGGAGCGTAGCGCTGGGGCTGCTCTATATCCCTGTTTACTATTATGGCTTCCGCTTCATTATATTGCGCATGCGCGTGGAAACTCCCGGACGAGAGTCAGAAGAGGATCAACAGCAGGAGAAGGTGAGCGCCGGTGAACGTACGCAGGTGATAATCAGCGGGTTGGGGGGCGAAGCCAATATAGAGGACGTCGATTGCTGCTTTACGCGGCTACGTGTCAGGGTGAAGCAGATGAACGAAGTGGTCGATCATACCCTGATGAGCACCGGAGCAAACGGTGTGAATCGCGTAAGTGACCACGATGTGCAGGTGATTTATGGCCCGCAGGTGGAAAAAATTGCTAATGAAGTGAAAAGTGCGCTGGGGTTGGCCTGATCGGCCCGGTATGATAGTGCCTTAAGAATGGCGCTAACCTGCCGATAATAATGCGTAAATATCATTACGCTGACAGGACTCACGTAGCATGGACAAGATTAAAACGACGATAGCCTTGCTGTTGCCGGTGCTTCTTCTTGCTGGCTGTAAAAAAGAAGAAGATAAAGGAATTTCCTTAAAAATCAAAAATCTCTCATTTCTTTATCAATTTGAAGCTATCCCTGGAAAAGTTAAAAGCACTCATCAGACTGTTTTCGATGCCAACGGCGAGAAACGCTACGATGGTGTATTTAACTTTGACAAAGAGGGCTGCGTTACAGATTTTGACGTAACCAACCTCGACGTGGGGAATATCAGCGTACGGCGGGATAAAGATCGGCTGGTCGGTGAAGAGAACGGCAATCCGGTGCTCTTGCAGCTCGACAGTAAGTGTAACGTGCTGTCTAAAACCAGCGGTAATTTTACCATCGATATTATCTACAACGATCGTGGTCTGATTTCCGGCCTTTCTTCAGCGCAATCTGATTACCGCGTTGAGCTGACCTATGACGACAGCGATCGCCTTGTTGGTCAGCATGCTTTCAGCGGTGAGCGTCAAATTTCGGAGGGAGTACAGAAATATGCTGCGGATGCAGGCGACAAACCCTCTGACGCGGTAACCATCAGCAAAACACCTGAGGGTACACGTGAGACCACCACCCGTTGTGACTACCAGCAGGGCGTGCCGGTGGCTTGCCGCTTCACTATTAAAACCACGCCGGGTGATAAAATTATTGAGCGTCATGCGCAGCTGACCACAGAATTTTATTAAGCGTAGAAATCAAGCTGGTGCTAATCAAGCTGGTGCTTCAGCGTTTGAACACCGTTTCTGCCCCCAGGTAGCTAAAAGATGCATGCGGGCCTCGTCACGCGCCATCCGTGGTGCGTGACGCCCCCTTTAAGCTCACTGCACCATTGTTAAGACCCTCTTTTTTTAGCGTTTTTTATCTGTTTGATTATTATCACTATTTTTATAGCGGCCTAAAAAAGGGTCTGGAGCAGGAAATAAGGTTAAAAGCTAAGGAAGTAAACGGGTTAGCGCGGTAAGATAACGGTTCACTGCCGCACAGGCAGCTTAGAAGATTACCATTTTTATTTTCGATTCGCTCAAGGGCGTTCACTGCCGCACAGGCAGCTTAGAAGTTCATGCCGCTCCGCGAACGTAACGGAAGTATGTTCACTGCCGCACAGGCAGCTTAGAAGTGGGCGTTTGCTGATGTTGCTGATTCTGAAAAGTTCACTGCCGCACAGGCAGCTTAGAAGCGATTAACGGGTACAATCATACCCTGCGCAACGTTCACTGCCGCACAGGCAGCTTAGAAGACTCAGCTCTCACCCCAAGGGTTTTACTCAGCGTTCACTGCCGCACAGGCAGCTTAGAAGGCATGAAAACGCGCCTTTAGAGCCTGCGGCGTGTTCACTGCCGCACAGGCAGCTTAGAAGTCCTGTCAGAGAGGAACAATCCCATCGATTTTGTTCACTGCCGCACAGGCAGCTTAGAAGAGAGAGCTGGCATTCCCTCGCGATCACTGGGAGTTCACTGCCGTTCAGGCAGCTTAGAAGTGAATACTGATCATTGATACAAGCGAGGGAGGGTTCACTGCCGTACAGGCAGCTTAGAAGTGGGCGCGAATCCAGAGAAAACCCGTAATTTGGTTCACTGCTGCACAGGCAGTTTAATAGTGATTTATCCTTAATTAATATTAATAATCCACAAGCCAACCTTAGTGCTGGCTTTTTTTATGAGAAAATATAGCCACTAAAATCACACAACGACTTTAGGTGCAGTGCTGAACTATCGTTTCGATATTGGAGCAGATGGGGTCTCTATTTATAATGGGAACGCGCTCGTCAGAAAATATAACACCTGGCATCCGGAAGATCAGATACAGACAAACAACGGTTCATTAAGAGTCGGGCTGAGAATTGCAGCAGATGGGAGAGGTATTCAACTTATTTTGAACGGCAATCCATACCCGGTCGCAGAGTCATCTGCTAATGCGCGTTCAGTCGTTATTCTGGCCGATAAAGATGCGCGAGCTTGTATGCAACTTCAATTTTGCCACCTCCGCTCTCGCGATGCTGTCCCATACGCTAAAGGGATTAAGATTATGACTCTTGGCGACTCAATAACCGTCGGGGCACGAGCGTCGAATGAATGGCCTGCAATCTTAGAAAATTGCGCTGAACATGTTCCTGGGCTGGGAAAGCTTTCAGTTAATAATAGTTATTCTGTTAGTGGTCTGAGGCTAAATACTGTTATTCAAAATATCAATAAATACAGTTTCGTGGGCCAGGATTATGTGCTGGTTGCGTTGGGTGTCAATGATTGTCAGGCGAGTGGGTATCTCGGGTATGGTGTATTCTCATCAAACATTTCAACATTAGCTGAAAAAATCAAAAAAGACGGTGCTATTCCAATTTTTGGAGTTCCGTATCGCTTTGTCACAAAGTCGATAACAGGCGGTGGCGGAGAACCTGTCAATATGCAAGACATCCCCCTTTTCCAGCAAGTTTTACGTGAGCGATGTGCTGCAAATGGTTATATGTTGGCAGAAACTGGGGACAGTTTTGGTAATAACGCGGGCGTTCCCAACGGGTTTAGCTCCAAAGGGTTTATGAATAGCTGGACTCATGACAATCTTCACGCAAACACGCGCGGACAGCTAGCTATTGCTTCGGCGTTTGCATCAGCACTTTCAAGATCGCTGTGTAACTCTTCGCCGGGCTGTCTTACGAAAATGCTTGTTCTGACTAATTCTTTCACACAAGCTAATGAAGCAATCGCAGGAACACTGCAGGTAACAAGAAGAGATAATACTGTCCATATCGTCGGCGCGATTTCTGACGGGAAGAGAGACTCAGTAATCACTACTTTGCCACAATGGGCCCGGCCTTCTCACTCTTTTTACACACTTGCATCGTCTTCAGCAGCCGCAGGGGGTGTAGCGAGAATAGAAGTGAGACAGTCGGGTGATATTGTCACAGCGAGTGAATATGTCGCCGGGCGGACAGATATAAATATCTCTTTTAATATGTAATTTAACTGAATAACTATATAACAAATCCCTCAGCGCAGATGAGGGCTTTTTCTTAGCGGAAAAAAATGCTCGTGATGTTCCGGTATGGTTGGGTAGATCATTTTTATAGTTTTATATAATGATGGTTCTTAATCGTGTTTTCTGTCTAAGAAAAAAGGTTTACTGCTTGAAATGAAGTAAGCAAGTAAGGGTAGTATAATTTCCTGGTAAAGACTTGTGAAATAGCGCCGGTAAATCCGGCGCTAAATTGATTATTTCAATACGGATTCAATTACTCTGCTCCGGTCTATCATTCCGCCAATTACTCGATCGCTTCCATAGAATGAAAAATGAGTGCCATCACGAAAAACCGGCATATTATTAATGACAAAATTACATCCACTTTTATCGCAATACAGGTCATTAGGGTTATAGAATTCAACGTCTGGATGTTTTTTATGTATGCGAGCGAACATATCTTCAACGCCATCAACTTTTTCTTTATATGCTTTAATTCCGACATGGCATGATTTCACAGGTTCTGAGAAAGGTCTTGCAAAGCAAGCTCTTGTATCAAAACCAGGATAAACATGCGGGTAAAAAATGATTGGAATTGCTCCATTATCAATTATAAACTCAATGTAATCATCCAATCTCTTCTCTGCTCCATCTTCATTTTTCCAGAAAAGACCAGATATTATGACTAATTTAATACTTTTTTCGGTTGAAATGATATTCCTTATCAGTTCTCTCTGTTTTCCCGGGTGATCACCTGCGCAGGGGTGATTTCCCGTCAATGAAGAGGAGTCTGCAATGTTTGGCACGCAGGTTCCAATTGAGAGGATGTTTTTATTCCTAAAAAATTTCGAATTATGCAGGCCGTGGTACAAGTGATTTGCATAGCTGTTGCCCAGCAGCAGAATCTCTGGTTTTTCATTTTTTGTCATGTAACAGAAAAACCATTTATAATCCTTTGCATCCGGGAACGGGTATCTGTTGAGGCAGTTCTCGTTTGTAATATATTTCCAGTTATGTGTGTTAAGTTGAAAGTTTTGGCTTTTTGACTGCTCGACAAATGTTCGGGTCTGAATCCCCCCGGAAGAGAAAATGAAGTATCCGACAATGCCAATCAACGATACAAGAATAGTCAGCGCTATTGCTGTATACCCTTTTTTTTGTGCATATCTGAGCGGCTTCTCCCAGACGTAATATGTTAATATTGCTAAAGAAAAAGAAAGTATAACAGCCATCAACAGTACATGATTCGGCGGTGTTCCACTGTTTATGATTCTCAGGTATGTGAATAACGGCCAGTGCCATAAATACAATGGGTAACTTATTAACCCAACAAAAGCAAGCAGTTTATTTGAAAGTAAGTGCTTATTGATTATGGCATTACCCCCTGCGGCGATAACCAATACTGCTCCAATAACCGGCAGCAAAGCTTTCCAGCCTGGAAAATCTCGGTCAGTAAAATAAATAATCGAAAATACGATTAGTGACAGCCCGGCTAATGACATAAGGTGATGTTTGCGACTTGCAAGACCACTTCGGGGTGTTAAATGAAACTCTTTATACGCGAGTAGTGATCCGAAGGCCAGCTCCCAGAATCTCGTCACTGGAGAATAAAATGTAACGGTGGGATCTATGCGTATATAATAAATATTGGCTGTAAATGAAGCAGCAATGACTAGTAGCAAAGCTAAAAGTGTTGCCCTCCGCGAACGTCTGAAGGTGAGGATAAGTACTGGCCACAGCAGATAGAATTGTTCTTCTATTCCGAGAGACCAGAGATGAAGCAGAACCTTCATCTCTGATGCAGTATCAAAATATCCACTTTCCAGCAGAAGAATGATATTAGCTACAAATCCCGCACCCGCCGCTGTGTGCTTGCCGAGTTGCGCGTATTCATCTGCATAGAGGGCGAACCAGCCGAACACAAGACAAGCAGTGAGAACGAGAGACAGCGAGGGGAAAATTCTGTTCACTCTCTTCATGTAAAAGTCTGTGAAAGAAAACGAGCCTTTGCCAACGTTTCTGAAGATAATCGATGAAATCAGATAACCTGATATAACAAAGAAAATATCTACGCCAACAAATCCACCGGGTAACAACTTCGGGAAAGCATGAAAAAGAATAACAGGCAGTACTGCAAGAGCGCGCAATCCATCTATATCCGCTCTATACACATGAGAATTCCCTGACATTAAAAAATGTCTCCTTTTTATACTTAGATGTTTCGTAAAAATTAGTATCGAATTATGCTTTAGGTGGAACCTGGAAGAAAGTCAAAATCCAATAAAAATGTAAAAAACAAAGAAAATAAAAAGTGCAAGAGTTTATTTGTGAACCAGATGGGTTATTTTGCCTTTTATTTTATGTTAATGATTTTTATAGTTACCTTCTATCATTGGAAAGAGGGGGGGAATGATTGAAATCAGATGATAATGAAATAGGGGTGTTAGGGCGCTATAACAATGTTCACAGCCGCACAACCAGCTTTGAAGTTTCAATGTTCCCACATTTTTCTGCGTCAAAATTACTAAAGCAGCTTTCGTAACGTTTTACAGAAGAGGGCGAGGGCAGGCTGTTCTTTATGGCGAATCTGAGCGGCGAAGGTTGCTGATAGCAAGGGATGATGTAGCATTATCACCTTAAAAGCGTCGTGAACTGAGTTTTTTAAGCTGCGCTTCTTTGCTGGCATCAAACCCTGAGATGGTTGAAACTGTCTTTAGAAAGAGAGGCCAAATATGATGCCAGTACATCAATTAATGCACCTGTGCTGTTTTCACCCATTATAACTACTTTAAGCTTATGAAAAACAAAGACAATGGACATCAAACAGCTCATCTACTTATGTAATTTAGAGCGTGAACGCCACTTTGGTCGTGCCGCTGAGGCCAGCTTCGTCAGTCAGCCTACGCTCTCAATGCGCCTGAAAAATCTTGAACGTGAGCTGGGGCTATCGCTGATTAACCGCAGCAATAACTTTGATGGTTTCACGCCGGAAGGGGAGCGCGTACTCTCCTGGGCGCGAGAAATCGTCTCGGTTTATCAGGGCTTAAAGCTGGAAGTTGAATCGCTAAAACATGGCGTTAATGGCACGCTGCGTATCGGAGTGGTACCGCAATGCAGTATCTCACTGCCGGTGATGTTAAAAGCTATTAGCGATCGCTATCCTCAGCTGGACTATCGTGTAGCGGTACTGAGTGCCGATCAGCTGCTGGATGCGTTAAACAGTCATACGGTGGATGTCGGCATTGGTTTTTTTGAGCTGGCTACGCTGCGCGAACTACATTTTCAGGCTGAAACGCTGGCAGATAACGGCATTGAGCTGGTCTATCATCCGCAGCATTTTCCTGGTTTGCAGGGTGACGAACCGCTGACACTTTCAGCAATTGCTGCGCTGCCACTCTGTCTTGCGGAGCAGACACGTTATTTCCGCCGCTATCTCGACGGACATTTTCGCGATGCGGGGCTGACCATGCGCGTGGTGCTGGAAACCACATCGGTATTTCAGCTACTTCAGGGGGTTCAGGTAGGGCTGGGGTGTATGATTTCACCGGTCGGGCATCTGATTGACGGCATGACCAGCGGGCTGCAACGCCGGCAGGTGGCCATGCCGCCAATGTCCCGGCAGGGTGCTGTGGTGATTGCTGAACCAGGGCGGGCGACACCGCTGGCACAGCATTTCTTTGACGAGGTACGGCGCTGGCTGATGAGCTGACCCGCTATTCGCCGCTGGTGCCCAGGCCTTGCATCAGACGGTTCCCCCAGCTGGCTGATGCCACGCTTAAAATGATTTCAAAAATCTGCGCACTGCTGAATCCGGCATCTTTCAGCGGCTGAATATGAGCAGCATTTACCCGCTCCGGCGATCTGGTCAGCTGCGCAGCCAGTGAAATAAGTGCCTGGCGCGGTGAATCGGCCACACTTAGCGCCTGTTCAACGCTCTCCTGTAATGCAGGGCGCAGATCATTTTTTGCCGCATAGCGCTCAAAGCAGCTGACGCTGCCATTAATACGTGAAGTAACCGCAGCTGCCAGCGAACAGGAGCTTCTGCTGCGCACCTCTTCCAGTGCGTCAATCAGGCGACCCAGGCCGTAAAGGGCTTTACCATCATGAGCAAATAACCAGGCTCCTTCCTCCAGCTCAGTCAGTGGCTGACAAAAGGTTAATGCTTCCAGCTGATCCGGCGCGGCATAGCGTAATTCCAGCGGCGGCAGTGCAGGGCACCATGCCTGCGGGGAGAGGAAATTATCGCTTACTGCATCCGGTGGAATAGTTACGCCTGGCATCCAGCGTACCGGCAGAGCCATCAGGGCATGAACCCCGGCAACCACCCGCGCCTGATAGCTGACAAAGCCAACTATCTGACTGAGACTGATAATATCCGGCGCACTCAACCCCACATCATCCAGCCGCTGCACCGACAGCGCATCAATCAGCGTTGGCTGGCTGGCAAGCTGGCGGGCATATTCAGTGATTTGTGTCAGACGGTGATTGCTTTCACGCGAGGAGTCTGGCCCCGGCAGCGGATTAAGACGCGCTGCGTAGTGATTGCATAAACGCTGTACCCCGGTGACCTGAGCTACCGTCAGGGCACTGCTGATACGGTCATACAGCGTTAGCGTATGGCTCAGGGTGGTGGTCATTTCCGGCGGGAACAAGAGTTGATACAGATCGCGCGAAGCCAGCAGTGCGGGTTGCATTTGCTGAAAAATGGTGTTCAGTTCTCCTCCCGCCTGTTGCGCCAGACCAAGCAGAAAACGGTCTTCAACGTTGGCAGCTTCAGGCATCAGCGGTGCACGATGCGCGGGCAGGCTGGTCTGGGTTTCATGATACCAGTGGTTGTTGCCAGTAAAGCGGCGCTGTTCCATGATCATTCCTTTTCAATTACGGCAGAGTTATCCTGGCGTAACCCGCAACACGAAAGAAATAATGATCTGTGCTATCAAATAGCTGGAAGGTATAAGCAGCGCTCTTATTCAGGGTCAGAAATGCCTGACCCTTTACAGGAAAGATGGTGGGGTGGGAAATTAACGATCCCTGCGCCAGGCATCAGCGGTCAGGGCTTCACCAAAATGGCTGCTGATTAACCGCTTCGTCAAGTCATGCAGCGGGCAGGCCAGGACATCAGCGGTGCTGCCACGTTCGACGACCTCCCCCTGGTGCATCACCAGCACCTGGTCGCTGATATGCTTCATCATCCCCAGATGCTGGGTAACATAGATGTAGGAAATACCGTGTTTATTCTGTAATTCCAGCATCAGGTTAATCAGCTGCGAACGCATCGACATATCCAGCGCCGCCAGCGCTTCATCGGCGATAATCACCTTTGGCTGTAATATCAGGGCGCGTGCCAGTCCGATGCGTTGCTTCTGGCCGGGGGCCAGCATATGCGGATAGTATGAGGCATGATCGCGCAGCAATCCGACCTGGCGCAGCGTGGCGATAATGCGTTTTTCGCGTTCAGCTGCATCCAGCTCGGTATTCAACCGCAGCGGAAAATCAAGGATCTGGCTGATACGCTGACGCGGATTTAGCGAGGTCGACGGATCCTGAAAAATCATGCGAATCAGCTGGCTGCGGTAGCCGTAATCGCCATACTCCAGCTGATGATCATCAATCACTATCTCACCCGAAGTGGGGGCGATCATGCCACTGAGCATTTTCGCCAGGGTTGATTTCCCTGAACCGTTTTCGCCAATAATCGCCAGCGTCTGGCGTTCCTGTAAGGTAAAACTGATCTCCTTTACCGCTTCCACATGCTGACGACGAAACAGCCCGGTGCGATAGCGGTAAGTTTTACACAGATTGCGCACTTCCAGTAGCGTATCAACCATTACTGACTCTCCATATTCAGCGGGAAGTGGCAGGCAAACAGATGGCTTTTAGTACCCGTCAGGCGCGGTGTTTCAATACAGGTTTTCTGTGCATAAGGGCAGCGCGGGCCAAGACGGCAGCCAATGGGCAGATGCTCCAGCGAAGGTATGGCACCAGGCAGCGTATTCAGGCGACTCTTATGCGGGAGCGAACGACCAAAATCAGGCATAGCCCGGATCAGGGCCTGAGTATAAGGGTGATGGGGGGCGGTAATCAGATCCTCGCTAACGGCCGTTTCTACCGTCTGTCCGCAGTACATTACATTAATGCGGTTTGCCCAGTGACTGAGCATTTGCAGATCGTGGCTGATCAGCAGGATAGTGGTGTTATTATTCTGATTGAGACGGGAAAGCAGGCGGAAAATCTGTGCCTGGGTAGTCGGCTCCATAGCGTTAGTTGGTTCATCGGCAATCAGCAAACGAGGCTGGTTCGCCAGTGCGATGGCAATCATTACCTTCTGGCACTCACCGTCCGTCAGCTCATAGGGAAAGCTGCTCATAATATCTTTGTGATCTTTGATACCAACCCGATGCAGCAGCTCAATCGCCCGGCGGTGACGCCAGCCAAAACGCTGATACCAGCGGCCTTTCCACGTCCAGCCGGGAATCGCCTGCTTTAACTGGGTGCCAATGCTTTCTGAAGGATCAAGGCAAGACTGTGGCTCCTGAAAAATCATCGACACGTTATGACCAACAATTTTGCGGCGCTCACGTGGTGACAGATGCAGCAAGTCGATATCATCAAAGCGCATACGATCGGCGGTGATACGCCAGTTATCTTTGGTAACACCACAAATTGCTTTAGCAATCAGGCTTTTTCCCGAACCAGACTCGCCCACAAGTCCACGGACTTCGCCTTCGGTCAGCGTAATACTCACTCGATCCACTGCTTTGACCGGCCCATCGGCGGTCATAAACTCAATGGTCAGGTTACGAATATCGAGTAGCGGCATTATTCAACTCCCGCATCGATGGCCCGGCGTACGCCGTCACCCAACAGGTTAACTATCAGCACACTCAGCATAATGGCTGCGCCAGGTAACATCACGGTCCAGGGGGCGACATAAATCAACTCGAGCGAATCACCCAGCATGGCGCCCCATTCAGGCGAGGGCAGCTGCGCGCCCAGATCGAGGAAACCAAGGGCGGCAATATCGAGGATAGCCATCGACAGGGCGCGGGTAAACTCCGCTACCAGCAGCGCCAGAATATTTGGCAAAATCGCGTACCAGAGGATATCCAGGCTGCTGGCGCCGTCGAGGCGCGCTGCAACCACATACTCCTTTTCCAGCTCGTCATGCACCGCACTATATATAGAGCGTACCAGACGCGGCAGGATCGCGAGATATACCGCCAGCATGGCATGTTCAAGCCGCGGGCCAAGAAACGCCACTACGATAATGGCCAGCAGCAGGGAGGGGATGGACAGTAAGGTATCCAGAATATGGTTAAAGACCGCCGAACGCAGGCCGTGTGTCAGGCCCGCCAGTACACCAAGCACCATTGCACACACTGAGGCGACCAGCGTGACAACAATCGCTGAACCTACCGTGGGAGCCGCGCCACTAAGCAGACGGCTTAACAGGTCGCGGCCCAGATCATCGGTGCCGAGAAAGAACGAGACATCGCCATAGTGTGACCAGGACGGTGGTAGCAGTTGATAGCCGAGAAACTGCTGATCCAGCCCATACGGTGCCAGCAGACCGCCGAAAATACACAGCAGCAGCACGGCGATAAATGCGTAGAAGCCAATCATTGCCGTGGTGTCACGGTAGAACAGCCCCCAGGTATGGCGCAGCGGGCTTGGCGGTCGCTTCTCAGCGTAAATATTATCCGAGGGCATCTGTTTTCACTTTAAGTCTTCTGAGGGTGTCATAGTCTGCTTTGGTTTTTTTATTCATATCATAACCTTAGTCTGCATCATCCCTTGATTTTCGCGTAATGTCAGGTTTTTTTAACTGATGCATTACGACTTTCTCACCATGAAAACTGCAAGAATCGCTCTGTACAGTTCAGCACAGGCGATTATCCTTCTATATCACTGCCGCAGGCAAGGGAACACGGGCAGCAATTTCGTATCTCTGCAACGTCCGGTGCTGTGCTGCCGCCTGCCGAGGGCAGCCGTTCGTTGATAAAAAATAAGGCGGTGGTAATGGATAAAGTAAGAGCCTCAGAGATGAGGCTCAGTGGTTCTGATTCACGATGGAATGATGCAGCCTGCAACTGTTAGCGCAGGGCATACCACTCTTTATGTTTAAGTGGATTCGTCATGGCGCCTAAAATATCTGACAGGATATTGACGGCAATAACCAGACTGCCCACTACCATCACCCCGGCAGAAATCGCTGCGTAATCCTGCTGGCGGATAGCGTTTATCAACCAGCGGCCCACACCCGGCCAGCTGAACACCATCTCAGTGATCATCGCCAGCGTCAGCATGGTTGAAAACTGTAAGCCAAGACGTGGAATAACCGGCGGCAGAGCGTTATGCAGCACATGGCGGCGAATAATGGTAAACAACGAAAGCCCGCGCGTGGCGGCGGCTTTAACATAGTTTTGCTCCATCACCTCACGGGTGCTGATGCGCAGCAGGCGAATAACTTCAGTGGTGGGTGCCACCGCCAGCGCCGTAACCGGCAATACCATATGCCTGAGGGCGCTCATCATCATTTCATGACGCCACGGCGTTTCAGTCAGCCAGGCATCAATCAAAGCAAACCCGGTGATATGTTTCACCGGATACAGCAGATCAAAACGGCCAGAGACCGGGAACCAGCCGAGATTAAGCGAGAAGAACAGCGTCAACAGCAGCGCCAGCCAAAAAACCGGGAGCGAAAATCCTAACAACGCCACGGCGCTGATAGCTTTATCCTGCCACTTATTACGCATCACCCCTGCGGCAATTCCCAGCGGTATCCCCACCAAAAGTGCCACGCTAAACGCCATAAAACAGAGTTCCAGTGTGGCAGGAAACACTTCTCGCAGTTGCAAATTGATCGACTGACCGTTAATGCTGGAAACACCAAAGTCGAGCTGCAGGATCCCTTTAAACCAGAACATTGCGGCATCAATAA
The DNA here is from genome assembly GCF_009738185.1 of Erwinia sorbitola. NCBI lineage: Bacteria > Pseudomonadati > Pseudomonadota > Gammaproteobacteria > Enterobacterales > Erwiniaceae > Erwinia > Erwinia sorbitola. The sequence continues at coordinate 2,375,790 of NZ_CP046509.1, read as the reverse complement.
ACGATGCACCCTGCAACGGGGCGTGAGGGGTGAAGTAATTCAGACTGAAGCCAACCAGCGCCAGCATTAACAGCGTGAAGACAAACAGCACCAGACGGCGCAGCGTGTAGATAATCATGGTGACTTCTCCTCGCCGCCTTCGCGGTGAACACCGGCAAATGAAGCGTTGCCAAACGGGCTGAGTACCAGCCCTTTGATATCATAACGGTAGGCCTGTAAACGCAGGGAGTAGGCCAGCGGCAGAACCGGCAGCTCCTGCGATAGCATTGCCTGCGCGCTGTCATAATAGTCAATGCGTTTAGCCAGCTGCTGTGAGAGCAGCGCCTTGTGCAGCAACTCATCAAATCCGGCGTTACACCAGTGCGCGAAGTTAGTCTGAGAGGCAATGGCGGCACAGCTCAATAATGGACGGAAGAAACTGTCCGGATCATTACTGTCCGTGGCCCAGCCGGTCAGAGTCAGATCGTGATTCATTTCCATCAGCCTGGCTTCCTGGAAACGGCCTTCCACCTGTACGATGGTGACGCTAACGCCTACCTGTGCCAGATCGGCCTGAATCAGTTCAGCGGTTTTCATCGGGCTGGGGTTCCAGGACTGCGACGCCGAAGGCACCCACAGATTAAGGTGCAGATCTTCGATTCCCAGCGCCTTGAGTTCATCACGTGCCCTTTGTGGGTCATACGGCGTTACACGGGCATCAGTATCATAAGCCCATGATGCGCGCGGCAGAATTGATGCCGCAGTTTCTGCCGTGCCGTAATAGATCGACTCCATCAGCCGTTCGTTATTGATGGCCAGCGCCAGTGCCTGACGTACCTGTGGGCGATCGAGCGGCGCTTTGCGGGTATTGAAAGCCAGATAGGCAATGTTCATCCCCGGGCGCAGCGTCAGACGCAGGCGGGGATCATCACGCAGAATCGAGAGCTGACTGGCGGCAGGGTAGGCCAGTACATCGCATTCGCCGGTTAACAGCTTGGACAGCCGCCCGGTACCGCCTGCGCTCATATCGACTACCACCTGTGACATGCGCGGCTTACCTTTCCAGTATGCATCGTTGCGCTGCAGGCGCACATACTGACCGGCGCGGTAATCGTTGAGCATAAATGGCCCGGTACCGACCGGCTCGCGGTCAAGCTGCTCCTGACGATCGACCTTTGACAGCTGACTGGCATACTCGGCCGACAGCACCGGCGCATAGTGGGTAGCCATATGCCAGAGGAAAGAGGCATCCGGGCTGTTGAGGCGAATTTCCACCGTGTTTTTATCGAGTTTTTTTACGCTCTGAACGGAGTCGGGAAACTGAAGACTGTCAAAATAGGGATAGCTGCCGCCGTTAACGTTATGCCACGGATGCTTGCGGTTAAACACCCGCTCAAAGCTGAACACCACATCATCGGCATTCATGGTACGCGTGGGTTTGAACCAGGCGGTATGCTGGAAAGGGACGTTGTGACGCAGGTGGAAGCGATAGGTTGCTCCGTCATCCAGCACTTCCCAGCTTTCTGCCAGCTCCGGCATCAGCCGGTAGGTATAAGGGTCAACGTCAAGCAGCCGGTCATAAAGCTGGGCGGCCAGCGTATCCACCACCAGCCCGCTGCTGGCCATCTGAGGGTTAAACGTATTCATTACGCCATTAACGCAATACACGAAGCCGCTCTGACGAATATCGCCAGGCGTTGATGACCAGACAGGAGCACTCAGCATGCTCAGGCTGACAAGCAGAATCGGGAATAGTGTGCGCATAACTCTTCTGAAAATTCAGGCAATAAACAGAGTGTACCGCACTCTCAGGCTGTGCCCAAAGTTTGCGGTAATGAGTGGTTATATTTCAGGCATAAAATACCCACATCGTAACAATGGCTGATTAAAAATAAGCCTGATGTTGCTATGGAAATGAGAAAAATTCTCAACAAAGTGCTTTACAGAAGATATTGAGAATGATTATTATTCTCCTGCACTTCAGCGGTGGCTCTACCGTAGAAGAGCACGACATTGCTCACATTGCTTCCAGTATTTTTTAGCCCGCTATCAGCGGGCTTTTTTTTTACGACGGATTCAAATCATGCTTCTTCAGCATGGCGCGCAGCTGATGATAGGTTACCCCCAGCAGCTCCGCCGCCCGCCGCTGATTGAATTTTGCCTGTGCAAGCGCTTTCTCCACCAGCGCTTTTTCCTGCTGATACTGCCAGTGGCGTAAATCGAGCGGCAGGGTGGGCAGAGTGTCGGTAGCTGGATCTGCCAGCGTTTCTGGCTGTTCACGCTGGAAGGGGTTGATAATGATATTATCCAGCGGCTCTTCGATGCTGGCATGCCGATAGACCGAGCGCTCTACCACGTTTTTCAGCTCGCGCACGTTGCCTGGCCAGGCGTAATCCAGCAGTCGCTGTTCGGCCTCCGGGGTGAAACCAGGAAACAGCGCCAGCCCGAGTTCGCGGCACATCTGAATGGCGAAATGCTGTGCCATCACCAGAATATCGCTACGGCGTTCCCGCAGCGGCGGCAGCTGAACAACATCAAAGGCCAGCCTGTCCAGCAGGTCTGCGCGGAATTTACCTTCCCGCGCCAGCAGCGGCAGGTCATCATTTGTCGCACACACCAGCCGTACGCTTACCTGCAATGGCTGGCTGCCCCCCACGCGTTCAAGCTGCCCGTATTCTATGACCCGCAGTAACTTCTCCTGTACCAGCATTGGCGCGGTAGCCAGTTCGTCAAGAAACAGTGTGCCGCCGTCGGCGCGTTCAAAGCGCCCCAGATGGCGTTTTTGCGCTCCGGTAAATGCGCCGGCCTCATGGCCGAACAGTTCCGAATCCAGCAGGTTTTCATTCAACGCTGCACAGTTAAGCGAAATAAACGGCCCCTGCCAGCGGTCTGAAAGGTAATGCAGACGGCTGGCAATCAGCTCTTTACCGGTTCCGCGTTCGCCGATCACCAGCACCGGCTTATTCAGCGGCGCAAGCCGCGAAACCTGCTCAAGCACATCAATAAAGTTATTAGATTCGCCGAGCAGGGTATCAGGAGTTTCACTCATCATTAATTTCACCAGGTGTTAGTGATAAAAACCACTTTAGTCGCTGTGCAGTCTGCTGTAAAGCCGGACAGTCATTGAAAATCAATAAGATAATAACTGGCACGGCTTTTGAATAGTGTTATGCAGCTAAATCGTGTTTTGGAAAACGGCGGAAACGCCAGACAATGACTTAAGAGGATTTCAATTATGGGTATTTTTTCCCGCTTTGCCGACATCGTGAATGCCAATATCAACTCGCTGCTGGAGAAAGCAGAAGATCCGCAGAAACTGGTGCGCCTGATGATTCAGGAGATGGAAGATACATTGGTTGAAGTTCGTACCACCTCAGCTCGCGCACTGGCAGAGAAAAAACAGCTGCTGCGTCGTATTGAACAGGCTGAAGGTCAGCAGGCAGAATGGCAGGAAAAAGCTGAACTGGCCCTGCGTAAAGAGAAAGATGACCTGGCTCGTGCTGCGCTGATTGAAAAACAGAAACTCGCGGATCTGACCGTCTCCCTGCAACAGGAAGCGAATCAGGTTGAAGAGAGCCTTACCCGTATGAAAGGCGAGATTGGCGAGCTGGAAAGCAAACTGAGTGAAACCCGTGCCCGCCAGCAGGCGCTGACGCTGCGCCATCAGGCAGCCTCTTCATCGCGTGATGTTCGTCGCCAGCTCGACAGCGGTAAAATTGATGAAGCGATGGCGCGTTTTGAGTCCTTCGAACGCCGTATCGATCATATGGAAGCGGAAGCCGAAAGCCACAGTTTTGGTAAAAAGAAAAGCCTGGATCAGGAATTTGCCGAGTTACAGGCTGACGATGAAATCAGTCAGCAGCTGGCTGCGCTGAAAGCGAAAATGAATCGCAGTGAGTAACGGAACTGGCCACGTCAGTGGCCAGAACAGTTAAGCCTAACCTTCAAGGAACGTGAATGAGTGTCTTCATTATTGCCTTACCCCTGACGTTGTTTCTGCTGTTCGTAGCGCCAATCTGGCTCTGGCTGCATTACACAAAACGCCAGAATAGTGGGGCGGAACTGTCGCAGAACGAGTTGCAACGCCTTCAGCAGCTGACCCAGGATGCGCGCAAAATGCGTGAGCGTATTCAGGCGCTGGAAGCCATTCTTGATGCGGAGCACCCTAACTGGAGGCAGCCATGATCCAGAAGAAATTGTACTGCATTCCACAGCAGGGCAAGCTAAAGGGGGTCTGCGCCGGGATTGCCGAGTACCTCGGTGTGCCTGTGCTGCTTGTGCGCGTAATTGTTGTTATGTCACTGTTTTTCGGTCTGTTTGTGCTGACCATTGTGGGCTATTTCCTGCTGGCTGCCATCCTGCCGGATATGCCACCAGGTGAACAGGATCGCGATAAGCCACTTAGTGCACATCAGTTGCTGGATGAATTAAGCGCTGAACTTAAGGGCGGTGAGCGTGAACTGCGTGAGGTGGAGCGTTACGTTACTTCAGAAACATTTAGCGTACGCAGCCGCTTCAGACATCTGTAATCTTTCGACACTTTTTCAGGAGTTAACATTATGCGTCACTGGCAGCCCCATCCGCGCCTGAAAAAGGCCGGAAAATTTATTCTCATCAGCGCTATCACTTACGGCCCGGCTGGATTGAGCGGCTGGGCGGTTAAATCCGTCGCCCGCAGGCCGTTAAAAATCCTGCTTGCCTGGGCGCTGGAACCTCTGATTCGTCGAGTGATCAAAAGGGCCAGTGTGCGCTGGGCCAAACCCTGATTTGGCCCGATGAGGATGTGTTAAGCTAGGTTATTCACCACCGTGCCGGGAATAAACCGTGCTGACACTTCCTTCCAGTAAAAATCTGAAGATATTCAAGTATCGTCAGCAGAAGTTTGTGGTGTTGACCGTTTAAGCCTCCTCTGAGAATAAGAACTTGCTAATGGACTAACGCTACCGATGAAACGACTACAAAATGAATTGCTGTCGCTGGTCAATCGCGGCGCGGATCGCCATCTGCGCCTCGCGGTAACCGGATTAAGCCGCAGCGGAAAAACTGCTTTCATTACCTCTCTGGTTAATCAACTTCTTAATGTCAATTCCGGGGCGCGTCTGCCAATGTTTGCGGCAGCGCGTGAAAACCGCCTGCTGGGAGTAAAGCGTGTACCGCAGCGCGATCTGGGCGTCTCACGGTTTACATACGATGAGGGCATCGCCCAGCTCTACGGCATCCCCGCTGCCTGGCCAACGCCGACACGTGGCGTCAGTGAGATACGGCTGGCGCTGCGTTATCGATCGCAGGAATCTCTGCTGCGGCACTTTAAAGATACCTCCACGCTCTATCTGGAGATTGTCGACTATCCTGGCGAATGGTTGCTCGATCTGCCGATGCTGGAGCAGGATTACCTCAGCTGGTCACGCCAGATGACCGGCCTGTTACAGGGCGACCGCGCAGAGTGGGCGCAGCGCTGGCGTCAGCTGTGTGAAGGGCTTGATCCGCTGGCTCCCGCTGATGAAAATCGTCTGGCTGACATCGCCGCCGCCTGGACTGAGTATTTACAGCGCTGTAAGCAGGAAGGACTGCACTTTATACAGCCAGGCCGTTTTGTGCTGCCCGGTGATATGGCCGGCGCTCCGGCGTTGCAGTTTTTCCCCTGGCCTGACGTGGCAGAAGGTCAGGAGACCCGCCTGGCGCAGGCCGATGCAGCCAGTAATATCGGAACGCTGCGCGCCCGCTATCACTATTATTGCCAGCATGTAGTGAAGGGTTTCTATAAAAACCACTTTCTGCGTTTTGATCGCCAGATCGTACTGGTGGACTGCCTGCAACCGCTCAACAGTGGACCGCAGGCGTTTAACGATATGCGTCTGGCGCTGACTCAGCTGATGCAGAGCTTCTCGTACGGCCAGCGCACGCTGTTTCGCCGCCTCTTTTCTCCGGTTATCGACAAACTGCAATTTGCCGCTACTAAATCCGACCATGTCACCGCTGATCAGCACGCGAACCTGGTATCGCTGTTACAGCAGCTGGTACAGGATGCGTGGCAAAATGCTGCGTTTGAAGGCATCAAAATGGACTGCATTGGTCTTGCGTCAGTGCAGGCGACACGCAGTGGTTACGTCGAACATCAGGGCGAAAATATTCCGGCACTGCGCGGGCATCGGTTATCCGATAACACCCCGCTAACGGTTTACCCTGGCGAAGTACCGCCACGCCTGCCTGGTCATGCTTTCTGGCAGGATCAGGGTTTCCACTTTGAACAGTTCCGCCCGCAGGATCTGGATGTCGACCGGCCGCTGCCGCACATCCGCATGGATGCCGCGCTGGAGTTTTTACTGGGAGATAAACTGCGATGAATACGCCGATTAAACCAAGAATCGATTTTGCCAAGCCGTTGAGCGAAGAACCGGCCCCGGTTTTCCGTCCGCAGCAGGCATTTGCCACGCAGCAGGATAATTTTATAGCGACAGATCCGGAACCGGATATCGAGCCGGAAGGAGCGGGTGAACTGGCAGTTGAGGCAGCGCTGCGGCCTAAACGCAGCCTGTGGCGCAAAATGGTAATGGCCGGGCTGGGATTGTTTGGCGTCAGCGTTATTGCTCAGGGGGTACAGTGGACGCACCAGGCGTGGATTACCCAGGACTGGATCGGCCTGGGCGGAGGCGTTGCAGGCGGATTAATTGTGGCGGCTGGTGCCGGGTCGCTGATTAGCGAATGGCGTCGTCTCTATCGTCTGCGTGAAAGGGCGGAAGAGCGTGATATAGCGCGTGAACTCCTTGCCAGCCACAGCAGCGGGCAGGGGCGTGCATTCTGTGAAAAGCTGGCGCACCAGGCTGGATTGTCTTCCGGCCATCCGGCGCTGCAACGCTGGCACGCCTCACTGCATGAAACCCAGAACGACCGGGAGGTGGTGGCCCTGTATGCGCAGCTGGTGCAGCCGGTGCTCGATCGCCAGGCGCGGCGTGAAATCAGTCGTTATGCGGCTGAATCCACCCTGATGATCGCCGTCAGTCCACTGGCGCTGGTGGATATGGCGTTTATTGCCTGGCGTAATCTGCGGCTGGTAAACCGCATCGCTGCACTCTATGGCATTGAGTTGGGTTACTTCAGCAGGTTGCGGCTGTTCCGGCTGGTACTGTTAAATATCGCCTTTGCCGGTGCGTCAGAGCTGATCCGCGAAGTGGGGATGGACTGGATGTCACAGGATCTTGCCGCCCGACTTTCCACTCGTGCAGCGCAGGGTATCGGTGCCGGATTACTGACAGCGCGCCTCGGTATCAAAGCGATGGAGCTGTGCCGTCCATTGCCGTGGCTGGAGGGGGATAAACCGCGCCTGGGTGATTTTCGCCGTGAACTGATTGTTCAGTTGAAAGAGAGCGTTCAGCGCAGCGGGAAGGGTAATAAAGAGAGCAGTTAAACAGAGTGTCAACTTTTCATGACAGAACACTTCTGGCCTGGCGAGGGATAGCGTATCATCAGCGGATACGCTCCGCACTGTGATAATAAAGGTTAAAACGCATGCGTCTTGAAGTTTTTTGCCAGGACCGAATCGGCCTGACCCGCGAACTGCTGGATCTGCTGGTTGAACGCAGCATCGATCTGCGCGGTATCGAAATTGCCGCCATTGGGCGCATCTATCTTAATTTTTCCACCGTCAGCTTTGAGCAGTTTAGTCAGTTAATGGCGGAGATACGCCGTATTCCCGGAGTAACCGACGTTCGTACTGTTTCCTACCTGCCGTCAGAGCGAGAACACCGCGCGCTAAGTGCGCTGTTAGTCGCACTGCCTGATCCGGTATTTTCCATTGACCTGAAAAGTAAAGTAGAGCTGGCGAACCCGGCGGCACAGAGCCTTTTTTCCCTCAACGAAGAGAAAATGCGTAACTACAGCGCCGGGTCATTAATCAGTGGTTTTAATTTCCAGCGCTGGCTGGAAAGTGACCGCATCGTGCCTGAAGCACACCATGTGGTGTTACAGGGGCGTGATTTTCTGATGGAGATTACGCCGATTTACGCCCAGGATGAGGACGCAGAAGCGCCAAACCCGGTGGGCGGCGTGGTTTTACTAAAATCTACCGCCCGTATGGGGCAGCAATTACAAAATCTGGCCGTCAACGACGACAGCGAATTCCAGCATATTGTCGCCGTGAGCAGCAAAATGCGCCAGGTAGTGGATCAGGCTCGCAAGCTGGCGATGCTGGATGCGCCGTTACTGATTGTGGGTGATACCGGTACAGGAAAAGATATGCTGGCTCGCGCCTGTCATCTGCGCAGTGCCCGTGGCAAGAAACCTTTCCTGGCATTGAACTGCGCTTCGCTGCCGGATGATGTTGCTGAAAGTGAGCTGTTCGGCCATGCGGCAGGAGCCTATCCCAATGCGCTGGAGGGGAAGAAGGGCTTCTTCGAGCAGGCCAGCGGGGGGTCAGTGCTGCTGGATGAAATCGGTGAAATGTCACCAAGTATGCAGACCAAACTGCTGCGCTTTCTCAACGATGGCACTTTCCGCCGGGTGGGAGAGGAGCACGAGGTACATGTAGATGTGCGGGTAATCTGCGCCACGCAAAAAAATCTGATGGAGCTGGTGCAGCGCGGCGAGTTCCGCGAGGATCTGTTCTATCGGCTCAACGTGCTGACACTGAACCTGCCACCGCTGCGTGACCGCCCTCAGGATATCCTGCCGCTCACCGAAATGTTCGTGGCTCGTTTCGCCGATGAGCAGGGCGTGCCCCGGCCAAAACTCTCCGCACAGCTTAACGGCTTCCTGACCCGCTATACCTGGCCTGGTAACGTACGCCAGTTAAAAAATGCGCTTTACCGCGCGCTGACGCAGCTGGACGGCTATGAGCTACGTCCGCAGGATATCGTTCTGCCGGAGTATGCGATGGAAATGCCGCTCGGTGATGATGCCATTGAGGGGTCGCTGGATGAAATTACCAGCCGTTTTGAGCGTTCAGTGCTTACCCGTCTGTATCTCTCTTATCCAAGCACGCGCAAGCTGGCAAAACGGCTGGGTGTTTCTCACACCGCCATTGCCAATAAATTACGTGAATATGGCCTGAGTCAGAAAAAGAGCACTTCTGAGTAAAAGTTATACCTGAGCGGTACAAGTGTAGACGGGTTAGAGAAATAGAATATGGGCAGGTCATAACGACCTGCCCATTATGTATTACTTCAGTGCTGCCAGGGCTGCATCGTAATCTGGTTCAGTGGTGATTTCATTCACCAGCTGGCTGTAAAGAACGTTATCTTTCTCATCCAGCACCACTACCGCACGGGCAGTCAGGCCTTTCAGCGGGCCATCAACAATCGCCACACCGTAGTCTTTTTTGAACTCGCCGCCACGCAGGGTGGAGAGCGTCACCACGTTGCTTAGTCCATCGGAACCGCAGAAGCGAGACTGGGCAAACGGCAAATCCGCAGAAATACACAACACAACAGTATTATCAACATCACCCGCCAGCTGATTAAACTTGCGCACCGAGGTGGCACATACGCCGGTATCAATGCTTGGGAAGATGTTCAGAACTTTACGTTTGCCTGCATAATGGGAGAGAGAGACATCGGAGAGATCTTTGGCCACCAGGGTAAACGGTTTCGCTACCTGGCCCGGCGTTGGCAGCTGCCCGTCAACGGAAACCGGATTGCCCTGGAAATGTACGGTCTGAGACATAATCTATCCTTTTAATGTTAATGGTGTTTAACCTGGTTCAGTGTATGTCATGCTGAACCAGTGAGACAGTATAAATGCGATACAAAAATGCTGGCATCAACCCAGATGAAGGATTTAAGCATGAGATCTGTGAAGACATACCCGGAAAACTGGCCGTTACATTCACCCTTTGTGATCGCACGAGGCACCCGCAGTGAAGCAGGCGTGGTCGTGGTTGAGCTGGAAGAAAATGGTATCAGAGCTTTTGGTGAATGCACCCCCTATGCGCGATACGGTGAGAGCGAGGCGTCGGTGCTGGCGCAAATTACCGCGCTGCTACCAGAATTACAGCAGGGGTTAACCCGTGCCGAACTTAAGCAACAGATGCCCGCCGGGGCTGCGCGCAATGCTATCGACAGCGCGTTATGGAATATGGAAGTAGCGCGCAACGGCCAGAGCCTGTGGCAGTTGACAGGAAGCCATGCGCCCGCGCAGATAGAGATGGCGCAAACTGTCAGTATAGACGTGCCGGAAATGATGGCCAGCAGCGCGCTGGCATTGTGGGAAAACGGTGCCAGGTTATTGAAAATTAAAATTGATGACCACTTGATCGCCGAACGCCTGGTGGCTATTCGCAGCGCCGTCCCCGAGGCAACGCTGATTGTCGACGCCAATGAGTCCTGGCACAGTGAAGGGCTGGCAGCACGCTGCCAGCTGCTGGCCGACCTTGGTGTGGCGATGCTGGAACAGCCGCTGCCAGCAGCGGATGATGCAGCTCTGGCAAACTTTATTCATCCGCTGCCAATCTGTGCTGATGAAAGCTGCCACACGGTGGAAAGCCTGCCGGCGCTAAAAGGGCGATATGAAATGGTGAATATCAAACTGGATAAAACCGGTGGGCTGACCGCTGCGCTGGAACTGGCACAGGCGGCGCAGGAGCAGGGGTTTAGTATTATGCTCGGCTGTATGCTGTGCACTTCGCGCGCCATCCGTGCCGCGTTACCGCTGGTACCTCAGGCGCGTTTTGTTGATCTGGACGGCCCCACCTGGCTGGCGGCAGACTCCGAACCTGCGCTTCCGTTTAGCTGCGGGCGCATAGAACTGTCAAGGCTGCCAGTATAACAGGTCGACCAGGGCGCCCAGATAACGTTCGGTGGCTTCATCAGCGGCAACGGGCGGAAATTCCGCCGTGATGCAGGGCAGACTGATATCGGCGCACCAGCTGCCAAAGGAACCCGGCGTGGCGTAACCCACGCTGCTGACCAGCGGCAGGCCTGTTTTAGCCGCCAGCCAGTGCCCCAGCGTGCTGCTGTCAGGGTCTTCGATGCAGGCCAGAGGCTCATGAAAGGTGACAATCCACGCGGGGGATAACCGGTGGATCAGCTGGCACAGTGCCGCAGTTTCCGGTTCAGAGGCTGCATGAACTCCAGTGGAGAGCAACACATCGCGTTCTTCAGCCACGCTGTTCCAGCGGTACACCGTCTCACCCTGTTGCCAGTTAGCGGCAGGAAAGTTTCTGTTAAGATCAACGCCGTTAGCATTGGCACGTAACCCCAGCTGGCAGCCGTCCGGATTGACGGCGAGTACCACATGATGACGCCGATGGCTGTCCTGAAGCGTGCGCATGGCACAGGAGAGGGTCACAACGGCAGCGGTTTCATCTCCGTGAGTACCGGCAAGAATCAGCCCGCTATCCTCATCCGCCAATGGGGCAGGAAACCAGAGCAGAGGCGCGCCGAGTACCGACTGCCCGTAATGTTGCGCGGGGGCATCAAGACGACCGCGCAGGGGCCGGGGGTGAAGTAACGACATGACTCAGCTCCAGGAATAGTAAGTTCTGCGATAAAACTAGCACATCACCCGCTGCGGTACACTGCCTGAGCATTGAATAAAAACACTATTTCGTGCCGGTCAATTTACGTTAAAGTGCCAGCAGTAAAAAATCGCTGTTTCGTTGACCGGTACAGGTAAGGATATCGCCATGAGGAAATCACCATCGTTTGCGCTGGCTGCTTTAGCGCTGTGTATCAGCTCCACATCATACGCTGCCGATGTTCCGGCAGGCACGCAGCTCGCCGCGCGCCAGGAAGTTGTTCGTCATATTAAGGATGAACCTGCATCGCTCGATCCGGTTAAAGCCGTTGGTTTACCTGAGATCCCGGTGATCCGTGACCTGTTTGAAGGGCTGACCAATCAGGATGCCAGCGGTAAAATTATCCCCGGCGTCGCTACCGCCTGGCAAAGCAGTGATAATAAAACCTGGATTTTCACCTTAAGAAAAGACGCGCGCTGGTCAAACGGTGACACTGTCACTGCTGCCGATTTTGTTTATAGCTGGCAGCGTTTAGTTGATCCTAAAAACACCTCCACTTTCGCCTGGTTTGCAGAACTGGCCGGAATTGAGAATGCGGGTGCAATAGTTAAAGGTGAAATGACCCCGGATAAACTGGGTGTCAGCGCTGTTGACGCCACTCATCTGAAAGTGACATTAGATAAGCCGGTACCCTATTTTGCCAGCCTTACTGCTAACTTCAGCCTGTTCCCCGTGCCGCAGAAAGTGATTGCGCAGTATGGGGATCAGTGGACGCGCCCGGGCAATCTGGTGGGCAATGGTGCCTATCAACTCAGTAACCGGGTAGTGAATGAGAAGGTGGAACTGGTTCGCAATCCTCACTACTGGGATGATGCCCATTCGGTGATCACCAAAGTGACCTTTGTGCCGATCAGCGAAGAGTCCAGCGCCACTAAACGTTACCGCGCTGGCGATATTGATATTACTGAATCCTTCCCGAAAGAGATGTACGCAACGCTGAAAAAACAGATCCCCGGCGAGGTCTATACCCCTGACCAGCTCGGCACCTATTACTATGCATTTAATACGCAAAAAGGCCCGACTGCCGATGTGCGGGTGCGGCAGGCGCTGACCTGGTCGATAGATCGTAAAATTATCGCTGAAAAGGTACTGGGCACCGGAGAAAAACCTGCCTGGCACTTTACGCCCGATGTCACCGCGGGCTTCACACCGAAAGCCAGCTTTATGCAGCAGCACAGCCAGGAAGAACTGAATGCTCAGGCGAAAGCGCTGCTGGCCGCAGCGGGTTATGGCCCAACACATCCCCTTAATCTGACCCTGCTCTATAACACCTCTGAAACGCATAAAAAGATCGCCATTGCTGTCGCTTCGATGTGGAAGAAAAATCTTGGTGTTAATGTGAAGTTGCAAAACCAGGAGTGGAAAACCTACATTGATAACCGTAACAGCGGCAATTTTGATGTGATACGCGCTTCCTGGGTAGGGGATTACAATGAACCTTCCAGCTTCCTTAGCCTGCTGACCTCAGGTCATAGCGGCAATATCGCGCGCTTTAAAAGCAGTGAATATGACGGGCTGCTGGCTGAGGCAAGCCGCCAGACTAACGACAAGGTGCGTAACGACGAATATAACCGTGCTGAACAGATGATAGCCGCGCAGGCACCGATTGCCCCTATCTATCAATATACTAATGGCCGGCTGATTAAACCGTACGTTAAGGGCTATCCCATCACTAATCCGGAAGATGTTGCTTACAGCCGCACGCTCTATATTTTGCAGCACTAATGTTGAAAAAGGCAGCGGTAATCGCCGCTGCTTCAGCCATTGATTCCCCCACCTGGCCTGCATAATAGTGTCATTCTGTCTGATACGGTAATCATCATGAAACTGACTCTCCTGCTGGTAGTGCCTCTGATACTCAGTGGCTGTGCGTTGAAACAATATCCTGCTTCGCCTCCCGTTAGTGCGGTGCAGGCCGACCAGCTTGACTGCCAGGGCGTTCAGCAACAGATCGCCGAACAGGCGAGGGTGCAGCAGCAGATTGATAAAACGGGGGAGTTTGACGGGCTGACGGTAGTCGGTGCTGCGCTGGATTTCGGCATTGGTAACGGCATTGCTAAACACCAGGCGCAGAAACACGCAACAGAGCGCCAGATCCAGCTCCAGCAGCTGGCGGCAGCGAAATGCCAGAAAGCCAGCTAAGAAACAGATGTAACAAAGCGCGAGCTTTATCACAGATTGGCAATCTGGCACTTGAGACGAGCGTATAATACCTTATCGTGTCTCAACTGGATTGTTACTGTATCGACCCTTAATACTCAACGCCTCCTTTGCACCTGAAATTGGCAGCCAACGCACCTGTTGCTTAAATTGCAGGGGTGCAGCCAACGCACCTGTTGCTTAAATGCAGGGGTGCAGCCAACGCACCTGTGGCTTAAATTGTAGGGGAAATCCCCTAAATAATTCGAGTTGCAGAAAGGCGGCAAGACCATGAGTCCCCAGGAGCATAGATCACTATGTGACTGGGGTGAATGGGCGCAGCCAACGCATCGGCGGCTTAAATTGTAGGGGAAATCCCCTAAATAATTCGAGTTGCAGAAAGGCGGCAAGACCATGAGTCCCCAGGAGCATAGATCACTATGTGACTGGGGTGAATGGGCGCAGCCAACGCATCGGCGGCTTGAAGTATGAAGGGGATAACAGGCAAAACCTGACCGCTGGATCACACATCCGGCCGTCAGGTTTTTTTGTTTCAGGCAGGGAAATGAAAATAGCGAAAGTTCTCAATAATAACGTGGTTATAGTTCATGACGAGCAGGGGCATGAACAGGTGGTGATGGGGCGTGGGCTGGCATTTAAAAAACGCAGCGGAGACGAGCTGGATCCTGCCCTGGTTGAAAAAACCTTTGCTCTGAAAAGTCACGAGCTTAGTGGGCGTCTGAGCGAAATGTTATCGGAAATCCCGCTGGAAGTGGTGATCGCCTCCGAATGTATTATTGCCCTGGCCCGCGAGCAACTGGCGACCACGCTGCATGACAGCCTGGCAATTGCGCTCACCGATCATGTGAACTTCGCCCTGACGCGCCATCAGCAAAATTTGCCAATCCGCAATGTTTTACAATGGGAAATTCGTAGCCTCTACCCGAAAGAGTATGCAATCGGACTGTCTGCACTGGATATTATTGAAAAACGTCTGAAAGTACGACTACCTGAAGACGAAGCGGGTTTTATCGCTTTGCACCTGGTGAATGCCCAGCTGGGCAGCGAAATGCCTGCGGTAATGCATATCACGAAATTTATGCAGGAGATCCTGCATATTGTGAAGTATCAGCTACAGCTTGATTACCAGACCGATGCGCTCAGTTATAACCGTTTTGTCACCCATCTGAAGTTTTTTTCCCAGCGAATGCTGGGGAAGCGAGGCGTATATAGTGATGATGAGTCTCTGCATGATGTGGTACGCGATCGTTATCCGGAAGCCTATAAATGCGTTGAAAAAATCGATCGCCATGTGATGAAAAACTATAACTATACGCTGGGTAATGAGGAGCGTATGTTTTTGACCATTCATATTGAACGCGTCAGGAAGGAGACGCTGGCGCTGGGCGAGAAAGATGACGAGGCTTGATCTGTTTCCTCATCAGCTTACCAGCAAAACATCTGCTGACTGATTGAACTCGCTGCCAGTACCCTGCTGGCGGCCATATCCCGCTGCACACTTCTGATGCAACCTGCAAGAAAATGATGCCCCATTTAAGATCGTCAGCCTCTGTAGAACAGCAATAACCCCAGGTTTATTCAGCAACTTCACTCTGGCACAACTCTTGCTTTATCCCTTCTATGCAGCAGCGCAATACCGATCACTGAATACAATAGCAGGCTAGGGTTCCGGTCCACTCGGTGGATGACTGGTCCGAGAGCTGGCGACCTCGGTTGGGGTTACACGGCGGGAGAAAAGCCCGGGAGAGAGCAACACCCTTGTGTGTCGCGCTGCCCGTTTTTTTTGCCACCACCAGAGGTCAACCATGAAACTATCCCATCTCCTGAGCGTCTGTCTTCTCGGTTTTTCCGCACTTGTTGCGCTTCCTTCCCAGGCCGCACCTAAGAAAGAGTTTAATGTCTGCTGGACTATCTATGCAGGCTGGATGCCGTGGGGCCAGATTGCCACCTCCGGAATTATCGATAAATGGGCGGCGAAATACGGTATCAAAATCCACGTTACCCAGCTTAACGACTATATCGAATCCATTAACCAGTACACTGCCGGACAGTTCGATGGTTGCACGATGACCAATATGGATGCCCTGACGATCCCTGCCGCCGGAGGCGTTGACTCCACCGCACTGATCCTCGGCAGCTATTCTGAGGGTAACGACGGCGTGGTGCTGAAAGGCAAAGGCAAAACACTGAAAGACCTGAAAGGGATGAAGGTCTATCTGCCTGAACTGTCGGTATCGCATTACCTGCTGGTACGCGGCCTTGAAAAAGCCGGGTTGCGTGAAAAGGACGTAACCGTTGTTAACACCTCCGATGCGGATATTGTCTCCGCCTTTGCCACTAACGGTGTGCAGGCTGCCGTGGCCTGGAATCCACAGCTCTCTGTAATCAAAAACACCCCTAATACCAGCGAAGTCTTCGAATCCTCCCAGGTACCCGGCGAACTGATCGATATGATGGTAGTTAACAGCGCTGTATTAAAAGACAACCCGGCGCTGGGCAAAGCGCTGACCGGGGCATGGTATGAAATGATGGCGCAGATGAAAGCGGGGGATAAAAACGCGTTAAACGCAATGGCGGCAGCGTCCGGAACCGATCTCAGTGGTTATCAGGCACAGCTGAAAACCACCCATCTGTTCTATACCCCGGCCGACAACCTTAAATTTGTCAGCGATGCGGAACTGGCGAAAACCATGCAGCGCGTAGCTAACTTCTCCTTTGAAAAAGGCCTGCTGGGCGATGGGGCGCAAAGTGCCGACTTTATCGGCATCAGCTTCCCCGGCAACGTCACCCTGGGCGACAGCAGCAATATCAAACTGCGCTTTGACGACAGCTACCTCAAAATGGCCGCCGCCGGCACGCTGTGATGATTATCCAGAGGAGGCCACACGATGCGGCAAATTAATCGACATCCTGAAAAGGGTGTACACCTGATGCTGGTTCTGCTGCCGTTTGTGCTGGTGATAGCCGCCTATTTTATCGGTTCTGCCGTGCGGCTTGAGGCTAATCCCCATGACAAACTGCTGCCTGGGATCGGACAAATGGCTGATGCCGTATGGCGCATGGCTTTTACAGCAGATAAACGCAGCGGTGATTATCTGCTGTGGATGGATACTGCTGCCAGCCTCGGCAGGCTGCTGATTGGTCTGGGCATCGCGTCACTGCTTGGACTGTGCTTTGGCATCGCCTCCGGGGTATTTCCGATGTGGCGCTCGCCAATGTCATCATTTATGACCGTCGTATCGATGGTGCCGCCGCTGGCAATGCTGCCGGTGCTGTTTATCGTCTTTGGTCTTGATGAGCTGTCGAAAATAATGCTGATCGTTATCGGCATTACGCCGATGCTGGCACGTGACCTCGAACAGCGGGCGCGGGAAATCCCCCCAGAGATAGTGATCAAAGCGCAAACCCTTGGAGCCAACAGCTGGACGGTGGTGTTGCGGGTAGTGCTGCCGCTGCTGCTGACCCGGCTGCTGACCTCACTGCGCCTGCTGCTTGGTTCTGCCTGGCTGTTTTTAATCTCCGCAGAAGCAATCTCATCCACCGCCGGACTGGGGTATCGCATTTTCCTCGTACGCCGCTATATGGCGATGGATGTGATCCTGCCTTATGTCATCTGGATCACCCTGCTGGCGTGGCTGATGGATCTCGGGCTGCGTCATTTGAACCGGCTGTGCTTCCCCTGGGCACAGGGAGAAAAATCATGAGTTTTATCGATATCAGGCATATCTGGCAGGAGTACGGCAGCCATGTGGTGCTGGAAAATCTCAATCTGAGCATTAACGAAGGGGAGTTCTGCACCCTGGTCGGTGCATCCGGCTGCGGAAAATCGACTTTCCTGCGTCTGCTGCTGGGCCAGGAAAAACCCAGTCGCGGGACTATCTTGCTGGAAGGTCAGCCGCTAAAGGCAGAGCCGGATGCCAGCCGTGGTGTGGTATTTCAGCGCTATTCGGTGTTCCCCCATCTCAACGTGCTGGATAACGTCGCGATCGGGCTGGAGTTGCCGCAGGCGCCTTTTCTTGGGCGGCTGTCAGGTCGGCGGAAAAAAGCGGCACGCGAACAGGCGGCAGAGATGCTGATGCGGGTAGGGCTGGGCCATGCGCTGGAGAAGTATCCGGCCCAGCTTTCCGGAGGCATGCAGCAGCGGCTGGCGATTGCCCAGGCTTTTATTATGCGTCCGCGCATTCTGCTGCTCGACGAACCTTTCGGCGCGCTGGATCCCGGTATTCGCAAGGATATGCACAGCCTGCTGCTGTCATTGTGGCAGGAAACCCAACTTACAGTATTTATGGTCACCCATGACCTGTCAGAGGGATTCAATCTCGGCACCCGGCTGATGGTATTCGACAAAATACGCATCGATCCCCACGAGCCGAACGCCTGGGGGGCACGCGTTACCTACGATCTGCCCCTGAACGAAACCCGCCTGCGCCAGCGGCAGCAGCCAGCTCTGGTCATTCCGCATCCGGCGCTGGCAGCCATCCCATTTAATCAGGAGATTTCTCATGACTCATCACTATGAAGAGACGCTACCCGGCGGCGGTCACACCTCGCTGGTGATAAAAAAGGGGCAGATCCTGCGTCTGACCGATAGCGACGGCGGAGCCAATGTCAGTCTGATGCTGTTTAACGCCCATGAAAAAAGCGAACGGCTTAACCTGCCGGATACGCTGAAAGGTCAGCACACCGCCCGGCTGGGTGCAGGGCACTGTCTCTATTCCGATATGGGCCGCGTCCTGGCGGCAATAGTCACCGATACCTGCGGCTGGCATGACAGCTTCGGCGGCGTGCTCAATGCAGCAGAAGTCGCGGAAAAATATGGCAAAGGACGCTATCAGGAACTGCGCAACGGCTTCCATCGTAACGGCATGGATAACCTGCTGGTTGAGATGGGTAAGTGGAATCTTATGCTCGAAGATCTGCCGATGGTGCTCAATCTTTTCAGCAAAGTGACGGTGGATGAGAAGGGCCGTTTCACTTTCCATAGCCAGCATTCGGCGCCGGGCAGCATGGTGGAACTTTACGCGCCAATGGACGTGCTCGCAGTGCTGACCGCCTTACCGCATCCGATGGATCCTGAACCTGAATACTCCCCGCGCCCGGTAGAGCTGTCACTGCGCGAGGCCAGCGATCCGCAGGGTCTGACGCTGTGTAAAACCTCGCGTCCGGAAAATCTGCGCGCCTTCCAGAATATCGAACGTTTTGCTGTTTAAGGAGCTATCAGATGACACTAACCACCAGTGATAAACAGCCTGCCGATGCGGTCTACCGCCATATCATCCCGGCGGGGGAGCCCTTCCTGTTTGAAGTCAAAAAAGGCCAGACGCTGCGGCTGCACGATCTGGAAGGTAACCAAGCCGTTGATACGCTGTTCTATCGCGCCGCCAGCCCGCGTGAACGCTATGATGCCCAGCGCACGCTGCGCCGCCAGAATAATGCGTATCTGACCAGCGGCAGCGTTCTTTACTCCAATCTGGGCAACCCGCTGCTGACCATCGTCGCTGACACCTGCGGACGTCACGATACCCTTGGCGGGGCCTGCGCTCAGGAGAGCAACACCGTACGCTACAGCGCCGACACACGTTATATGCACAGCTGCCGCGATAATTTTCTCTGCGCCTGCCTGCATGACGGAAGACTCAACAAGCGCGATATCACCGCTAATATCAACTTTTTTATGAATGTTCCGGTGACGCCAGAGGGCGGACTGACCTTTGAAGATGGCATCTCCGCCGCCGGTAAGTATGTGGAACTGCGCGCCGAGTGTGACGTCATTGTGCTGATCTCCAACTGTCCGCAGCTAAATAATCCCTGCAATGGCTGGAATCCCACCGCCGCCGAAGTGCTGGTGTGGAATTAACCCGCTGAGATAACCCGGTTTGTTTTCCCCTGGGGACGACCCCAGGCGGCCATGATTCTGGCGGGACGGCCCGCCCTGGTGTGAGTCTGCCTAATGTTTAAAAAACTGCTGATTGCTAACCGTGGCGCGATTGCGTGCCGAATTTTGCGTACGCTCCACACGATGGATATCACCAGCGTGGCGGTATTTTCCGAAGCAGATGTGACCAGCCTGCATATTCGTGAAGCCGATGAGGCCATAAGCCTTGGAGAAGGCGCGGCAGCACAAACCTATCTGGTCATAGAAAAGATTATTGCTGCTGCAATTGCGAGTGGCGCACAGGCTATCCATCCGGGCTACGGTTTTCTCTCAGAGAATGCGGCCTTTGCTGAAGCCTGCGATGAAGCTGGCATCGCTTTTGTCGGACCGACAGCTGAACACCTGCGGCTGTTTGGCCTGAAACACACCGCACGTGCGCTGGCGAGGGCGCAGCAGGTGCCGCTGCTCGAAGGCACCGATCTGCTTGATGATGTTGATGCAGCACTGACAGCTGCAAGCCAGGTTGGCTATCCGGTGATGCTGAAAAGTACCGCAGGGGGCGGCGGCATCGGTATGCGCGTCTGCCACGACGCCGAGACGCTCTCGCAGGCGTTTGATGCGGTGAAACGCCTTGGGCAGAACAACTTCAGCGATGCCGGGGTATTTATTGAGAAATATATTGAACGGGCGCGCCATCTGGAAGTGCAGATTTTCGGTGACGGGCAGGGCGAGGCGATTGCGCTGGGTGTCCGTGACTGTTCAGTGCAGCGGCGTAATCAGAAAGTCATTGAAGAGACCCCCGCACCTAATCTGCCAGCAGATATTGCACAAGCCCTTTGTGACGCAGCGCTCACGCTGGCAAAGGCGGTTAACTACCGCAGCGCCGGAACGGTGGAATTTGTTTACGACAGCGCAGCGCAGCAGTTCTGGTTCCTTGAGGTTAACACCCGGCTCCAGGTTGAGCATGGCGTAACCGAGCAGGTGTGGGGCGTGGATCTGGTGCACTGGATGATAGCGCTGGCCGCCGGAGAGCTGCCGCCGCTGGCAGAACTTGGCGTGACACTGTCACCGAAAGGTCATGCCATTCAGGCACGCGTGTATGCGGAAGACCCGGGCCGCCAGTTTCAGCCATCGCCGGGCTTACTTACCGACGTCAGCTTCCCTGATGCCGACGGGCAACGGTTACGTATTGATAACTGGGTAGAGTCTGGCTGCGATATCCCGCCATTTTTTGACCCGCTGCTGGCAAAAATCATTACCTGCTGTGCCACTCGTGAACAGGCAATTGCCGCGCTGGATAAGGCCCTCAACGATACGCGTCTGTACGGCGTTGAGGTTAACCGTCAGTATCTGCAACAGATTCTGCACTCCACACCCTTTGCCTGCGGCGAACCCTGGACGCGCTTCCTGGATGATCTCGGCTATCGGGCAACCACCGTTGAGGTGGTGAGCGCCGGAACGCAGACCACAGTACAGGATTACCCTGGCCGCCTTGGCTACTGGGCGGTGGGTGTGCCACCGTCCGGCCCCATGGATGACCGGGCGATGCGTCTGGGGAATCGTCTGCTGAACAATGCCCCTGATGCTGCGGCGCTGGAGATTACTCTCAGCGGCCCGACGCTGCGCTTTAACTCAGCCTGCGTGGCGGTGGTATGCGGCGCGCCGATTGAGCTGACGCTGGAGGGGCAAATACTGCCGATGAATCAGACTTTCCTTATCCCTGCTGGCTCCACCTTAGCCCTGGGCGCTATTGATGGCGCCGGTGTTCGCAGCTACCTTTGCCTGCGCGGTGGAATTGCGGTGCCGGACTATCTTGGCAGTAAAAGCACCTTTACCCTCGGCCAGTTTGGCGGCCATGCGGGCCGGGCACTGCGCACCGGAGATATACTGCATCTGACAGAGCTGACGGATACCACGGTGGGCGACAAATTACCTGAGGCGCTAACCCCCGGGCTGCCCGACATTCGAATACTGCGGGTCATTTATGGCCCGCATGCCGCCCCGGAATATTTCACTGACGGCTACATCGACGCGTTCTTTGCCACCGACTGGGAGGTGCATTTTAACTCCAGCCGTACCGGAGTGCGCCTGATTGGCCCAAAACCGGAGTGGGTGCGTGACAGCGGCGGCGAAGCCGGGCTGCATCCGTCCAATATTCACGACAACCCGTACGCGGTGGGCGCAGTTGATTTTACTGGTGATATGCCGGTGATCCTTGGCCCGGACGGCCCCAGCCTCGGCGGCTTTGTCTGCCCGGTAACGGTAATTGAAGCGGATTTATGGCAGGTTGGACAGCTCAAAGCAGGGGATCGCCTGCGCTTTGTGCCAGTAGATATTGCCACTGCCCGAAATTTGAATGCCGGGCGTCAGGCGGAGCTGGAACAGCTTTACCCGGCGGAACCGTCCTGGCAACCCGCGGCATTAAGTACTCCGGTCGTACTGGATATCGGTAAGGATGATTGCCGCCTCGTGGCCCGGCTTTCCGGCGATACTCATCTGCTGCTGGAGATCGGTGCACCGGAGCTGGATCTGGTACTGCGCTTTCGTGGGCATGCGCTGATGCAGGCGCTGGAAGCACTTGCGCATCCGGCCATTATCGATCTGACGCCGGGTATCCGCTCATTACAGATCCACTATCAGCCCGATCGGCTACCGCAAAGCGAGCTGCTGAATATCATCAGCGATTTGTGGCAGAACGTCAGTAGTCGCGGAGACTTACGTGTGCCATCGCGCGTGGTTTATCTGCCGCTGTCCTGGGATGATCCGGCCTGCCAGCTGGCAATTGATAAATATATGACCACGGTTCGCCGGGACGCGCCCTGGTGCCCGGGCAACCTGGAATTTATTCGCCGTATTAACGATCTGCCGGATATCGACGCAGTATTTAACACCGTATTTGCTGCCAGCTACCTGGTGATGGGGCTAGGGGATGTTTATCTCGGTGCCCCGGTCGCTACGCCGCTCGATCCTCGCCATCGCCTGGTAACCACTAAGTACAATCCGGCACGCACCTGGACGGCAGAGAACTCGGTGGGAATTGGCGGCGCGTATCTTTGCGTGTACGGCATGGAGGGGCCGGGAGGCTACCAGTTTGTCGGGCGAACGTTGCAAATGTGGAACCGCTACCGCGAAGTGGCTGACTTCGGCGGCAAGCCGTGGCTGCTGCGCTTTTTCGATCAGATTAAGTTTTATCCGGTATCTGCTGATGAACTGCTGCGTATCCGTCGTGATTTCCCGCTGGGGCGTTATCCGCTGCGTATCGAGCAAACGGAGCTGGCGCTGGCTGATTATCAGCAGTTCCTGGCCGATCAGGCTCCGGGCATCAATGCTTTCCGTCAGCATCAGCAGTCTGCGTTTAACGCCGAGCGCGAGCGCTGGATCGCCAGCGGGCAGGCGCATTTCGATAGTCAGGAAGCGGTAATTGAAATAGCAGAAGAGGCCATGTTGCCAGCGGATCAGTTTGCCGTTGAAAGTGCGATTACCGGAAATCTGTGGCAGGTTAAATGCAGCGTAGGTGACAGTGTCACGCAGGGCGATGTGCTGGTGATTATCGAGGCGATGAAAATGGAAATCCCGCTGCTGGCCCCCTGCGATGGGGTGATCCGTGAGGTTCGCGTACTGCCTGGTTCGGCAGTGCGGGCCGGACAGTGTGTGGTGGTGATGGGCAGTGCGTAGCCCGTACTGAACAGCGCAGATGGCAGGTTCGCCTTACCGTTTTGCCGGTGAAGCGAACCTGAATGAACTAAATCCGGCTCTCACCGCAATGAATTAACCATTCAGCCGCAGCTGTGGATATCGCTTCATACTCCACGCACACCACAACAGCGAAAGCACGCCGATTGCGCCACCCACATAGCCAACACTCGCCATATTAAGATGCAGGCTCACCTGATTACCCAGCAGTGCGCCAGCACCGATACCGATATTATAGATTCCTGAGAGCAGCGACATCGCTACATCAGTGGCATCGGGCGCCAGCGCCAGTACGCGCACCTGCACCGCCAGACCAATTATCATCATCGCCATGCCCCAGACGATACACAGAGTGGAAATAGCCAGCGTGTGCGTCGCAGCGACATAGAGTGAAAGCATCGACAGCGTAATTAAACCAATAGCGCCCAGTAAAAACGCCGCCGGGTATTTATTACCGTAAATACTGAACAGCAGGCTGCCAACAATCCCCGCCGCGCCGAAAATTAACAGCAGGAATGTGGTGAATCCTGCGCTCAGTGAGGCGACGCTCTGAATAAACGGTTCAATATAGCTGTACGCGGTGTAGTGTGCGGTGACCGTTACGGCAATCAGAAGATAGAGCGCGACCAGCGCCGGGCGGCGAAATAGCATCGGTACGCTTTTTAAGGAACCGGTATGTTCGCTTGGTAATTTCGGTAACAGTTTCACCAGCAGCAGCATCGTTACCAGCGCGACTGCGCCAATGACCGCAAAGGTGATGCGCCATCCAAGCAGCTGGCCGATCATACGCCCGATGGGAAGCCCAAGAACCATTGCCAGTGCGGTTCCTGTCGCCAGCATACTCAGCGCCTGAGTTTTTTTCCCTGGCGGTGCAACACGAATCGCCAGGGAGGCCGTAATGGACCAGAAAATAGCATGTGAGAATGCAATACCGATTCGAGATACCACCAGCGTAGTGAAGTCCCACGCCACGGACGAGAGGGCATGGCTGGCAATAAACAGCACAAAAATGATAATTAATAACAGACGGCGCTCAATATTACGCGTCAGCAGCATCATTGGCAGCGACATCAGAGCCACCACCCAGGCATAAATAGTCAGCATCAGGCCGACCTGCGCCGTCTGCATTGAGAAGCTGCTGCCGATATCTGAAAGCAGTCCCACCGGAACAAATTCAGTGGTGTTAAAAATAAACGCAGCAATAGCGAGCATAACCACGCGTAGCCATGCGGTCTTACGGGAAACAGTAGTTGATTGCATTGAAGTTAACGATGTGTTGAAGGAATGTTAACCCGAAAGTTCAGGCCAAAGAATAAAGTCACTATATTGTCTTTTATTTATTCGTCAGATGAAATGAAAAAATCAATTAAATTGTAAATCAGAATTTTTATATAAGCACCGGTTATGACCTGCTGCCGTATTCAGCGCCAAATCCCGCTAAAAACAGCGGAGAGATTCTCCATATCAGCGTTTGACGTTACCGGAGCAAGGCCGCAGAATCGCCTTGAAATTTATCCTGTCAGGCCAGCAGAGGAAAGATAAACGTGAGCGTTCTGGATAATGCATTGTTAAATGACATTTTGCATCAGGTACGGCCATTAATTGGTCAGGGGAAAGTGGCTGACTATATTCCCGCGCTGGCAGAGGTGCCCGCCAACCGGCTGGGAATAGCGGTCTGTACGCTGGATGGCACTCTCTATCAGGCCGGTGATGCGCAGGAGCGTTTTTCCATCCAGTCAATCTCCAAAGTGCTGTCGCTGACGCTGGCACTGACACGCTATCAGGATAATGAGATCTGGCAGCGGGTGGGCAAAGAACCATCCGGGCAGCCGTTCAACTCGCTCCTGCAATTAGAACTGGAGCAGGGCAAGCCGCGCAATCCATTTATCAATGCGGGAGCGCTGGTGGTGTGCGACATGCTGGAAACCCGTCTTACCGCACCACGTCAGCGTATGCTTGAAGTGGTGCGCAGCCTTACCGGTGAGCCGGAAATTAACTATGACCGTCATGTGGCCCGCTCCGAATATGACCACTCGGCGCGTAATGCCGCAATTGCCTGGCTGATGAAATCCTTCGGCAATTTCGACAACGATGTAACGAAGGTGCTGCAAACCTACTTCCATTACTGCTCAATGACGCTGAACTGTGTCGAACTGGCCCGCTGTTTCCTCTATCTCGCCAACCATGGCAGAGGGCTGGGACAGGAAGAGCCGCTGCTGACGCCTAAACAGACGCGACAAATTAACGCCCTGATGGTTACCAGCGGGATGTACGACGGTGCAGGGGAGTTTGCCTGGCGTGTCGGAATGCCAGGTAAATCCGGAGTAGGTGGCGGAATAGTTGCCGTAGTGCCGGGGGAGATGACTATTGCAGTATGGTCGCCGGAGCTGGATGGTTCCGGAAACTCGCTGGCGGGAACGGCAGCGCTGGAGCTGCTGGCAGAACGCATAGGTCGTTCAATATTCTGACAACCCTTTTCAGTTCAGACATTGCTTAATCACATAGCGTTATCAATGGTTGATCGTGGTCAACTACAGGTTTAGCATGAATTGCTAATATTTCGCGCAGTAAAATAAATCGTACTGCACAGCAATAGATGAATCTGGAAGGGGAATATATGGTCATCCCGGCACGACAGTTAACGCTAAATCATCAACTTCGTCAGTTTGGCGCGTTAGTAAAACTGGCTATGATTCGTACCACGCCACAAAGTGTGGAAGTCTGGACAATGAGCGGAAGCCGGATTCGCTTCCACCCCTCGCAGCATGTTGATGCACAGTGGGTAGCTTGCTGAATCAGCATCAGTGCTTCTCTACTACAGTCAGCACAGGCAGGCTGTTGTAAATCGTAAAACTACGATACCCTGGTCGATAGCTGATGGCGCAATTGCGTCATCTTGTTCATTATCAGGGAGAAATACCGCCATGAAATCACTTCCTTCAGTCGCCGTTCTGGGACTGGGTGCGATGGGTCACGCTTTCGCTGCAAATCTGCTAAAAAAATCATTCCATGTCTATGGCTGGAACCGTACCCGCGCGCGCGGTGAAGACCTGATCCCAGCCGGGCTTACACTGTGTGATACCCGGGAGCAGGCGGTGGCTGATGCTGATGTGGTTATCGTCATGCTCTCCGATGGCGCGACTACGCTTGCTACCTGTGAACAGATTCTTCCACTGCTGAAACCCGATGCGGTGCTATGCCAGATGGGCACTATCGGCGTTGATGCAACGCAGCAACTTATTAACAGCATCCATACATTACGCCCGGATGTTGTTCTGCTGGATGCGCCGGTTTCCGGCACCAAAACCCCGGCCGAGCAGGCACAGATTCTGGTACTCGCCAGCGGCGATCGTCAGCGTGCTGCGGCGATTGAGCCGGTATTTGCCGCGATCGCCAAAGGGACAAAATGGCTGGGCGAAGCGGGGGCTGGTTCGAAAATGAAACTGGTGGCAAACGCCTGGCTGGTCTCAATCATGCAGGGTGTGGCTGAAAGTACCCAGCTGGCACAGCAGTTTGGATTTACCCCGGATGATTTCTGGCAGGTGCTGGATGGCGGCCCGCTGGCGGCACCCTATGTAAAAGGTAAGCTGGCGATGATTAGCGCAGGAGAGTATCCGGCGCAGATGCAGCTTACCTGGGCGCTGAAAGATGCACAGCTGGCGCTGGACGCAGCCGGAAAGCGTCCAATGCCGATGCTACAGAGCATTGCTACCCAGTGGCAGGGAGCGGTTGATGCCGGTTATGGGGCTAAAGACCTGTCGGTTGTATACCGCTACCTGCACGAACAGCAGAAGAAATAAGCAAGCCGTCACAGGAACCTTATTGTTAAGTATTCATGCTATAGCCAGTGTATCTGTGGGTTGAACGAGGCCGGATATAAGTCCCTGCAAATCATGGTGATATGATCAATCGCCATTAGTGCTTAGTGGGTTGCTTCATAAATGTGTCAGAGTTTGTTATATTATTAAATTCATGTGTTTTATAGTTGACTGATTTTTAATGCTTTTATTACAGTGAATCGT
Organism: Erwinia sorbitola; assembly: GCF_009738185.1. Taxonomy (NCBI): domain Bacteria; kingdom Pseudomonadati; phylum Pseudomonadota; class Gammaproteobacteria; order Enterobacterales; family Erwiniaceae; genus Erwinia; species Erwinia sorbitola. Next base: position 2,348,552 of record NZ_CP046509.1, on the reverse strand, counting down.
TTCCAGATGAACAGAATGAAGCAAGGATCACATCATGCTTGATATTCGCTTTCCCACCGCTTTACAAATGGTGTTGTGTATCGCCAAGGCGGATGGCGAGGGGCAACGTTGTACCAGTAAAATTCTCGCCGATGGTCTGGATGCCAATCCCAGCTTTGTGCGTAAAATGATGGTGCCGCTGACGCGTGACGGAATTATTGTCTCCACGCTTGGCCGCTGCGGGACGACTCGCCTTGCTCGTCCAGCCGATCAGATCACCCTGTGTGAGATTTATACTTCTGTGATCGAAGATAAACCGCTTATGGCAGGGCGCCCGGATGTTCCGGCCCTGTGTGTGGTCAGTGCTAATGCCTGCTGGTACTTCAAACAGCTGGCAAAAGAGGCCGAACAGGCTTCCCTCGACGTGCTGGCTAAACGCACCGTAGCCGATGCTCTGCGTGAGATTTTGCAGCGTGACAGCCTCAATCCCGATCAACGCTGCGCATCATGATTTAATTTTCAGAATCCCCCTACGAGGTTTTCTGTAGGGGGCATCCTGCCTCAATTCTCCCCCAGCAGCCCTGATATTGTCGATCCCCGACAGGCCTGAAAAATGCGTTTAATGTAACAATAAAACTTGCATTATAGCGGTGCCTGTCTTACCGTTATTAAGTGCACTCGTTAAAGTTGCTCTTTAAGCAGCTCTGAGCATCACCCATTAATAACAACACCGCATTAATCTAAACAGGGGAAGTCCGATGAGCCATGATGATTTTATTAACGATCTCGTTAAGTGGATTGATACCCATATTGAAGGGAAAATGGATTTAGACACGGTTTCTGCTCGTGCTGGCTATTCGAAATGGCACCTGCAACGCATGTTTAAACAGCACACCGGCTATGCGCTGGGTGAATATATCCGTGAACGCCGTCTGAAAAAATCCGCTGAACGTCTCGCAAGGGGCGGTGAGCCGATTCTGGATGTGGCAATCAGCTTTGGCTTTGATTCTCAGCAATCATTCAACCGTAGTTTTAAACGTCAGTTTGGTCAGTCGCCGGGCGCATGGCGTCGTCAGGTACAAGTCGCATCGCACGCTGCCTGACTGTAAAATCCCCTGCGACATGAACGGACGTCAATACGTCCGTTCATGTCAGTGTTGATACCGTTCTAACGCGCCACGCTACCCGGCATAGCGCATACTGCAAGCTCCTCCCCGTTACGTATATCTCCCTTTCTACTGTTGCCAACTGGCGTTATTCAGCTGTGTGTAAACCTTTGCCACTATTGATATTTTACCGCCAGCCCAAAAAGCGGAATAGTCTCCCACAGAGATTCGCAGCGATTGCTGACCCGTTACGGAGCAACTATGACCCAGATTACCTCATTACCAATTCTCGACTTTTCGCAGCTTGATGGCACCGCAGAGCAGCAGCAGGCTTTTCTGCAAAAACTGAGTCGCTCCGCACGTGACGTCGGGTTTTTTTATCTGATCAATCACGGCGTTGATACCGCGCTGTCTGCCAGAGTACAGCAGCTGTCCCGGCAATTTTTTGCCCTGCCAGAGGATGATAAACAACGGGTATCGATGATCCACTCTCCACACTTTCGCGGCTATAACCGGGCGGGTTCGGAGGTGACGCGCAGCCAGCCGGACTGGCGGGAACAGTTTGATATCGGTGCCGAGCGGCCAGCGCTGCCGCTGCAAGCTGGTGAAGCTGGCTGGAAGCGTTTGCAGGGTCCGAACCTGTGGCCGGAAGCGCTGCCGGAACTGAAACCGACCCTGCTGCACTGGCAGAAAGAGATGACGGCAATGTCTCAGCGCTTGCTGCGGGCTTTCGCACAGGCTCTGGAACTGGCGCCGGATGCATTCGATCCGCTTTACGGCGAAAAACCCAACGAACATATTAAGCTAATCCGCTACCCCGGTCAGACTGCGGAAACCACCAGTCAGGGGGTAGGGGCGCATAAAGATTCTGGCTTCCTGAGTTTCCTGTTACAGGATCAGCAGCGCGGATTGCAGGTAGAAGTGGAGCCGGATCGCTGGGTAGATGCACTGCCTCTTCAGGGCGCATTTGTGGTCAATATCGGAGAACTTCTTGAGCTGACCAGCAATGGCTACCTGCGCGCTACGGTACACCGGGTGGTATCTCCGCCAAACGGACAGGATCGGCTGTCGATCGCCTTCTTTCTCGGCGCACAGCTGGATGCGGTAGTCCCCGTCTTCAATCTACCGGAAAAGATTGCCTCCCTGGCCCACGGTCCGGCAAGCGATCCGCTCAATCCGCTGTTGCGGGATGTGGGCTGGAACTATCTGAAAGGGCGGCTGCGCTCCCATCCGGACGTCGCAGCCCGCTGGTATCAGGAATTACAACAACAACAACAACCCCAACACACCGCATAACAGAAGGAACGGCAATGATCAGACATGCACCATTCTCTTTAGCAGGGATCGCCTTATCCCTTACTCTGGCTTTTTCAGCTCAGGCGGCAGAGACACTGCGAATTGCGGCAGATGCCGTACCTCACGCAGAAATTCTTAACTATGTTAAGAAAATCGACCCGTCACTCGATATTAAAATTATTGAACTGACCAGCGGTATAAACGCCAACGAACTGCTGGCTCATGGCGATGTTGATGCTAACTACTTCCAGCATGTGCCATACCTGCGCGATCAGGAAAAGGCTCTTGGGCAGAAATTTATCGTGGCGGCGACGGTGCATATTGAACCGCTAGGCATCTACTCCCGCAAAGTAAAAAGCCTGCAACAAGTGCCGGATAAAGGCACGGTAGCGGTGCCCAATAACGTTACCAACCTGAGTCGCGCGCTCTACCTGCTGCAAAGTCAGGGGCTGATTACGTTAAAACCCGGCTTCGGCGACCCGGCGAAAGACCAGGCGACGCCAAAAGATATCGCCACCAATCCAAAGCATCTGAAAATACTTGAGGTGGAATCACCGCAGATCCCCCGGGCGCTGGATGATGTCGATCTGGCGGTCATTAATGGCAACTATGCGCTGGAAGCGGGGCTGACCCCGGCGAAGGACGCGTTAGGTCTGGAAAGTGCAAAAAATAATCCGTATGCCAATATCCTGGTGACTACGCCGCAGCTGGCTAACGATCCCCGGATTAAACAGCTGGCAAAAGATCTGGAATCGAAGCAGGTAGCTGAGTTTATTCAGCAGAATTATAAAGGATCGGTAATCCCGGTGGCAGGGCACTAACATGATTGAAATTGAGAATGTCTCCAGACGCTTCAGTCCCGATCAGCCTCCGGCGCTGGATAACGTCTCACTGACCGTTCCGGACGGATCGATATTCGGCATTCTCGGCCGCAGCGGCGCGGGGAAAAGTACCCTGATCCGCTGCCTTAATCTGCTTGAACGCCCCGATACCGGTCGGGTGTGCATCGACGGTGAAGATATCACCCGTTTGAGCCTGGCTGCACTGCGCCAGCAGCGACGGCGTAGCGGTATGATCTTTCAGCATTTCAACTTGCTGCATTCGCGCACCGTGGCAGGTAATGTGGCGGTGCCGCTGGAAATTGCCGGTGTGAAAGGGGCACAGCGGCGGGCACGCGTCGCGGAGCTGCTGGATTTGGTGGGACTGAGCAACAAAGCAGACGTTTTTCCCTCACAGCTTTCCGGCGGTCAGCAGCAGCGGGTAGGAATTGCACGGGCGCTGGCGGCACAGCCCGGATATTTGCTGTGTGACGAAGCGACCAGCGCTCTGGATGTTGAAACCACCGCTTCAGTGCTGGCGCTGCTGCAACAGATTAATCAGCAGTTTGGTCTGACGATTGTCATGATCACTCATCAGCTGGAAGTGGTGAAAGCAATTTGCGATCGCGCCGCACTGCTGGAAGGGGGAAAAATTGTTGAAAGCGGGGCACTCAGTACGCTGCTCCGGCAGCCGGATTCGGCCCTGCGTAAGGCCTTGCTGCACGATCCGCTGGCCGAACAGCATTTCCTGCAACGGCATGGTATCAGCAGAGGTGAACTGTGCGCAGTAGCTTAGATCTGAATGAACTTTGGCAGATGATCGCCACTGCCACGCTGGAAACCCTCTATATGGTGGGGCTGGCCGGGCTGTTTACCCTGCTGATTGGCTTACCGTTGGGCGTACTGCTGTTTATCAGCCGTCGCAACAGCATTTTGCCGCTGCCGCATCTGAATGCGTTGTTGGGGACGGTGGTCAATATCGGGCGCTCGCTGCCATTTGTGGTGCTGCTGATTGCGCTGATCCCACTAACCCGCCTTATTGTAGGAACCACGCTGGGCAGCGCTGCGGCAGTGGTGCCCATTACTCTGGGAGCCATCCCATTTTTTGCCCGAATCGTTGAAAATGCGCTGGATGAAGTAGCCAAAGGGCGCATTGAAGCGATCGTCTCCATGGGTGGCAGCGGATGGCACGTGGTCAGTAAAGTACTGCTGCCTGAGGCGTTGCCCGCGCTGCTGGCAGGGATGACGCTTACGCTGGTGATGTTGATTGGTTTTTCATCCATGGCCGGAGTGATTGGCGGCGGGGGTTTAGGCGATCTGGCGATCCGTTATGGTTATCAGCGTTTCAATCAGCCGGTGATGATTGGCACCGTGGTGGTACTGGTACTGATGGTGCAGGGCGTTCAGATGATGGGCGATCGCCTGGTCAGAAGACTGGCGCATCGCCGTTAATTCAGCAAAATCTGGCGGCCGCATAGTATACTGTCTGAATTCGCTTCATTTTTTGTTTTTCAGACAGGATTGGTCATGGAAATACGTAACGTTAATCGGGCACAGTTATGTCAGATCGCCAGCTACGGACTTATTTTTATTGCGCTGTTCGCCATCTTCCCGCTTCGTTTGCTGCCCTGTTTTCTTGCCGGATTTATCGTCTATGAAACCATCCTTGCCCTGACGCCGCTGGTTGAGCGCCTGGTGAAAGGGCCGATTGCCCGCTGGATCAGTATCATGTTCCTCAGCGTGGTGATTATTCTCTCCCTGGTTACCGGTATAACCAAACTTATCGGTTTCCTGTTGCACGATTTCCAAAACCCCGCCGCATTTCATGCCACCGCCAGTAAGTTACTGGAAGATGCGCAGCATACGCTGTCGCCGGTAGTCACCCGCTATTTGCCGTCTGATATTGATGAGCTGCAAAATCAGGTGGTGACCTGGCTGCGTGAACATCTTGTTGTGGTGCAGACTTTTGGTCGTAGCGCTGCACATACCTTTGCCACCATGCTGATTGGCATGCTGCTTGGGGCGATCATCTCGCTGCGCAACAGCGGCGCAGTACGACCGGAAGCACCGCTGAAACAGGCAATGCTGGATCGTTTATCTACCCTCGCGGCGGCGTTCCATAATGTGGTATTTGCACAGATTAAAGTGTCGCTGGTGAATACTGTGCTCACCTGTGGCTTCCTGTTTGGCGTACTGCCGATGTTTGGTCTGCACTTCCCGTTTGCCAAAACCGTGGTGGTACTGACCTTTATTGCCGGACTGCTGCCGATTATCGGCAATCTGATCTCGAATACTGTAATTGTGCTGATCGGTCTCTCTATTTCCCTTGAGGCTGCACTGATTGCGCTGATTTACCTCGTGCTGATCCACAAGCTGGAATACTTTATCAATGCGCGAATTTTCGGTAGCCGTATCAGTGCCAAGACATGGGAAATTCTGCTCGCTATGCTGGTATTTGAATCGGCCTTTGGCCTGGCCGGAGTGGTGGCTGCTCCGGTGTATTACGCCTATCTGAAAGCGGAGCTGCGCGCTGCCCGACTAATTTAATAGCGGCCGGGTTTTACCGGCCCTGACGGATGATTTCCATGTCGCTACTTGCCACGCTGCTGCATCAGATCTTTATCGCCATGCCGCTGTTTGTACTGATTGCTCTTGGATGGCTGCTGGTGCGCTGGCGTCAGTGGCCTGAGAGTATTACCAGCGCCATCAACCGTCTGGTGTTTCGTGTGGCATTACCGGCGATGTTATTTCGTCTGATGTGTGATTTCAGCAACGGCCCCCCGGTGGATGCTCGTCTGCTGCTCGCTTTTTTTGGCGGCTGCCTGCTGGTTTTTTTACTTGGCAGGGTCGTGGCATCGCGGGCATTTAAGCTCGACGGTATTTCCGGCTCGGTATTTGCCCTCGGCGGCATCTTCTCCAATAACGTTCTTCTCGGCCTGCCTATTGCCCGCGTGATGCTGGGTGATGCGGCTATCCCCTCCGTCGCACTGGTACTGGTATTTAATGGTTTAATTCTCTGGACGCTGGCAACTGTTTCGGTGGAGTGGTTTAAACACGGTGCGCTAAACCTCAGAGGCTTCGGCAATACCGCCATCAGCGTACTGAAAAATCCGCTAATTATTGGCATTCTTTCCGGTACCTTGTTCAGTCTTACCGGCCTGCCGCTGCCACAGTTTATCGACCAGCCCGTGACCATGCTGGGGCAGATTGCTGTGCCTCTGGCGCTGGTGGCGCTGGGAATGAGCCTGGCGGGATACCGGATTAAAGACGGGTTGGCGATCAGTTATGCCCTGAGCGCTATCAAACTTATCGTGCAGCCGCTGGTGGTGTGGGGGCTTGCATGGATGATCGGCCTGCCACCGCTGGAAAGTAAGGTGGTGGTGCTGCTGGCCTCAATGGCGGTAGGCGTTAACGTTTATCTGATGTCACAGCAGTTTAACGCGCTGACCGGCCCGGCGGCGACGAGTATGCTGCTGACCACGCTTTTTTCAGCAATTACCACGCCAGTTCTGATGCTTACGATGGATTGGGTGTATGGGTGAGTAAGGGGAAATGTCGGGGTTAAAAAGCTCTTCTGCAAAACCCCTGCAAAACAGGGCAGTTTTATACTGCCAAGACCTTCCATTCCTTACGCCGATCATGGTTATATTTATCAGTCATTGATTTGCTTTTATGAACCAAAGAGTCTGGGCATCGATATGATTGTAAAAATGAAACATATTTTTTTGGTTGTTTACGGTTCTCATATGTCGCATAAAATAAGCGTATGGACTGATTTATCAGATAACTAAAAGTATGGCGGCGAGCAGGTTTTCGAGTTTCTTTGAGGCTCTCAGAGTCGAAAGTTTTTAACGTGATTTTTCATTGAGCATCAGAGAGAAATAAATGGAGGTTTTTATATGGACATGCGTAACTTTGAACAATGCAGGGTGATGACAAAATCACCTTCATGGACTTTTCTTGATGTATTCCGCTGGAAAGTCCTTCCTGAAAGATTCGGCGGCGGCAGACACTATGCCAGAGGTTTTAAAGACACCTGGGTCAAAAAACATAGTTCGCAGATCAGATCGACTGCTCTTCGCTATAAACTTCCCCCAGAATTACTCGCTGGTGTCTGCTGGATTGAGGTAGGCGGAGATCCAAATATTATAGATCGTTTTGCTTTTGAGGTTCGCGTCATAGATTGGAGCGGGCCAGCCTATATCGACCGTAATTTCACTGTAACCTCTCCACCGGCTAAAACCTCGTTTGGATTCGTCAGTATGCAACTGCGTACAGCCGCTAAAACTATGGGCCTCAATGCAGACCAGATGAGCACATCAGAACTCCGCGTACTGTCGCAGTGTCTTGAAAAAGACACCTATAATATCAACCTCGCGGCTATGCACTTACGTCAACTTGCCGACTATGACAAGTTACCATCTCAGCTTAGTATGAATGATGTAAAAATTATTGGAGCCAGATATAACCGGGGCACCAACCCAAGCCTGGAAAGTATCAAAAAAGATACGCGATATGGTGATTTTATTGTGAAAAATTGGCAACACTTTAATAGGCTGATCTGGCAATAGGGTTAAGATGATATGAATAAGTTTATTAGGATTTTATTTATTCTTTTCTATCTACTGTGCATGGTACTGATTTATTTATCTATGGTGGATAAATACGATGTGGTATACGATATGGATCCGACGATTCCTCAAGGTTCACTAAATAATAGCAGTGATAATGGAAAGGTTTTTAGTGGAATAATATTGTTTTTTATCTTCATATCTCAGATAGTCTTTTTTTACTTTGAAAAATCCAAAAAATGGAAATGGGCAACAGGAATCATGACAGTTTTGGCATTCCTGTTTTTCTTCATTAGGTAATGTTCATTTATATTTTTGCAAAATTTTAGCTGGCTTCAGATTTACATGTTTATCCTATCGCCCACACTGCCGTTTCGATGTGTGGGCGATAGTATGCTGCTGACCACGCTTTTTTCAGCAATTACCGCCAGTTCTGATGCTTACGATGGATTGGGTGTATGGGTGACCCACAGTATTCACATCATCAATCAATATTCTGAATGTATATCATCCCAAAGATAGCCTCCCAGAGCGGCGACGATGGCCAGCATCAAAAGCAATATAATGATTGCTGTGCTCTTAACAGAGGGGTTTCTTCCTTTTCTGCGATAAGTGTTATAAAGCAAAACGCCTAAGGTAATACTGACGGCTGAATGAATATACAGAATTTTGACCGGCATAATCATCGGTACATGCTCCTTGTTTTTCCGCAGACATAAAAAACCCGGCTTTCGCCGGGCGGTAAAACTGTACCATAAAGGAACCAGCAACGATCCCGACGTAAGAATAGTCCCAATGCCTGAAAGCGCCAGTCAGAAAAAAAATTAATATTTTGATGTTCCCTGAGGCTAAACGTCGGTGTCGATCAGGAAGGGTAACTGCCCGGCCTGCGTGGATGGAAGTCCGCAATGAGCAGCGGATATTGGGTTTTTACTCCTCTTGAACGTAAAGCGTGACGAATGTTGCGATTCCGTTAAATTTAGATTGCTGATAAACCATTTGTTTCATTACTCTCTCGCTGCGGTGTTTATATTTCATTTTCACCGCAAGGATATCTTGCCGCCTCTGGAGAATAAGAATGAAACATATGAAAAAACTGCTGCTGGTAGCGGCACTGAGCTGCTCCACTTCAACGCTGGCTGAAACCATCGGCGTATCAATGGCCTACTTTGATCAGAACTTCCTGACCATTATTCGCCAGGCGATTGATAAAGAAGCTAAAGAGCGCGGCATTACCGTGCAGTTTGAAGATGCTCGCGGTGATGTCGGCCGTCAAACCGATCAGGTTCAGAGCTTTATCAGCGCAGGCGTTGATGCGATTATCGTTGACCCGGTGAACTCAGCAGGTACCCCGGCGATGACCAAACTGGTCAGCCAGGCGAAAGTCCCGCTGGTCTATGTTAACCGTACTCCTGGCGATAAAACCCTGCCACCGGGCGTAGTATTTGTCGGATCAGATGAGAAGCAGTCTGGCACTTTACAAATGGAAGAGCTGGCGCGACTCGCTAATTATCAGGGCAAAGTTGGGGTAATGATTGGCAACCTGAGCGATGCTGGTGCTTTGCAGCGTACAAAAGACGTTGAACAGGTAGTGGCTAAATATCCGAAAATGAAAGTCGTACAGAAGCAGAGCGCCAACTACTCGCGCAGTGAAGGTATGGATCTGATGCTGAGTTGGATCAGTAACGGTGAAGAGATCGATATCGTTGCCGCCAACAATGATGAAATGGCGATTGGGGCCATTATGGCGCTGCAACAGTCAGGCAACAAAGAGAGTAAGGTGCTGGTAGGCGGTATTGATGCCACGCCTGACGGACTAAAGGCGATGTCTTCCGGTAAAATGCAGGTGACGGTGTTCCAGGATGCCGTGGGACAGGGCAAAGCCTCCGTTGATGTGGCACAGCGTCTGATCAAAGGCGAAAAACTGGACGCTTATCACTGGATCCCGTTTGAGCTGGTCACGCCTGAAAATATGAAGAAGTACGCAGATAAATAACTCCCCCGAACGGCGGCCCCTGAAGTGCGGGCCGCATCGCATTTTTCTCATCATCTGCCAGGCCAGTTTTGCTAAACTGCGCGCATGAATAAAAAACTCATTATTGCCGCCATCTTCGCCATCGTTGCCAGCTATGCTGGTCTGCGCCAGCAGGGTGAAGCGCGCGCTCCGGTCTCTGCTCATGAGCAGGCAGTATCAACGCGTCAAAGTGATAGCAGCAGCGCTATCAGCGAACTGACAAAGCAGCAGCGAGTGGCAGACTATTTTCGCCAGCACCAGAAGCTTCCTGAGTATTACATCCGCAAAGGTGATGCACGCCGTCAGGGATGGGATCCCGCTAAAGGCAATCTGTGTAGCGTGCTGCCGGGGCGAGCCATTGGCGGCGATCGCTTCAGTAATCGTGAAGGAGGGCTGCCGGAGAAAAACGGACGGAGCTGGTTTGAAGCCGACGTTAACTATCAGTGCGGGCGGCGCGGCACGGATCGGATGCTTTACTCCAGCGACGGCCTGATCTATGTCACGCGCGACCATTATCGCCACTTTGAGCAGGTACACTGAGATGCAGATGGTGACAATTGATTTGCAGCACGTCACTGATACGGAAGAGTTCTACCGTCAGTTTGCGCATAAGTTTGATCTCGGTTATTTCGGTGCCAATCTCGATGCGCTGTGGGATATGTTAACCGCAGGTATTCCGCTGCCGGTACGAATTACTTTACGCCATCTGGACAACCATCCGCAGCAGGCAGCGCTGGAGCGGATTGTCTCGGTGATGCAGGAAGCAGAGCAGGAAACCGGCGGGGCATTCAGCGTACGGATCAGCTCAATGCCCGCAGGGGATTAACGGCGGATCAGTTTTAAAATCTGTGCCAGCTTCTCGCGCTGCTCAAGGCTGATCTCGCGCGATGCAGCATAGCCGGCATTCTGCACAATCATCTCATTTAAGCCCACCAGCCAGTCGTAGATGTAAAACGCCGCATGGTTGTTGGGTTTTAATGCCAGACGCGTCAGACGTTGTCCCGGGCCGAGATTCACCGTCTGCGCCTCTGGTTTAGCAAAGATCTTCTGTCCGCGATTGATGCGGCTTTCCGGGCGCTGTTTTTCCGGCAGCTGCTGGAAACCCAGCCAGGCAACAAAATCACCCAGCACGCTAAGTGCACGGGAAACCTGACGATCGGCGATCTGCTCCGCCGGTAAGCCCTGTGCGTCACTGTCGGCCAGCACACGCACCAGCGATCCTTCCAGCTCCTGACGAACGCTGGCGGTGATCAGCTCCTCTGTCAGCATTTCCAGCGTTGGTTTACTGATGCCCAACAGCTCCAGCAGCGGGCCATTGTCCGGCAGCTGGCGCAGCTGGTTCACCCAGTGACGGTAGACGCTCTGGGCAAATTCAGCTTCCTGATCGACGACAGGAGCACTGTGATAGCTGGTCTGCACAGCGTTCAAAGGTTCGTCACTTAACAGGTCGATTGTCATTCCTATGCCAAAGGGATCGTCTTCGCTAATGCTGTACTCGTCGGCGGCGGTGCGTTCGGTGCGCATCTGACGTTGCAGAAACAGATGGCGCAGAGTATCGCGAACCGGCACCAGACGTTCCAGCAGCTCACCGTGTACGCCTGTGCGGGTTTGCAGCGCTTTCAGCAGGGATTCAGCAATGCGCAGACGCTCTGCCGGATCTTCCCCTTCGGCCGCCTGATACCAGCGTCCCAGAAGGTTTTCACTGAGCTCTCGCTGAATCTCCTCACGCTGGGTAGCAATTCGCGCCAGTTTGCTTTCGGAACGCACTTCATTGACCAGGTAGGCAGCCATTCGCTGCACACCTTTCTCATCCATTGCCAGCATTGCACCCCAGGCATCGCCGGGGTTTCCCACAAAACGTTGCACCGCAGCGTCGTGATTATGACCGTGGGTAACGCGTTGATCGAACGGTGTCATTGCCCAGATCAGACCGGGCTTACGCCCGCTGCGCTGCGCTGTGGTTTCGCCCTGAGTTTGTTTAACCCAGAAGTCGAGCAGGCGACCAATATGACGTGTCTCATTGCGATGCGCTGAGGCACTGCATACCAGCAGATGGGTGACATCCTGCTCTTCGGCGGCACGCTGAAGCAGGAAGGGACGACGCGCCTGTAAAAATTCCAGCGCCAGCTCATGCTGTTCATCGTCGGGCAGTACGGTTAAATCAATAAAGCCGGGGAAGTCGAGCAGGTCGACTTCAGTAAACAGCTCTTCTCGCGGAGCACTATAGAGCGGCAGCAGTACTTCACGGCTCAATAGCGTCAGCTCCGCCAGTGCCACGCTGACGGGTGCCAGGCTGCGGCCAAGATGGCGTGGTACCACCTGCAACGTCAGGTCGGCTGTGGCATTAAACTGGCTGACGCCGGAGCTGTTAAGCAGACTGTAAGAAGGCTCATCCAGCACGCTCAGGGGAGCTAACACCTGAGTCACGCCGGAGAGGTGATGCAGAACATGAGCCAGCTGGCGATACAGCGCCGTCAGCTGGCGATCTTCGCCCCACAGCAGAGAGAACAGTCTGGCACGGTCATCTACGCCCAGCAGCGGTGCCAGCTCAACGGCCTGCGGCCAGAAGTGACTCTCCTGCGCGCTGTTTCGCGGCAGGCTGATACTGAGAGCATCCCACAGGGCAACCATCTGATGGCGATTAACGCCGTTAACGACATCAGGCTGGCGATACATCGCCGCATTCTGAACGCGTTCGCCAAACTGAGACTCATCAAGAGGAGTGACAGTGTCACTTCCGCGCTGTGCATATTGCAAAGCCAGTACCGCAACAAGGTCACATTCGGTCAGCAAAGAGAGCTGAACCGGCCAGCTGCTATCGCTGCTCTGCTGCTGACCGCTGAAGCGCTGAACCAGATTAGCCGTGTGCTGCTGCGGATTAAGCTGACTGGCATAATCCAGCACGCTGTTGCCGAGCGCGCACTCAAGTCGGCCTTTCTCGCTGGCCGCCAGCGCACTGATCAGATACGACTTGCCCGCCTGAGACAGGCCAAACAGCCCGATGGCGCAGTTCTGCGGAGTATTGCGTGCCAGCACACTGGCACGATTATGCTGACGCAGCAGCTTGATCGCCAGACGATCCGCTTCCATATTCAGGCGCGGTGCCTGCTGACGGTTTGTTTCCAGCCAGGTCAGCGCCTGCTCGATACCCTGGGTCAGGGCATCACGTTTTTTATTGGCCTGAGCTGTCAGGATTTTATTGAGAGATTTCATTTCTTAAAGACGCTCCCGCTGTCAATCCAGTAATGCGCCATTCCAGAGGCGCTGCTGGCCAGCGTATTCAGGCGCAGGCGCAGATGCTCCAGCGGCACCTGGCTGCCATCATCCAGAGTAGCATCGGCAATATCAAACCGTTCCGGACCAAACTCACCAAACGGACGACTTACCGCCAGCTTGATACGTAACACTTTATCGCCCGCCACGCTTCGCGCCAGTTGGGAATCAACAATAGTCAGCGTATAGAGCGGTGAGGCAGGCCAGCGGTCATTGTCCAGCTGGCGGAAGCCCAGCGTGATGGCGCCGCGAACCTGGAAGCGGCTGCGCACGTCAAGGGTGAAATTATGCTGATCGAGGTCGATATCGCTGTACCAGACGTTATCCGCCGTCAGCGCGCCGGTGCCATCCAGCATCCCCAGATAACGGATAGTGGAGTAAGGCTGGAAATCACCGGCTTTAAACCAGAAGTTCGCCAGACGCAGATCGAGAGACAACAGGCAAAGCATTGCCCCCACGGCCGCCGTGGATTTTGGATTCTCGATTTTTCCCTGCTTGTTAAACGGATACCAGTCGTTGGTGTGATAGCCGTCGAGTGACAGAATCCGGCTCACCGGCAGCGGTTGCAGATGGCGGAACAGTGCCTGGACGCCAGGGAAGCGCGAAGGACGGCCAGTCAGCAGCAGCACGTCACAGTCATAAACCGCCACCACCTCAGACATTGAGCGCAGGCTGTGGGTGATATTCATACGCGGTGAGAGGAACTCCGCATGCAGCTTGCTGAGACGGACAATCAGCGGTACCGACAAGATATCAAAACCCCTGGCTTCGCCCGGCAGCTCACGCTGGATCTCACGGTTGATGTAGTCGAGTAGTTTGTCTGTCGGTGCCTGCGTCAGCAGCTCACCAAAACGAGCGTCAATTTCAGCCGTCAGATCAAGCGGATCAAAGGTTTCATAGGCTTCAAGGATCCCCTGGCCCAGCGGGATAAACAGCTGCAATGTCACCTGCTGACGCAGCGTAGAGTGGCCGTCAAGGCGGCCCTCATGACCAAACAGGCGGGTCATAACCGCTTCCGGGTTTACCATCCCGGCCTGCTTAAATGCCGCCTGCAAGGCAGGCAGTACGTACAGCTGAATCACATCCAGCAGGATATCGTCGCCCGCCAGTTTGAAACCTTCACGGAACAGCAAGCGTGGCATGATTTTAACGTTATTGCCCACACCATCATCCAGGCGGTACTGAGTGATCGCCAGATCGGTGGTGCCGCCGCCGATATCAATTGATGCTATACGCAGGGTTTTCCCGGCCGGCTCATCGGCAGCACGGGCGCGATCGGGGCGCGCCATGCTGGCAAAGAAAGCCTCTGCGCGGCCACCAAAGTTGACCTGAGTTTCGTTATACAGATAGACCATCTGCCCACAGGTGGCTTCATCCCACTCCATCTGCACATCCGGCACCGGCACGCTGCTTTTGGCTTTATCTTCTGCGCTGGTGAAGTCATCATCCATCGGATGCCAGCCCATCGCTTTCCATACAAGGGCAATGGCTTCCAGCATCCGGCGGCGGAAGATTTCACGTTCTGGCTTCGGCATCGCCGACGGCAGGGTAAGGATGATATTACGCAGCTGGCGTGGCGCACTGCTGTGCAACATTTTCTGGCGCTGTAAGGGGCTGTTCATCTGCAACATCGCCTGCGCCAGCAGCTCTGACAGCATCAGGCTCATCACCGAACTACGACTGTAGTGCGGAGCGAAAACGGGAAGACGATCTTCCAGCGGGATCGTATACAGCGGCTGCCCTTCATCATTGATCAGATAGGTGAGCGGCAGGGCTGTTGCCAGCGGTTCCTGTAGCAGATTGCCCGGTGTACGGCTGAAACGCCAGCCCGGGGTATAGCTCTCTTCGTCCCACAGATAACGGCGTGGACTGGAAAGCCCGGTTGCTCCTTCGGTACCAAGGCGCTGAAGTGCCAGCTGCCCGGCTTCACGACCGACGCGGGTGATCGATGGCCAGATAAAAGCATCATCACGGCCGCTTTCCAGCGAGAAGTTCTGCTTACCAAAACTGGCCTGCGCAAACTCTACGCGGCTTTCAAACAGCTCGTTATAGAGCTGATGCGGCTCGCTGAGGTTGCGCATCTGTAATTCGTAAGTGTGCTTCAGGCCCTGATGATCGTCGACGTGATCTTCCACCATGATGCCGCAGGTGTGGGAGTTGCCAACATCGAGGATCAAATCAACGGCGATGGCGGGTTCCTGGAGCGTTGCCGCACTGATTTTCAGCTCCGGCACCGATAGCTGCTGACCGAGCAGGTGCAGAATATTCAGATAATGGGCCTGATATTCAAACTCGCGCAGAGAGGCTTTAATATTTACCTGCGGGCGCTGTTCCAGCGTTGAGGCTGCCTGGGTAAAGGCCTCACGTAGCCAGCCGTCGACCCAGGTATGGTCGAGAAACTCACCCAGTTCATCGCTGCGATGTGCCAGCGCAAAGCTGACGCCATTTTTTACATCGTTCTCATTCAGCGCCAGCGACTCATCTTCACCCTCGGCCCAGACTTTAGTATCAAACGCCAGCACTATGCGGTGGGTGTTGCCGTTTGCATCCGGGGTTTCCAGCGCGATGATACGTACGCGCGCCCAGTTGTCCGGGCCACCAATAAAAGTGCGGGGCGGATTGAAGCGGAAGAATGGCAGCGGCAGCCACTGACCGTTTAGCAGCGTTAGCGACTGCGCCAGGGGAAAACTGAACTCAGGTTTAACCACTTCCGGCGTCGCGCCTGCCGCCTGCGGCAGCAGATATTTACCTACCTGCGCATTGTAATTCAGGCGCAGCAGTGGGCCGTTCGCAGTCTGACGAACGAATTTTCCCGGCCAGTCGGTATTCAGATCCGGAATTAAGGCAAAGTCGAGAAACTGAATACCGCTGTTCTGTACCAGCGTCATATTTGGTTTGAAGTCAGCAATTGTCGCCAGCATTATGATTTACTCTCACGCTTCATGGTCATTGGCAGCACCGTGTCGTCGTTATAGCGGCCGCTGCATTCCGCAGCACCGGTCAGACCCTGTTTACACACCAGCTCCGGCATCTGATAGCGGGAACCGTCAGTGCAGCGCGCTTTGGTACGGCTGTTAATCACCAGGTTACCTGACTTCATCAGCCCGGCGAACACCTCCACCCGGCAGCTTACGCCGTCACCCTGAGTAATGCGCGCGATACCTTTACCGTTTTGCATTTGATATTTCAGCATCGGTGGCTTGCCGGTCAGTGAGTTTTTCAGTTCAACCAGTACGCGCCAGTTGCCGTTGAGGAACTTTGTCGAACCAATTTTAACGGCATCCTGTGGCATCACCAGATCATCTTTTCCTGCCGGGCGCACGTTAGCTACAGCTTCTGCTGCCGGTGCTGGAGCTGGTTCTGCTACTGCCGTCGTGGCAGGAGTGACCGGCGCGATAACCGCCGCAGCCAGCGGCAGTGAGGTGGTTTTTACCGGCGCGGGAGCAGGGGCCTCAGCCACCGCTTGAGGTGCAGGCTGCGGTACGGGTTCAGCACTGGGTGTTGCCGCTTTGGCAGCAGGGGTTTCGCGCGGTTCTTCCGCTGGTTTGTCGCTGCTGTTTTTCAGCTGCACGCCAAACGTAATCAGCAGAGCTACTGCCGGGAGTACCCAGCTGTAGCGCAGCCATATTTTTGCCTTTGGCTTACCTGGCGCAGCAACTGTTGCAGGCTGCGGCTCCTTTTCCGGTTCAGTAACAACTTCCGGTTCATCAATAATTTCCAGCGCAGGCATGGGTGATACCACCGGAGCCGGTGCAGGCGCGGCAGCTGGTGCGGGTTCAGGAGTAATCAGTGGGGCAATAACCGGGGAAACTGTGGCGGCAATTGATGGCGGCGTCACTGGTGCCGCAGGGGCAAGGCGTGACAGCCCGAGCGACGGCACATCATCCTCTTCAATCCGCAGACAGTCGAAAACGTCCTGGCGTGATTTTTTGTCCAGGCTGACGAAGCCCCAAAAAGTAATTACCGGTTTGCCACCAACGAGGTAAACGTAGTTTTGATCGGGAAATTGCAACGCTTTATTCAGCAGGGCACCGAACAGCTTCTGGCTGGGTTTGTCGGACTGCTGTGCGCGTTCACTAATCGAGGCAATAGTGTTCTGGCAGGCTACCAGCTGGTTGAGGGCGGACGTGCGAGCGCTATGACTGGCTGCGGCCCAGGAGGTGATTTTGCCCTCTACCGGAGAATACCAGTCAAGGCGGTCACCGGCATCGTTCGGTTGCGGGATGGCCAGACAGTCTGCCACCTGTGCCTGCTTTCTCAGGCGCAGGGTTTCGCGCAGTTGAAGAGCCGAAAGATAAACCGGCTGTCCGTTCTCACCAAGGGCGAGGATGGCGTCAAGGTTACCACTGCGTAAGAAGATTTTTGCCACGCAAAAAGACCTTATAGTCAGAGTTCGGAAGTAAAAAGCGTGAGTAATCAGACTACTTTAGTTGTATGCGACTTAAATCAAATGCGCAAATAAGCAGTGAAACAGGTGAGTACTTTGCTCATAGCCTGCTGAAGTGGTGAGAATTTCGCCAGTCATCCTCGCGAAGGGGTTGGGAAAGGAGCGAAAGTAGCAGTTTTTGAAGGTGTTAGAAAGCGACTAAATTTGATTTATATCTATTTTATTCGAGGAATAGCATCTGTCACGCCATGATTAATTATTTCCAGTACTTGTTAAGGTGGCTAAATAGTATTATTTTTTTCTTAAGTAGCTTGTCATTAATAATGAGTAACATACCCGAGCATTATTATTTGAAGATTGAGATGGATCGGTCAGCCCGATCCGCTCTCTATTTCCTTAAACAGCTAATATCACCATCGATAATCGCCGCCAGATTCTGTGTGATCTTTTCTACCGGCCATTCCCACCATGCGATAGATTCCAGCTCAGTAATAACCTCATCACTGAAACGTTGACGGATTACTTTTGCCGGATTACCCCCCACAATGGTATAAGCAGGAACATCTGACACCACCACGGAGCGTGAGGAGATAATCGCACCGTTACCGATTTTAACTCCGGGCATGATCAGTGATTCATAGCCTATCCAGACATCATTACCAACGCAGGTATCGCCTTTAAAGGGCAGGTCGCCGGGTTCAGGTGCAGCACTTTCCCAGCCATTGCCAAAAATAAAGAACGGGAAGGTCGAAAAACCGGAGGTTTTATGATTAGCACCGTTCATAATAAATCTCACTCCGCGTGCCAACGCGCAAAACTTGCCGATAATCAGCTTATCACCGATAAAAGGGTAGTGATAAAGCACATTGCGTTCGAAGTTCTCTGAATCCTCCGGGTCGTCATAATAGGTGTAATCACCAATGATAATATTGGGATTACTAACGCTGTTTTTAATAAAACAGACCTGCGGAAAACCGGGCAAAGGGTGAGTATCTTTAGGGTCGGGGCCGTGCATAATGCTCTCCTGAAGTAGAAATCTAAGCGGATAGTATAGACTATAAACACCAACCTAAAAATGCAATAAAACAGTCTAATTAAAGCGTTATTGCCACCAAAACAATCCAATTATTAACAATGAGTAAGAATATATTGAAAACAAATCCTCTGAATGTGGCGATCTGTTTTTTGTGAGTTTAATCACGATGCGGAAGATATTTTAATCTATAATCACTTCTCAATTTCAATAATAGAATTTATCCAAAAAACACAACAAGGAGCATTAACATGCGTGAACTTAAATTGAATGAGATCGCAAGCGTTAGCGGTGGTGGTATTGGTAAATTAGTTGGCATAATTAGTCCGCCTATTGGCGCTCTTCAGCTTGGATGGCAAATTGGTTCCTGGCTCGGTGGCCTTTCCAATAAATGGAGTGGGTATAATTAACAGAAACCTCTCTACACATTGATCCTAATGAAATCTGGCGCGCGAGGTTTTGCGCTATTCAGGTATTATAAGAAACAGATTAAATCTGATTCAGTTCATGATTAATCATCATGCGGTTGAAAAAGAGGTGTGCTAAATGAAAGTATTAAATCCATCAGAAATTAAACAGGTCTCCGGCGGATCTGTTATTGTCGGCATTGCTTTTACAGTGGGTATCAGTCTGGGTTATCTATTCGGCAATCCGGTTAAGTGCTATTGATCGCTGATAAATTCTGAATATTTTATGTTACTGATATAAAAACCACGGTCTCCTATGCAGCAGGTCGTGGTTTTTTTCACGCCTGAGCTCTGGACGCGAACCTCAGTCCGGCATGCTGATTCAGCAGGAGAGCCGGCTCTGGCGATACGCAACTACGCAACATAGTACGGGCTTCAAAGTGAGCATTTATCAGCCAAGTTTGCGCATTAACCCGGCAACCGGCCATGCGTCACGCCAGTCTTGCTGATGGTGACGATTGTCAGCTGACGCAGCGGAACGATCTGGTGACGTAAAAGATGTAAACTTCTCGTAAATTAGGAACAACCCTAAGCTCAGTCAGGTGTTTTTAGCCGGATGCAGGCGTATTATAACCGTCTGAAATTATACTGAGGATAGACCGCTTAATGTTTTATCGTTCCACGCTCGCCGCGCTCACGGCCACCTTACTGCTGGCAGGTTGCAGCCACAAATCCACTCAGGCTCCGGCTACGGTAGAAGTGTCTGCTGCTGAAGCGACGCCTGCTGTTTCTGAGTTTGCCTCTGGCCCGACGCAGATTAACGTGACTCACGTGGTTACCCGCGCTGACGATGGCTCCTCAGTGATCCTCACTATCGACGGCGTAGAAGCCGGTACGCTGACGCGCGGAGAGAACAAAGAACTGTTTGTTCCTGAAGGCAAGCATAAGGTTGGTGGTTATGTACAGACGCTGTTTGGTCTGGGCCGGGTGACCATTCAGTCGGTGGAAGTAACCACTAAAACGGATCAGGCAACACATGTATCCTACTCAGTGACCAGAAACAAACCTGCATTTGCCCTGACAGATAAAGCCGCAGGCTGATGCTGTCTGCTACCCTGTTCCGTTTGCAACAGCGGCGGAAGCAGGGTAGCAAACGTCATTTCTCAGACGATCCCTAACCCTTCAACGCCGATCTCTCTGCTCTCAGCCGCTATAATGGTCAGTTCATTTGCCGCAGAGGGAGCACCTGATGTTTTATCGTTTGACGCTGACCACCATCGCGACGGCTATGATGTTGACGGGCTGTGCTCAACATCCGCAAGATATTCCCGCTGATCAATATGCCAGCGGTCCTACCCAGATCAACGTTTCACATATTGTCACTCAAACGGACGATGGTTCTGCGGTGGTTGTCACCGTGGATGGCCGGGATGCCGGCGTGCTGGATGGCGGAGAGCATGCGCTGCTGCATGTACCCTCTGGCGAACATAAAGTGGGTGGCTATGTACCGACACTGCTGGGACGGGTAACAATTCCAGCGGTGGATGTTACCACCTCACAAAATAAAGTGACTACGGTGGCGTACACGGTCGCTCGGGATAAAGCGGCGTTTACACAAGTTGCACGTTTGCCAGGATAAACAGCAGAGAAAACAGGAGGGGACTTGCCCCGGCGGTGAGCCAGGGCAAGAGAACAACAGGATTACAGCGCCATATCGTGCTGCGCGCTTTCGGCACGTTTCTCAGGCTGAGAAGGTGCATCCGACGGCTTGTTGTTCATATTGATAACCGGCGGTTTAACCAGTTGCAGAGTTGCTGCAGTGTCATCCCACACCTGCTGAGTCAGCGCAGTGTTGCCATTTAACTGCTGGCCATAGCTTGGAACGATGCTGCGGATCTTGCTCTGCCACTCTGGTGAGTTGAACTGCTCCGGGAACAGCTTTTTCATCACGTTGAGGGTGATTGGGGCTGCGGTGGAAGCGCCCGGTGAAGCACCCAGCAGGGCTGCCAGGGTTTTCTGCTGATCGGTCACAATTTCAGTTCCGAGTTTCAGCACGCCGCCTTTATCTTCATCTTTCTTGATGATCTGTACGCGTTGACCGGCCTGAATCAGTTTCCAGTCCTCTTTACGCGCATTCGGGTAGTACTCTTTCAGCGCTTCAAAGCGGTCGTTATCATCCAGCATCACCTGACCGATCAGGTATTTCACCAGGTCGAAGTTGTCCATGCCGACATGAGTCATAGGCATAAAGTTACTGGTGGTCGTGGTGCTTAACAGATCGAAGAGCGAACCATTTTTCAGGAACTTGGTAGAGAAAGTGGCGAATGGCCCAAACAGCACCACACGCTTACCGTCAAGATAACGGGCATCCAGATGCGGAACGGACATCGGCGGTGCCCCTACAGAGGCCTGACCGTAGACTTTTTCAGTGTGCTGTTTAGTAATCTCAGGGTTTTCGCTCACCAGGAACGAACCACCTACCGGGAAACCAGCATAGTTATCCGCCTCAGGAATACCGGTTTTTTGCAGCAGTTTCAATGCGCCACCACCGGCACCGATAAACACATATTTCGCGTCAACGCTATGTTCTTCACCGCTTTTCACATCGGTGATGGTCACATGCCAGGAGTTATCAGCATTACGTTTGAAATCCGTGGCTTCTGCCGAGGTTTCCAGCGTAAAGTTTTTGTCTTTCTTCAGGCTGCCGATCAGCTGGCGGGTGATTTCACCGTAGTTAACATCAGTTCCAACCGGAGTCCAGGTGGCAGCAACTTTCTGTTGCGGATCGCGACCTTGAATAGTCAGCGGTGCCCACTGTTTTATTTGATTCTGGTCAGTAGAGAATTTCATTCCCTGGAACAGGGTGGTTTGCTGTAATGCTTCATAACGTTTAGTCAGATAATTAACGTTAGTGTCGCCCCAGACAAAACTCATATGCGGGGTGGAGTTAATAAATGAGTGTGGGTTATTCAATACGCCGCGTTTCACCTGAGCGGTCCAGAACTGGCGGGAAATCATAAACTGCTCGTTAATTTCCAGCGCTTTGGACACATCAATAGAGCCGTCCGGGCGCTCTGGCGTATAGTTCAGCTCCATATTCGCGGAGTGCCCCGTGCCGGCATTGTTCCAGCCGTTTGACGATTCAAGGGCCACACCATCCAGCTTCTCTACCATCAGCTGTTTCCAGCCTGGCTGAAGTTCCTGTAACCAGGTGCCAAGAGAGGCGCTCATGATACCGCCACCAATCAGCAGTACGTCGGTTTTCTGCGATGCAGGGGTTTCAGCCCAGGTACTGGTACAAACCAATAATGCTGACAGAGATAGCAGGGGAATAGTTTTTTTGGAGTTAGACATTTTAATAACGCATCAATATAGGTTAACAAATTGAGGCGATATTTTAGCGCAATTTAACGAAAAGTTAATAACTATTTATTATATTTAAACCAAATCTCTAAATTAATTTAATTACTTAACAGTTAATTTAATTACATGCCGGGTTTATTTAGTTAAATAACGTCCTTAACAGACTGATTAATTAATATTTAAAGCAGTTTATAACATTAACCGGAGACAGGGTACGCGGCGAACCACAAATCTGCTTGTTTTAAGAACGGCTATTATGTCAGTGTGGCGTTATAACTTCCACAGTGCGGAGATCTGATCCATGAGTTCACACCCGATACGCCTGATCATAGAAGCCTGCGACCGTGCAATCAGTGCACGCGATTTTGACAGCCTGATGCGCAACTATGCAGAGGATGCAGCTCTGGTGGTTAAACCGGGCATGATTGTCAGAGGGCGCGAGAATATCCGTAAGGCATTTATCGCTATTTCCGACCATTTTCAGGGGCAGCTGCGGGTAGAGCAGGGCGAGATGCAGGTGATCGAGGGGGCGGGTGATGCACTGGTGATTATGGAAACTGTCCTGCACTACCCGGACGGCACAGGCGGCACGATCACCACCACCCGGCGCGCCACCTATGTGTTTCGGCATCAGCCGGACGACGGCTGGATCTGCACTGTTGATAACTCTTATGGTACCGATTTACTGGGTAACTGACCTGCCACAGTATGGCTGCGCGCAGCACGCCGATACAGGGTGCTGCGTGCCACGCCCAGTGCTTCAGCCGTTTTACTGATATTGCCGTTGAAACGTTGCAGAGTAGCGGCAATCAGCTGCTCATCATGCTGTTGCAGCGCAGGCAGCGGCTCACTCACTGCCATCCGGTATTCGGCAGGCAGACTGCTGCAATCCAGCTCTTCATTATCTTCTGCCAGCGCCAGCAGTACTTTCAGCAGGCTACGCAGCTGTCGAACATTACCGGGCCATGGGTGCTGCACCAGGATATCCAGCAGCTGTGGCTTCATGCTGATCCCGCGCTGTTCTCCCCCCATATTCTGCCAGAGCTGCATAATAAAGGTGTCCAGTTCCGGCCATTCCCGCAGCGGCGGAATAGTCAGCGCAAATTCCTGCAAGCGGTAGAGCAGATCTTCGCGGAAGGTGCCGTCCGCCACCAGCTGAGGCAAATTACGGTGAGTGGCACTGATAACGGCAAAACTTACCGGCCAGCTGCGGCTGGAACCTAGCGGAGCCACCTCTTTCTCCTGCAATACCCGCAGCAGACGGGTTTGCAACGCTAACGGCATATCGCCAATTTCATCAAGGAACAGCACGCCGCCGTCAGCTTCGCGAATTTTACCGATATAGCCATTTTTACTGGCTCCGGTAAACGCACCAGGCTGATAACCAAACAGTTCTGACTCAATCAGCGATTCCGGAATCGCGGCACAGTTAATGGCAACAAACTTTCCCCTCTGCCAGCGGCTCTGCTGATGCAGCGCCCGGCTGACATACTCTTTACCGCTACCGGTTTCCCCATGCAGGCAGAGAGAAACGCCCGCATTCATCAGGCGCACCATTTTGTTGCCGTCATCACGCAGAGAAAAAGGCAGCGCGGAGGGGGTAACGTCAGCAGAGTGAAAGCGGGTGCGTGTTGGCGCGCGCAGGCGGAAGAAATAGTGCTGCTGGTCAGCGGTGGTCAACGATTGGGGCACCAGGTTTGCCTGCTGTTCTGACTGCGGAAACAGCTGCTGGAAAGTGACACTGCCCATCTGTTCAGCACTCAGTTCAAGCTCGCGCATCGCCACCCGATTCGCCGCCATCAGCATATTATCTGAGAACACCAGCAGCAGTTCATCAGCGCGGTCGAGACCTTCAATTTTCCGGTGCAGGTTCATTATCCACTGGTCTGGATTCAGGCTCTGTTTTACCCACAGATACTCGATCTGTTGTGCGGCATCCTTGAGCAGCGCCAGAGTATGGGGGTGCGCAAAATTGGCAGGGCCGGAGATATCAAGCACGCCGGCAATCTTCCCGCAGGGGCTTTGCAGGGGGATCGCGGCGCAGTACAACCCCTGGTTGCTGGTGAGGAAATGCTGCTGCCCGTCAATTTCACAGCACTCTTCAATGGCGAGGGCTGTGCCAATGGCATTGGTGCCGCGTCCGCACTCGCTCCACAAATTTCCCGGAGCAAGGGCAAAACGCTCTGCTTTTTGCAGCGCCTGCATATCGCCAAAAGTATTCAGCACCAGGCCACTGGCATCAGACAGGATCACCACGGCCTGCTTATCAGCGATTTTTTCAGCCAGGATCCGAATAGTCGGCCGCGCAAACTGTTGCAGTGCAGAGTGGTGAGCAAGCAGGTCTGCCAGCTCAGACTGGCGGATACGGGGAAAGTCGTCGGAAAGGCGATCCAGCCCGTAAAGCTGGCTGCGATACCAGGAGTCATTGAGAAGGGGGTCTGTGGCGATCCCATAAGTGCTGACGGCTGACGAATTTCCCTGCATTAAAAACCTCACGCCTTGATGATGTTGTTGCGATATTGTAGCCATCAAGTTTTTGTTGTGTTGCGATTTGCAACACAGTTGCGGAAGTTTCTCTTCCGCCGAAAAAATACCCCAAATGGCCTACCTCCATATATTTGATAATTATCGTAATTTTACGATTGAAATGAAATTAAGAACTGGCACGATGTGTGCAAAAGGGAAGGGTCAACCGTGACAAAGTCGAGAACTGGTTTGCAGCGCGGTTGTTTATCTCTCGAAGACCTACCCTACAAGAGGATTTAGCGATGCGTTACTCCCATCCAGGTACACCCGGGGCTTTAGTGTCCTTCAAAGCATCCTATGGCAACTTTATTGATGGAAAATTCGTAGAACCGCAAAGCGGTCGTTACTTTATGAATACCTCCCCGGTAAACGGCAGTGATATCGCACATTTCCCGCGTTCCGACGCCCGTGATATTGATGCTGCCCTTGACGCTGCCCATCGTGCCGCTGCGGACTGGGGGAAAACCAGCGTGCAGCATCGCTCAAACCTGTTACTACAGCTTGCCGACCGTATTGAAGCTAACCTTGAATATCTTGCAGTCGCTGAAAGCTGGGATAACGGCAAACCAATTCGTGAAACCCTTAACGCTGACCTTCCGCTGGCTATTGATCACTTCCGTTATTTTGCCGGGTGTCTGCGTGCACAAGAAGGCAGCGCGGCGGAGATTGACGAGAAAACAGTCGCCTATCATTTTCATGAACCGCTGGGCGTAGTCGGGCAGATCATCCCGTGGAACTTTCCCCTGTTAATGGCGGCGTGGAAGCTGGCCCCGGCACTGGCGGCAGGCAATTGCGTAGTATTGAAACCCGCTGAACAGACCCCGCTGGCTATCACTCTGCTGCTGGAACTTGCCGGTGACATCTTCCCGGCTGGCGTATTAAACATTGTACAGGGCTTTGGCCGTGAAGCAGGTGAGGCGCTGGCGACCAGTAAGCGTATCGCCAAAATTGCTTTTACCGGCTCCACTCCGGTAGGCCGGCATATCATGGCCTGTGCTGCGGAAAATATTATTCCCTGCACCGTCGAACTGGGCGGAAAGTCGCCGAATATTTACTTTGCCGATGTGATGAGTGGCGACCCGGAGTTTATTGATAAAGCGGTGGAGGGCCTGCTACTCGGTTTCTTCAATCAGGGTGAAGTCTGCACCTGTCCGTCCCGCGCGCTTATCCATGAGTCGATTTACGCGCCGTTTATGGAAAAAGTGATGGCAAAAGTGGCTACAATCCGACGCGGTGACCCGCTGGATACCGAGACAATGATCGGGGCGCAGTCATCGCTTCAGCAGTTTGATAAAATTCTCTCCTATATTGATATAGCGCGTGAGGAAGGCGGAAATATCCTTACCGGCGGTGAACGCGCCTCTATCTCTCCTGAGCTGGATAACGGTTATTACATCCAGCCGACCCTGATTAAAGGTGACAACAAGATGCGTTGTTTCCAGGAAGAAATCTTTGGCCCGGTTATCGGGATTACAACCTTCAAAGATGAAGCCGAAGCATTGGCTATCGCTAATGAGACACAGTTTGGTCTGGGGGCCGGGATCTGGACGCGCGACAGTAACCTGGCGTATCGCATGGGCCGCAATATTAAAGCGGGCCGCGTCTGGACAAACTGCTACCACATTTATCCTGCACATGCTGCGTTTGGGGGCTACAAAAACTCAGGCGTAGGGCGTGAAACCCACAAAATGGCATTGAATGCCTATCAGCAAACCA
Source organism: Erwinia sorbitola (assembly GCF_009738185.1). Classification (NCBI taxonomy): domain Bacteria; kingdom Pseudomonadati; phylum Pseudomonadota; class Gammaproteobacteria; order Enterobacterales; family Erwiniaceae; genus Erwinia; species Erwinia sorbitola. Next base: position 2,322,063 of record NZ_CP046509.1, on the reverse strand, counting down.
AAAATCTGCTGGTCAGCTATGACACAGCACCTTTAGGGCTATTTTAAGCCTGTTTTCCTTCGAGGACTGAAAATGAAAACGATGAAAGCCGCAGTAGTTAAAGCCTTTGGCAAACCTCTGGTAATTGAACAGGTACCGATTCCTGAAGTAGGCCCGGGCCAGCTGCTGGTAAAAATTGTTGCCACTGGCGTTTGCCATACGGACTTGCACGCAGCGGAAGGTGACTGGCCGGTAAAACCACAGCCACCGTTTATTCCTGGTCATGAAGGCGTGGGTTATGTGGTCAAGGTGGGCGACGGCGTAAAGCACATAAAGGAAGGGGATCGCGTGGGCGTACCATGGTTATACTCCGCCTGTGGCCATTGCGAACACTGTCTGGACAGCTGGGAAACCCTGTGCCATTCGCAGCAAAACGCTGGTTACTCGGTTAACGGCAGCTTCGCTGAATATTGCCTGGCCGATGCAAACTACGTCGGTATTCTGCCGGATAACATCGGTTATAACGAAATCGCCCCGATCCTTTGTGCCGGTGTCACGGTATATAAAGGGCTGAAAATGACCGAAGCCAAAGCAGGTGACTGGGTGGTTATTTCCGGTATTGGCGGGTTGGGGCATATGGCCGTGCAGTACGCGGTTGCCATGGGCTTTAACGTAGCAGCAGTGGATATTGACGACGAGAAGCTGGCCTTTGCTAAACGTCTTGGTGCAACCGTAACGGCAAACGCCCTGAAAGTTGACCCGGCTAAGGTGTTTAAAGAAGAGTTTGGCGGGGCACATGGTGTGCTGGTGACGGCGGTATCACCGAAAGCCTTCGAACAGGCGATTGGTACTATGCGCCGTGGCGGCACCATGGTGCTGAACGGTCTGCCACCGGGTAAATTCGACATGTCGATCTTCGATATGGTGCTGGATGGTACCACTATTCGCGGATCAATTGTAGGTACCCGTAAAGACCTGCAAGAGTCTCTCGATTTTGCCGGACGTCACAAAGTAGCCGCCAGTATTTCCGTCGAGCCGCTGGAGAATATCAACGATATCTTCGCCCGCATGCATGCCGGTAAAATTGAAGGGCGTATTGTGGTCGATATGTCCCTGTAATATCAGGCTGACCATAGCAACACCGGGTTCGCCCGGATTTTGAACCAGGGCATAGCATCCGTGCTATGCCTGTTCGCAAAATACAAAGTATCGGTGTTATCATCCATCAGATGTACTCTCAGCAAAAGCCTCCGGTTATGATCCTTAACCCGCAGAATCTTGACTATCTCAATACGATTTCTCACTGGCTTGCCGTGAATGACATCAGCGGTGAGCAGGATCTGCACGGCGATGTCGCTATCCTTGCGGGCCATGCGGTGCTTCCCGGGATCCTCGGTGCATTTTCCCGCCTGGCGGCAACCACGATCCCTGTATTACTCAGCGGCGGCGTTGGGCACTCCACCGGGCTACTGAAAACGGCATTAAATGAGATGCAGATAACCAGCGCAGCATCAAGCGAAGCACAGCTGCTGGCCGATGTCGCGGTGGAAAGGTTTGGCATACATCCTGAACGGCTGATTGTTGAAGATCAGTCCCGCAATTGTGGCGAGAACGCTGCCTTCAGCCGCAGAATCTTACAGGCCCGTGAGATCGAGGCTCGCCGTATTATTATTATTCAGGATCCGCTAATGCAGCGCAGAACGGTGGAGACCTTTGAGCACGAATGGCAGCGTCAGGGTCGACAGGCGGATTTTATCAGCTGGCCGGTCTTTATTCCGCAACTGACGTTACAGGACGGTCAGATTGTGATGAGCGGTGCCGCGTCGCAGCAGGGGCTATGGACGCTGGAGCGCTATGTTTCCATGGCGCTGGGCGAAGTGCGTCGGCTGCGTGACGATCATAATGGCTATGGCCCGCTGGGTCTTGGGTTTATCGGCCATGTTGATGTGCCGCATGCCGTCGAACAGGCCTGGCAGCGGCTGATGGCGGATCCTGAACTGGCGGCGCTGGTACGCTAGCCGACTTTTCTTTCTGTTACTTATCACCAGGTCACGTTGCTGCCATGACTGAACCCGATCTTAATTTACTGATTGCCCTTGATGTGCTGCTCACTGAAGTCAGCGTAGCGGCAGCTGCACGGCGTCTGGGGTTGAGTGCTTCGGCGATGAGCCGTACTCTCAGCCGCCTGCGGAGCGTCACTGGCGATCCGCTGCTGGTGCGTGCCGGGCGAAATATGGTACTGACGCCCCAGGCCGAAGCGCTTCGCGAACGCAGCCAGAACGCAGTATTTGAGGCTCGTGCAGTGCTGCGTCCTGCGGGTGCTGAACTGCATCCGGCGAGTCTTGAATGTACTTTTACGCTACGCGCCAATGACGGTTTTGTGGAAGCCTTTGGCCCGGCATTAATAGCCGCCGCAGCCGCGTCGGCACCCCGTGTTCGGCTGACTTTTGCCGCAAAGGCGGAAAAGAGCGTTAAGCCGCTGCGCGAGGGACGGGTCGATCTGGAAATTGGTGTAGCAGGGGATATGGGGCCGGAAATTCGCTTACAGGCGCTGTTTCGCGATCGTTTTGTTGGCGTGGTGCGAAATGGACATCCGCTGTCACTGTTACCAAAGGTCGGCATAAACGACTATATCGCTTATGGCCATGTGGTGGCATCACGCAGCGGCCGGGCAGAAGGCCCGGTGGATCGGGCGCTGGCAGAATCCGGCCTGTTCCGCCAGATAAACGCCGTGGTGCCTGCTTTTCCTGCTGCGGTGGCCGTAGCCCGCGCATCCGAGCTGGTGGCGCTGGTTCCGGCCTCTTTTTTACTTAATCAGCCCGCCGGAATTCTGCATATATTTGAACTGCCGGTGAAAACCGGCAGTATCACCGTATCACAGATGTGGCATCCTCGTTCCGAAGCCGATCCGGCCCATCGCTGGCTGCGTCAGCTGTTGCTTACCGTATGCCGTCAGCAGGTTCCTTTCTGACGTTGTCACCCAGGCTGATCTCCACCTGATGATGTTGTCCATCATCCAGCAGCGGAATGCGTTCCCCGGGCTGGATAACACCGTCCAGCGTGACACTGTAACCTTCTCCCGCGCGTGAAATCTGAATATGATACTCGCTGCTGGCGTGGCGATAAGTGAGGCTGACAGCAGGCCAGGCTTCAGGTAACACCGGCCTGACAGAGAGGCTGCCTCCTTCACGGGTGATCCCGAGCAAAGACTCGACCAGCAGCCGATAAGCCCAGCCTGCCGAACCTGTGTACCAGCTCCAGCCACCGCGCCCGGTATGAGGCGCAACGCTATAGATGTCGGCCGTCATCACATAAGGCTCTACTTTATAGCGTGCCACTGCACCAGCATCCAGGCTGTGATTTATCGGGTTGATCATCGACCACAGCTGCCACGCTCTCTCACTGTTTCCCCGCTGTGCAAACGCCATAACCGCCCAGATTGCCCCATGAGTATATTGCCCGCCGTTTTCACGAACGCCGGGGACGTACCCCTGGATATACCCGGGATTAGGCCCGTCGCCATTAAATGGCGGCGTTAACAGCTTAATCATCCCGGCATCTTCATCGACCAGCCGCCTGTCCAGCGCCTGCATCGCTTGTGCACACTGTTCCGGCGTACCTGCGCCGGAGAGTACCGCCCAGCTCTGGGCTATGGCATCAATCTGGCAGGCCTGCGACAGGTGAGATCCCAGTGGTTCGCCGTTATCAAAATAACCCCGGCGATACCATTCGCCATCCCATCCTGCGGTGTTGAGATTATTTTTCAGCTTACCGGCTTCCTTACGGCACTGTCTGGCAATATCCGTCTGCCCGCGCTGGTCGGCCAGAGCGGCAAAACGCAGCAAAATATCGTACAGGAAGAACCCGAGCCAGACGCTTTCTCCTTCACCTTCAATACCCACCAGGTTCATACCGTCATTCCAGTCGCCGGTTCCTATCAGCGGCAGTCCATGTTCCCCAAAACGCAGGCCGTGGAGCAGGGCTTTCAACCCGTGCTGCCAAACCGTCTCCTCAATGGCACTGATGGTCGGCTGTTCATATACCGACTCCTCACCAGCCGCAGGCTGACGCCCCTCAAGGTAGGGAACTGATTCGTCCAGCAGCGCAGTATCCCCGGTGGTGGTCACGTAATGGCATATCGCCAGCGGCAGCCAGAGATAATCATCCGAACAGCGTGTACGCACGCCGTTCCCAAGAGGCGGGTGCCACCAGTGCTGGACATCGCCCTCAATAAACTGTCTTGAGGCGCACAGCACTATCTGGTCGCGCAGACGCTCAGGAGCGGTATGGCTGAGGGCAAGAGTATCCTGCAGCTGGTCACGGAAGCCGAATGCGCCTCCCGACTGATAGTAGCCGCTGCGTGCCATAATCCGGCAGGCAAGCGTCTGATACAGCAGCCAGCCGTTAACCAGCAGGTTGACTGACGGATCGGGAGTGGTGACCACGACTTTATCCAGGATGTTATGCCAGTGCTGGTGCACCTGCGCCAGTTCATGACGGGCCGCATCTTCATTCAAATAATGAGCGATCAGCGCCTCCGCATCCTGTGGGTTTTGCCCGATGCCAAGAGCGAAAATAAACGTCCGCTGATCGCCATCGATTAGCGTCGTGGCCGACTGAACTGCCGCACAGGGATCAAGCCCGGCTCCGGTGGTGTCCGGCAATCTGCGCTGTGTCATCGCCGCAGGAGAGTGACGGGAACCGTGACGGCCGAGGAAGGCCCGGCGATCGCCGGTGAGAGAGCAGTGCGCCCCGGTCACCGCGAAAAACGCCGTTCTGTCAGAGCCGTTGCTGCTGTAGTAGTTGTTAGCCAGCACACCGCATCCGGCCCTCACCGCTGAAGGAGAAGTGATGATATGCATAGCTGACTTACTGCGCGATTCGCCCAGCGTCCATTCAACGTAGCCGGTAACAGATATCATCCTGGTGCGGCCAGAGTTATTGGCGACGGTCAGAATGGCCAGCTTCACAGGCGCATGTTCCGCTACCAACACCGTCAGCTCGCTGTCCAGACCGGTTTCCCGGTGGCTGAATACGCTGTAACCAAAACCGTGACGGCTGAGATAGTGCCCCTGGCCCTGCACGGGCAGAGTAGTCGGAGACCAGACAGCGCCCGTCTCTTCATCACGCAGATAGAAGGCTTCACCAGAACGATCGCTTACCGGATCGTTCTCCCATGGAGTCAGCCGGTATTCATGGGCATTTTCAAACCAGGTATAGGCTTGTCCGGCCTCTGAAATCACGGTACCAAAGCTGTCATTAGCGATCACATTTGACCATGGTGCTGGCGTAGATCCCGCTTCACCGAGCAGAATTTGATATTCGCGTCCATCGGGAGAGAAGCCGCCCCGACCGTTGAAGAAGATCAGGGAGTCAGTATCCGGCTGCCACTCGAGGTGCTGACTTGCAGGGAGATCAGCAGGTGTTACCAGCGGTAAAGGCAGCGGTAACGATAGCGCCGTCTGCATCCGCAGATTAAGCTGCTCTTTCAGCCCACCGGCGCGATCGTCAATCACCACTCGTGCCACACTCAGCAGCAGCACACGATCCTCTGGCGAAAGATGCTGACCATTGCGTAAAAATATACCGCCCGATTTATCAGTCAGGCCTGACTCAGAGCCAGCGGCTATCAGGTTCATAATCTGGTTATGCAGCGTTTGCTGATAACCTCCCGGGCCATCATTCAGGATCACCAGATCCACAGCCAGCCCTTTAAGACGCCAGTAATGGTGGGCCTGCATCAGCGTATTAATCAGCGGAATGCTCTCCGCACTGGCGACGTTCAGAATAACAATCGGCAGATCTCCGGAGATAGTCCAGCCCCACAGACCACTCTGACCACGTCGGTTACGGGCGATGATTTGTGCTTCTGCCCGCAGCTCGGGACCAGGGAACAGCACCGCGCTGGCAACACGGTTAAACAGCGATGCATCATCTTCATTGGCATTCATCTGGCGCAGTACAATCTGGCTGTGTGACCATGCCAGCTCAAATACGCGGTCGGCAATCGCTGAATCACGGTATTTTTCCAGCAGCGCCTGACTAAGCTCACGAGCAGGCGTAACGCCGTACACCATATCAACGATCACCGGAACACCAGGCTGCAACAGCAGGGACTGGCGCACGGCCATCACCGGATCAAGCACTGCTCCCGCACTGTTACCAAGCGGGCCACTCTGCCCGGGAGCCAGAGCGCTGGAAGTATCATTTCCGCGCCCGATAAAAGCAGCGCGGTCGGTTTCAAACGACGCTGTTTTTTCCGTTCTGCCATGCACGACCATCATATGAAAAAGCCACGGGCTCTGTTCTTCCGGCGTACGCGCCCGGCGATGGCAGAGGATCGCTTCATGATCGGCGATCCATTCGGTCTGGACAAAAAGATTACTGAAAGCGGGGTGAGCCTGATCGCTCCCGGCAGAGGCCAGTACCACTTCCGCATAGCTGGTGAGTGCCACCGTACGTGGCTGGCGGCCCCGATTGGTCAGCGTAATGCGGCGCAGTTCAATATCATCTTCAGGGGAAACCACAATCTGCGTTTTGATATGCAGCGTGCCTTGCCTGCGGGTAAATTCTACTCCGGCATCAGTAAATGAGGCCTTATATTCATCGGGTTCTGATCCCACTGGCTGCCAGGTATTACTCCACACTTCTCCGGTTTTTTCGTCGCTGATATAGCAGTACGATCCCCAGTTATCGCAGGTGGTATCACTGCGCCAGCGGGTGAGGGCCAGGTCATTCCAACGGCTGTAGCCGCCGCCGGCCTGCGTCACCATCAGATGATAGTGCTCATTTGACAGCAGCTGAACTTCCGGCGCGCTGCTGTCCACGTCGGTGAACTCGCGCGGCTGATAATGAACCGGTAACAGCGTTCCTTCATGTGCGTCAAAATGCCTGCGCGGGCTGTAAAGCTCGATATTATGAGGCACCCGTTCCTGCAATAGCAGCCGCGCGGACTGAAACGCAGGTACCGCCATAAAGCGCTCTGTCATCGGTGCATCGTGCAGCAGATGTGATAGTGCCTGGAACGACATCCCCTGGTGGTGAGCCATCCAGGAGCGGACGATAGCAAACCTCTGGCCACTGGCCTGACGCGATGGGGTGTAATCAAGCGCTTCATAAAAACCATATTCCCCATGAGCGCCGTTTTTTTCCAGCACGGCGAGGTTGTCGCAGGCTTTACCTGGCGTGACCATTAACGCCAGGAAAGTGGCATAAGGGGCCACCACCATATCGCCTGCCAGCCCACGCTTAAGACCGAGTCCCGGCACACCAAATGCGTGATACTGATAGTTTTGTGAGGCATCAAAGGCGTAATAACCCGATTCCGAGACTCCCCACGGCACGCCACGCTCTTTGCCCCATTCAATCTGTCGATTAACCGCAGAGAGGCTCATTTGCTTCATCAGGCTGCCCGGATAGGTTGGCATCACCAGATCAGGCATCAGATATTCGAACATCGAGCCACTCCAGGACATCAGCGCCGTATCGTGGCCAATTTTGGTAAACAGACGTCCGAGTGCAAACCAGCTTTTGACGGGTAGCTGATTAGTGGCGATGGTCAGATAGGTCGTCAAACGGATCTCTGACGGGAACAGATCGTAATGACTGCTGTCCAGCCGGTTATTATCACAATCATAACCAACACTGAGCTGGTTAGTGACTTCGTTATACAGGAAGGCGAAATCCATTCTGGCATGCGCGGCCAGCCGCAGTTCCAGCTCGGCGATAATATCGATCTGTATACGTGCCGCGATCAGCGTTTCAGCGGTCGGCGCTCCTGGCCCCTCCGGCGTGGCGGTTGACAGCCAGCACAGGGAGGGCAGAGTTGAACCCTGCCAGTCCGGAGTAATCCAGCCCAGCAGCGACGACCATGCATGACAAAATAGCGTCAGCTGTTGCTGAAGATGACTAATCCAGCGGGTAACAGGGGTATTTTCATCGGAACCGGCAGGGTGCAGGCGCTGACTCAATCCCTCCATTTTCCTCAGTTCATCCAGCAGCTGCGACGGGTGCAGCTCCGAGGCATTACGGCAGTGTTTATGCAGCTGACGCAGTGTGGTGGGTGCATTCTGGCCCCAGCGGTTTTCCAGCAGGGTCAGGGTATCATCCAGACCTTCCAGCATCCTGCTGACATCCATAACCGGCTGATGACGCAGCCGGGTTAACCCCGAACTAAGCGTTAACAAGTGCCCGGCCATATTGCCGCTGTCAACGCTGGATACATAGCGTGGATTCAGGGGCGCAAGGGTGCGGGTATCGTACCAGTTGAACAGGTGCCCGCGATAATGCTCCATTTTATCCAGCGTATCGAGGGTCAGGGTGATACGTCTCAGCGCCTCAGATCCGGGTATGTAGCCAAAGTCATATGCGGTGAGGTTGGCCAGCAGTGAAAGGCCAATATTGGTAGGCGAAGTGCGATGGGCGATCGCCGGTTTCGGCTGTTCCTGATAATTATCCGGCGGCAGCCAGTTCTCTTCAGCGCTGGCGAAGTGGTCGAAAAACGCCCAAATCTCGCGGCCGGACTGGCGTAACAAACGTTTTTGTCCGCTATTCAGCGCCGCGGTAACCGGGGCGGGAGTGCGACTCAGCCAGCTGAGAAGTAACGGTGCCAGGCACCACAGCACGCTGACAGGTACGGCAAACCATAGCAACGCCGGTGCATAATGCGCAGTCAGCGACGTCAGCAGCAGACCGCAAAAAACATTAAACCCCATGGCGCGATAGAAACGGGTCGGTGATGTTTTTTCCGCTCCGGAGTAAGGATCAACGCTGGCCCACTGATTAAGGTTACGGCGTGAGATTCCCAGTCGCCATAGGGTGGTAAAAATCGCCTGTAAGGAGTAGCCCGCCTCATGAGGCAGCGTGGCAAAAGAGATAAAAATATGTGTCAAACGGCGCAGCGTGCCGGAGATTACGCCAGTAAGGCGCTGCAATAGCGGAACACTGCTGAACAGGAGATCCTGAACCATCGCCAGAGCAGTGGGTAACAGCAGAACCATCGCCAGTAAGACGAGCCAGTAAAGCGGATTCGGAACCCACAGTACCGCGGCAAACAGCAGCAGCAGCAGGGCCGGGGCCACCAGGCTGCGGCGAAGGTTATCGACTAATTTCCAGCGTGACAGCGTACTGAGCGGATTCTTATCACGGGAGCCATCAGCCCTTGTTACCCGCAGCTTTAGCCAGTTGAGAAGCTGCCAGTCGCCACGTATCCAGCGGGTGCGCCGTGCAACATCAGATAAATAGTTGGCCGGATACTGCTCGTAAAGCAGCACCTCACTCAGCAACCCGGAACGTGCGTAGCACCCTTCAAGCAGGTCATGACTCAGTACCAGATTTTCAGGACAGGTGTTCGCTGTCGCTTGCGCAAAAATATCAACATCATAGATCCCTTTGCCGACAAATGTTCCTTCGCCAAACAGATCCTGGTAAATATCTGAGGACATCATTGAGTAAGGGTTGTTACCCGGCAGGCTGCTGCATATCGCCGCATAGCGACCCTGACCGGAAAGGGGGATCTCTTCAGCCAGTCCTGGCTGCAAAATGCCGTAACCTTTCACCACCCGCTGTTTCTCAGCATCATAAATCGGATGGTTGAGCGGATGCGCCATCGTTGCGACCAGTTTATGGGCAGTATCACGCGGGAGCACCGTATCGCTATCCAGCGTAATGACATATCTGACCGCAACAGGGAAGGATTTATCATCTCCAGCGCAATGAGAAAACTGTGCTGCGGGCTGGCGCAACCAGCTGTTAAGTGCCGCCAGCTTGCCACGTTTGCGCTCATATCCCATCCATACACCCTGCTGCTCGTTCCACGTGGATGAGCGATGCAGCAAGAAGAATAGCGGGCGATCGGGCGCATAACGGCGATTAAGGCTGTGGATTTGTGAAATCGTCCATTCCAGCAGCATGTCGTTTTCCGGCTTGCTCTCTGTTAACGAGTCGCTGAAATCTGTCAGCAAGGCAAAATAGAGATTGTCACTGTTGTTACCCAGATAGAAGACTTCCACACTATTAAGCAGCGCCTCTGCCGCCTTGCGACTGGTGAGCAGGCAGGGAATGGCAATCATGGTGCTGAATTCGGCCGGAACGCCGTTGGAGAAATCCATACGCGGAAGCGGGCGCGGGCTGCGGAAGCGGGTAGTTGCCTCACTAAGCAGATGCAACACCACCTGACTGATAACCAGCGCCAGCGGTGCTGCCAGCAGCCACATTATCCAGTTCATGCCCTGTTCGGCGGTTGTTTGTAAAATTTCCGCAGTGATCCCGACAGTCAACAGGCACAGGCTGCCCAGCCATGCCAGCAGCGGTTCCTGGTTAAAACGATGTCGCAGATGAGTCAGCCAGTTGGTATTAGCTGACAGCTGTTTATCCAGTACATGGCGCTCTTCACCGATCAGATAATGGCCAATATGGTGCTGCGGGAAGTGCGAACTGGCGGCCTGTGAGAGGGCCAGAACCTGACGCGCAACATCCAGCTCACTAAAGTGACTGATACGGGCCAGCTTTTCGATCACATGCCGATAGTGGTCACGGGTATCAAAATGCATCAGCGGATAGATCCCGGCGGGATCCTCGCGCAGTACCTGTTCAACCAGGCTTGAAGCCTCACAAAAATCAGCCCAGTTGGTTTCACTCAGCAAACGTAAACCAGCGATGCTGTTGCTGACAGAGAGCTGACTGGCAGCCAGCTGCTGATTAAAATGATGTATCAACTGGTCGGTAGTGGTTCCATTTTCTGCCAGCCGCTGCTCAACCCAGTTGAGCGGCAGGGAAAGTAAATTGCCCCGGCCCTGTAACCGCCGCACCAGTTCAGCAACAAATGCACTGCTGAGAGGAGGGCGTGAGCGGGCCATATCCGCGATAACCATCACCAGGTCGGCCGGAGTATTCTCGGCGCAGACAATGATTTGACTCACCCACGCATCGGCGAGGTTGCGCTCTTTTTGTGCCTGAGCCACTTCACTACTGACGCGGCGCAGGTTCTCAATCAATGCAAGGCGTAACATACCCGGCAGCGCCCAAAGCTCTCCCAGAGTTAACGGTGTGACGCGCTGATAGGCGCTGATATAGCCGGTCAGGCTGGCGACATCCCAGCGTCCGTCACCGTGGGCAATCGCTTCCGATGCGATGTCATAAATTCTTGGGCAGGCATGTGGTGCAGCAAGAACCGGCAGTCCTTTACCAAAGTTCTTAGGCAGATGATGCCGCACCATGCGGATCTGTTCTTCAATCAGATAATAGTTATCCAGCAGCCACTCACCGGCGGGGGCAATACTGATTTTTTCCGCGCTGTTAAGCAGATAGCAATTCTTAGTAATTACTGACTCGTTATCGTCCAGACGTTTCAGCAAGTAGTAAGGAATTTTATCTGGTGACAAGCGATGTGAACGCGCCAGCTTTTGGCCATAAAGTTCCATCTGCGCGGCAGAAAATAGCTCTGCTTTGATCGCACTGTCATTAACCGCCACCGGCACTCCCTGCCATTTACTTTTAATAGTGGCGATTTTTTCGCGTAATTTCATCTTTAATGAATGTTTTGGACTTAATTTCATAATATGGCTCTTCAGGCGAAGCGGGCGCACAAGAGCAATTGTGAAATTACGTTGGAAACAATCTCACAAATGCTCTAAATAAATTAAAAAACAGTATCTGCTGGAGGGAAGGAAGAGGTGGTCGGTTATTGATTATTAACAACAAAAAGTGATTTGCAGGCCGGACAAAGCAGCGTTTGATTTTTACGGATTTTACTGGCTGCATGGCTTGAACGGTGTCCACAGAGCGGGCAGGTCACAGTAGATGTTGTTGCACTGCTGATGCGTTTCATTACATTCTCAAGAAATGACATAAAACAGACCTCATATAGCTGTCGATTATTATCATCGGTCGTTAAGACATTGTTATGCTGGCTGATCCAGTTACATATGATTCTTTCATAACTAAAAATTTAAAAGTGGTGTGAATATCAAACATCAAAAAATAAGAACATTTATTACATCCTCACATAAAGATAATACTGAAATAAACCCTTGTTATTTATTTTATTAGGAAGAGTTTATAAATAGATATGCCATCACTACTGTATACCCCTGGCTTTGTTATGTCCTGTCATATCCTGCAAATAACCCACAACACCTGAATATATTTTATATTTCTTCCTGGCGACTGTTGAGCGCCTATCTTACCTGCTAAACAGAGTATAACACTGCAACAAACGATGATTTTTAACAAAAAAACATAAGAAATTCTTTTTGATTGATATTTTATTCTGGCTTAAGTGGATGCTCAGACGTTTCAACCCGCTTTACGTGCCTTACTATGCACTTTATGCCAGGCTAAAAGGTATCAAATGCGGCCTGACGGGCGCTGAATCACATCATGTCAGGAAGGGGCAGTAACCATGAAGGAGTTTGACTATCAGCAGGATTATAAGCAGACAGACTGCCGTAAAAATCCTGAGCTATACCGTGTGGGACGCGGAGAGCAGGGGGTTTTGATGGTTGAGCCTTATAAAGGTGAAATCCTGCCGCACTGGCGCTTCAAAACGGTTGCCATTGCAGAAGAGTCTTCAAAGGAGATTATGGCGCTGTTTGAAAAGTACCGCACTGACGATGATTTCGTCGGCATGGATATGGCACGCAAGTTTATTCAGATGGGGTACACCCGCGCCCGCCGCTACGCTAACCATAAAGGCGGCAAGAAGTACGATGCCGATGGAGAGGTACTGCCTTATGAACTCAATGAAGAGAAGGCGGCTGCGGCGGCGGTGTTTAAGGCGTGCTGGGATCAAATTCGCGCCGACAAAGATTATCTGGCTCGCAAAAAAAAGCATCAGGCTGCCTTTGGTTAGCGCAGCGTTATCGTCAGAAGCACCAGCATCAGATTTTATGCGGCCAGGCGACGGCGGGCAGGCCGTTAAGCAGCGGTCTGGCAAACAGATACCCCTGAAAATGCCGTATCCCTGCGGCCTCCAGCCAGCGCCATTCCGCTGCGGTTTCCACCCCTTCGGCTACCACGGTGATCTCCAGCGCTGAACAGCAGTCGACAATGGCCTTCACAATCGCCTGCTTAGGCCCGTCAGACTGAATATTTTCGATCAGGCTGCGATCAATCTTCAGTTTTTCTGGCTGAAGCCGGGAGAGCAGAGATAAACCGGCAAATCCCGCGCCAAAATCGTCGATAGCCAGACTGATACCGGCATAACGCAGCTGGTGGATAGCCTTTTCAAACTCATCAAAGCGGGAAATAAATTCATCTTCTGTCACTTCAACTACCACCTGTTCCGGCACCAGACCATTGCTGGCAATCTGCTCCAGCAGAATATTCACGGCACCAGGAACCATCACCAGAGACATCGGGCGAAGATTGACGGCAATCTGCGCGCTGCCAATATCCATCTGATTTGCCAGAGCAAAAGCAGCATTCTTGGCGTACAAATCGGCTTCATACAGTTTATCGGCCGGGATAGCGGCAAAATAATCTGCGGGAGAGCCGCCGGAAGGGCTGCGTATCAGCGCTTCCAGATAGCTTATCTGCCGCACGCTGGTTTCAACCACAGGTTGCAGGGCAAACTGACAGGCGGCTTTATCCGGGCGTGACGGTGTCACCTGTACCGAGGGAATATCGCTCTCAAAGCGCCACTGACGGCTGTCATCAGGCAGCGACAGATGACTTTTACGCGGGCCAGAGACAAATGTTCTGATGAATTTGAATACCCGATCACCATAGGTGAGCGGATATCTGGCGGTACCTTGTTTCAGCACTTCTTCAATCAGCACATCGGGCTGCCGGTTGCGCATATCAATAATCGCCATACCCAGATTACCGAAACGCCGTTCGGGGGCATAATCACGCATCAGCTGCACAATTTCGCGGTGATGAGGATCGGCACTGACTCTGCAAAGCACCTTATCGATCGCATCAGATTGACCTTCAAGGATCTGTAAAAAGTAGTCGCCGTCAAACAGCAAAATACCTGTGACGCCAACGGTCTCATTAAAGCGTTGTGCTTTGCCTGAAAGCCGTTCCAGAAAAGGCGAACTGACGCTTTTGCACAGGCGACTTCGATAAATAAGCGTCGTTAACATACGTTCCGAACCTGATAGAAATGAAATGGGCGACTTGAGAGGGATAAACTCATTGCAGAATTATTATCGGCCACAGACCGGGGTTGTTTAGTGCTTTAAACTAAAAAAAACCGGCTCAGTGGCCGGTTGAGAGTAAGTGCCAGTCCGTATAGCTATAACATCCTGTCGGTGAGGGGGAACGCACCGGATCAGGGGAGGTGTAAACTCACCCCCTGTTTAGCCCTGGTGGGCGTCGAATTCTTTCCAGGTCTCGGTTAAATCGATCACCTGTCGTGTTTTACGCGCCTGATCAATTTTAATTGCTGTAAGGCCCGCTTCCAGCGCATCCACCACCGATACTTTTAGCGGTGTCCCCTGGGTAATATGTTTTACAATTTCTTCCGCCATCAGCGCATCCGCCCCGTAATGGCCGTCATAGGCGTTACCGCTGTAGGCCGTGTCGACCTCTTTTTCGCCGGTGCGGGCATTATGTACGCGGAAATAATTACGCACAAAGTCTCCCTCGGCCATACCGTCAGTACCGATAACGCAGAAGCGGCGGAACTCATCGGGCACATTCAGATTGGCATGGAAAGAAAGAGTAGCGCCGCCCGCATATTCAATGATTGCCGTCTGGTAATCGACAATATCCGCATCACTGTCAAAGACGGCATCGGTACTGGACCATCCGCTCGGCTTAACGTGATAAACCTCAGAATCCACCGTTACCGCCCCCTGCGGAGCATGGGCCGGAGTAAATGACTTACGGCCACCGAAGCTGGCTACCCGTATCGGGCGCTCGCCCATCAGCCCCTGATAGAGATCGATATCATGGCAGCACTTTTCAAGTATATAGGGGCCGGCGTATTTCTCCAGACGACGCCAGTCACGCTGGAAAAAAGCACCATGGTAAGGCTTGATATGCTCGGTGGCTTCAATCGACGTAATTTCCCCCAAACGGTTTTCATCACGCGCCGTCAGCAGATCGTGATACAGCGGAGAGTAGCGCAGCACCAGCCCCACCAGAATGCGATCCTTACCGTACTGGCGCACCAGCTTTGCCATCTCCATGGTCTGCTCTTCATTAATCACGACCGGTTTTTCCGTGAATACACGATGACCCGCCGCCAGCGCCTGGCGAATATGCTCCAGGTGTAAGAAATTAGGGGAACCCACCAGAATCAGATCGAGACCGCTTAGTTCCAGCAGCGCGTTTATCGAATCACATGCCGCTCCGGCAGCAATACCGAAACTGCGCAGATTTTCCAGCCCCGCCGGTGCGGGATCGTAATAACCTGCCAGTTCGAAGGAGGGATCAGCTTTGCTGAACTCGTGAACCACATGGGACAGGCGGAAACCAAGACCGATAATGCCTACTTTCATGTTAAAACCCCTGACGGAAATGCATGAGCGTGAGGTGACATAAGCCAGCCGTCCAAAGGCAGGGGCAGCTGGAGATTATCTGACCACCAACTTATTACGACAGGAAAACTAATGTCAATAACTGTACTGTGACGCGCAAAGCGGTAAGATAACAACGCATTGATATAAATCATTTTTTATCAGCGTAAATTTCGTCATATTTATTTGTTATTGCGATTTAAGTTTTTTTAACCTATCGTTCGGTCAATAATGAAACAACGATTCACAGAGATAAAAGTGGGAGCGCCCGTGCATTCAGATTATCTGCTTGGTATTGACGGGGGCGGCACCCATTGCCGTGCGCGGCTGACAGATCGCAGCGGCAGGATACTGGCCGAAGTTACCGGCGGCCCGGCAAATGTCTGGTCGCACTTTACCCAGGCTATCGATAGCGTTGAGCTGCTAAAAGGCCGGGCCTTTGATGCCGCGGGCCTGCCATCTGCGGCGATGAACAAAACGGCGCTGGTGGCAGGGCTGGCGGGAGCTAATGTTGCCTCGGTGAAAGCTCTGCTTGCCGACTGGCGTCCTTCCTGTGCCTCCCTGCAGGTGATCAGTGATGTTGAGATTGCCTGCGTTGGTGCTCATGCGGGAAGTGCAGGGGCGGTAATGATCGTCGGCACCGGCAGTCAGGGCGCGGCATGGGACGGCGAACGTTTCACGCTGCTGGGCGGCTGGGGGTTTGCACTCTCCGACCAGGGTTCCGGAGCGGAGCTTGGCCGTCGCGCATTGCGCCTGGCGCTGCTGGCACACGAAGATATGACTGAAAAAACCGACTTCACGCAGGCCGTTATGGCGCGCTTCCATCACAGCGCGGAAGAGATGCTGCTCTGGACGCGCAGCGCCATGCCGGGGGACTGGGCGAGCGTGGTACCAGAGGTATTCAGTGCGGCAGACGCGCAGGATCCTCACGCCGTTAAGTTGATTCAGCAAACCGCTGACGATATCGCTATGATGGTGCGCCGACTGCGCTCACTGAGCAACGGCCGCATTGCATTAATGGGCGGGCTGGCCTCGCCGGTAGAGCCGTGGCTTGATGATGATATCCGTGCGCTGCTGGTGGCACCGCAGCTGGATGCCATGGCGGGCGCGCTGCATCTGGCCCGTCATAACGCCTCACTTGCTGACAAAAGGGAACTATGACAGCTCCAAACGTTACCGCGCGCATTTTGCGCCTGATTGTTGAAAACGCGCCGATCAGTCAGTCCGATCTTAAAGTGCGTACCGGGCTGAGTATGTCGACGGTCTCACAGGCCACCAACCGGCTGCTGGCTCAGGATATTATCCAGGAGCTGGGGCTGCGGCGCGTCTCCATGGGGCGTCCGAAAACACTGCTTGGTCTTAATCCGGATCGCGCCAGCGTAGTCGGCATTCAGCTTAATGCCGAACGCAATCTGATCGTAATGACCGACCTTAACGGGAATCTGCTCGGCGAACAGCAAATTCCATCAGGGGCAATGACACCACGCCAGCTCAGTGATGCGCTGGCGAAGTTTCTGCGCGGCGTTGAAGGTAAACGCGTCAGCGCCATCGGCCTTGCGCTCTCCGGACTGGTGGATGCAGAGCAGGGCGTTTGCATCCGTTCGAACGTGCTGGAGTGGGATAACGTGCCCATTGCACAGCTGCTGGAAGAGCGTTTCTCGCTGCCGGTATTTATTGAAAACGATGCCAACGCCATGGCTATGGCCGCAATGGTGTTTGGTCAGCTGGGTAACGTGCAGTCTGCGGTGATTGCCACCTATGGCAAAGGCATCGGTGCCGGGATCCTGCTTAATCGTCAGCTCTATCGTGGCCGCCACGGTAAGGCAGGCGAGATTGGGCATGCGCTGCTGGGAGATGGCTCACTGCGCCTGCTGGAGGACGTTGCCTCATCAAGAGCCATTCTACAGCGCCTGCCCGCCGGTACACAGGCAAAACCAGTGACGCTTAAATCTCTGGATGATGCGCCCACGCAGGAAGCTCTGGAGGCACTGGAGGAGGCCGGGCGGCATTTAGGTATCTCGCTGGCTAACCTGTCTATCGCATACGATCCTGATGTGGTTTATCTGGCGATGGAACCACAGATGGCATCACGCATCCTGCTCGATCACATTACCCTGAATTTCCAGGCCTACCGCCTGAAACTCACCCCGCAGACCACACCGCTGCAATTTCTCACCGAATCCAGCCGTATGTGGGCGTTGGGCGCCGCTGGTTTTGCCATTAACATGCTGCTGGATTTGCTGGCCGCCCAGGCCAACGACGAAGCGGAAACAGCCGAACAGAAAGGGGGATAACACTCCCCCTTCAGGCAACCTGCTAGCGTATCCGCTGCCCCTGGTCATTAAACACCAGGCAGTGGGCCGGTGGGATCACCCATTCAACCTGCGCTCCCATCTCTCGCTGCCGGGTTTCCCGCTCTTCAACAACCAGCATCTGCTCACTGCCTGTATTCAGGTAGAGATAGTTGGTATGCCCCAGCAATTCACAATAGGTAAGCTCCGCGCTAAATCGCGTAAGGCTTTCGCCAGCATCACTAACCGGCAAAAAATGCTCGGGACGGATACCAAGACGCACTGTCTGCCCTTCATGGCAGGGATCGTTAAGCGTCAGCATCAGATTATCAATGCCCAGTGAAGGCAGGCGCAGCTGCACCGCACCTTCACGGGTAGCCACGACTTCTGCATCGATAAAGTTCATCCTGGGTGAACCGATAAATCCCGCGACAAACAGATTATCGGGATCGTGATAGAGATGCAGCGGCGTGCCAACCTGCTCAATACGCCCCTGACGCAGCACCACAATCCGGTCTGCCAGCGTCATCGCTTCCAGCTGGTCATGGGTCACGTAGATCATCGTATTGCCAAGGGAGGCGTGCAGGCGGGCAATCTCAATGCGCATTTGCAGACGCAGCTCCGCATCGAGATTAGAGAGCGGCTCATCAAACAGGAATATGCGCGGATGGCGGATAATGGCGCGGCCAATCGCGACACGCTGGCGCTCCCCACCAGAAAGGGCGCGGGGATGACGATCCAGCAGCTCAGTGAGGTGCAGTTTAGCCGCCGTTTCGGCAATTGCGCTGGCGATCTCCGCTTTTGGTCGTTTGGCTACTTCAAGCGGATAGGCGAGGTTACCGCGCACCGTCATATTCGGGTAGAGCGCATAAGACTGAAACACCATAGCCACGCCGCGCTCGGTAGCAGGGCGATGAGTCATCTCTTCTTCATCAATCAGCAGCTGACCGCTGCTGATCTCTTCAAGTCCGGCGATCATGCGCAGAAGCGTAGACTTGCCGCAGCCAGACGGGCCGACGAACACGACAAACTCACCGCTGTTAATGGTCAGATCAATCCCTTTGATCACACTGATATGCTCGTAAGACTTTTCAACGTTCTGCAATCGCAAACTGGTCATGAACTGCCTCACTCAAAGTAACTGCCCCATATAAATGGCATTGCTGCGCAGCAGATGCCGGAAGCCCATCCGCTGATAGAATGCACAAACCTGCTCATTTTTCAGGCTCACGCCAAGATGGACGCCGCGAACCCCTGCCGCACGTAGCGCGGCGAGTTGATGTTCAATCATTTTGCGTCCCCAGCCACCTTTTTGCTGTGAAGGTAAAAGATTGATATGGAGATGTGCTGGCCACTGGCTCACCAGCCCGGCGGCAGCTGCATCAGGGTGACGGATGCTGTTAAGCAGGTTCTCATCAAGCGGCGCTTCTGGCTGACGGTGACGGTATTTTTCCTGTAACACAGGCCACCACTCCTCATTAAGCTGTGCTTCAAACGCACGGGTATCGGGCGCGGCGACAACATAACCCATCACCTCACCGTCAACCTCCAGCACAAATGCGAAGTCGGGCGCAAAGAGTGCATAAGGTACGGCAAAACGTTGCCCGGGGTATTCCGGGTCGGAATAGAGCGCGCTGGCGTCCACTCCGGCGTCAGCGGTTTGCAGGCAGATATGATAGAGCGCAGGAAGGTCTGCATGGGTGGCCGGGCGGATCGCACTGTGATTATTCATCATCAATTCTCGTTGGTCAGCAGATGAGCAATTTCAACGTTAATGAATGCCGACTTAGTTTTCAAGATGAAATAATTGCGTCACATCACAAAGCGGGCGTAACAGCGTATCATTCTGCTCTCCACCGTTTGCTCCCGTTGCCTCTGAATGCCTGCTGCGCTGCGGCCTGAACTGATCCTCACCATTACAGGACAGCCGACGAATATCGAAATATATGATTTTCGTATAGTAATACAGTGAGTTAGTTTTAGAACTCATTGAGTAGCTTAACATTCTGGCTGTATCGGCTTATGGCCGGGCGATCGCATGGTGATGGCTGTGCGCACGCTATGACATGCTGAATTGCTGCGCAAAATGCTGTTTTTATGCACGCGCTCACAGGGCTAAAATTCAACACCCGCACTGTTTGACTTTATTTTCCTATTAAAGTAAGTATGAAGGAGTGCATTTGTAATCGTAGCTTCAGTCTGCGGGATTGGCAGATGTCGACCTGAAGGGATGCCCATTCAGTGATGGAGAAACCGAGCATTATGTCTAGTTCATCCGTTCGTTCGTCCCAGTTCCGCACCTCCGTGCGCCTCCTCTCTCGTTTGATTGCGGCAGGTGCGCTGGTGGGGTGTATGGCGCAAAGCGCCCGTGCCGTCACACTTAATGAATGGGATATCTACAACTATCCGCAGCAAACCGCAGCGGTAGATGAAGGCATCAAAGAGTTCTCTGAGAAAAACCCCGGGATTGTAATTAACCGATCCGTGCATTCATTTGAAGATACCCGTATCCCGCTCAAACTGGCGTTAACCGCAGGTGATGGCCCGCAGATAGCTCAGGTGAACCAGGGCGGCGGGGATATGGGGTCACTGGTCAAAGATAAACTCCTGTTGCCGCTGGACAGCTATGCCAGCAGCTACGGCTGGACTCAGCGCTTCCCCGACTCAATCCTGAAACGTAACCGCTGGTCTGATAAAGGTGATTTTGGCAGCGGCAAGCTCTACGGCATCGCCAGCCTGGGGGAGATGGTCGGGCTCTACTACAACAAAGCCCTGCTGGATAAAGCCGGGATTGCCGTGCCAAAAACCCTTCCCGAGCTGGAAAGCGCAATGGCAAAACTGAAAGAGCAGGGCGTGGCACCGATGATGCTGGGCCTGCTTGACGGCAATATGGGCCAGCAGATGCTCAGTACGCTCTGGCAGGCGCAGATCGACAGTAAAGATCGCAAGAAACTGGATGATCTTATTTACGATGTTGGCGGCACCTTTAAAGATGAGCAGCTGACTAAAGCCGGTGAAATGATGAAAGGCTGGAACGATAAAGGCTACTTCTTCCCGGGCTTCCAGGGCATTGGCAACGATGATGCGGCCACACTGTTTCAGAATGGGCAATCAGCCTTCCTGATCAGCGGAACCTGGTATCTTGGCCAGTTTAAAGATAATAAAGATATCCACTTTGCGGCGATGCCTGCGGGCAAGGGCGTTCAGCACGCGCTGATGGTCGGGGGAACCGATTTAGCGTTTTCGGTGACCAGCACCGCGAAAGACAAAACCCAGCAGGATGCCTCTGCAAAATTTATTGACTATATGGTTTCTGACACGATGGCAGACCGCTGGCTGAAAGCCGGTTTCCTGCCTGCCAGCTCCAGCAAGAATGCGCAGGTCCCTGCGGATAATGTGCTGCTAAAAGAGGCATGGCAGGTGTGGCTGACGCTCAATGAGAACGACGGACTGGGCCATTATGTTGACTGGGCTACACCAACCATGAATGCAGAGCTTAATCAGAACGTTCAGCTGCTGCTGGGAGGGCGTCAGACGGTGGATAAAATGGTCACCAACTTTGACGACAACTATCAGCGCTACCTTAAAAGCATGAAACATTAAGCCACAGTGCCCGGCACGCCCGCCGGGCTTACAGACGTCTGGCCTGTGAGTACGTTTATGTTGAATCTAAGCAGTTGGCGTAATTTTCTCTATCTTCTTCCTGCGGTGCTGGTATACGGCGTTTTTCTGCTGCTGCCACTGATTGCCTCGCTGGGGATCAGTTTTACCGAATGGGATGGAACCTCGTCCCCGATTTATACCGGTATCAGCAACTATATGCGTATGTTCAGCGACCCGGTGTTCTGGATTGCGCTGGGTAACAATGCCCTGCTGATGCTGTTTTACACGCTGCTGCCAATAAGCATTGGATTACTGCTGTGCAGCTTCCTCAATGATATGCGCAGCAATACGGAACGCAGCCTGCTGCGCATCCTCTTTTTTCTGCCCTATATCATGCCGATGGCAGTACTTGGAGTAGTGTGGCGCTGGCTGTATAACCCGGCCTTTGGCCCAATCGATCAGCTGCTGCGCGCTATCGGGCTGCCGCATCTGGCACTGTCCTGGCTGGGGGATTTTGACTGGGCACTGCCAGCCGTTGGTATGGTGGCTACCTGGTATTTCTTCGGCTTTTGTCTGGTGCTGTTTATGGCGGGTTTGCAACGAATGGATCCCTCGCTGCTGGAAGCAGCCGATCTTGACGGTTCATCACGACGCCAGAAATTTATGCGCATTACTCTGCCGGGGCTGAGACCTGAAGTACGTATCGCGCTGCTGCTGACGGTAATCGCCAGTTTGAAAACCTTCGATCTGGTCTATGTGATGACGCAGGGTGGCCCGGGTACCTCGACGATGGTTACCAATATCTTTATGTATAAGCAGGGGTTCGATCTGCACTATTTCGGCTATGCCTCATCGGTCGCGGTCTTCAGCATGTTAATCGTATTACTGATTAACTGGCTGATTCATCTGGCGTTAAAGGAGCGTTAATTATGCACAATACGCCGGTTTCTTCCCGCGCGCTGATTTGGGTGGTAGCGCTGATCACCGTTCTGCCTTTTATGCTGGCGTTGCTGACATCATTTAAAACCCAGATGGAGCTGTTTCAGGGGGTATTCACACTGCCCGGCTCCTTCAACGTTAAAAACTACATTACTGCCTGGCAGCAGGGGCATTTTAACGTCTATTTTCTCAACTCCGTGCTGGTGGTCATCCCGGTAGTAATATGCAGTATTTTTCTCGGGATTCTGGCAGGCTTCGGTTTTGCCTGGCTGAAGATACCCGGTAAAAAAACGATTGCCGCAATGTTCGCGCTGGGCATGGTTTTGCCCAGTGAAGCATTTATCATCCCGCTTTATCATGAGTTACGCTGGATGGGATTAACCAACACCTACCTGGCGCTGATTATTCCCCAGATCGCACTGTCACTGCCATTTACCACCCTGATGATCGCCAGTGCGTTCCAGCAGGTGCCGAAAGAGCTGGTGGAAGCGGCGGTGATGGATGGCGCATCGCGAGTGAAGATCCTATGGGGGCTGCTGGTGCCCGCTATCGGTCAGACGCTTTCAACCCTGGCTCTGCTGCTGTTTATCTGGACATGGAATGAGTTTCTGATGCCGCTGATTCTGGTCAACAAAGACGAACTTCGGACACTGCCTATCGGCATGATGCTGTTCCAGAACCGTAATACCATCGATATTCCAGTGCTGATGGCGGGCGCGATGATTGTTATTTTGCCGCTGATGGCAGTTTTCCTGATATTCCAGCGTAAATTTATCAGTGGGGTAACCGAAGGGGCTGTAAAATAGTTCGCAACTTAACGCAGCCATGCACCCGGGGCATGACTGCGGCAGCGGCTGATCAGGCGTTTTTTTCCTTTCTCACCAGCGCGGGATAGCTGTATTCAGCGGTATTGCCGGTGCGAATATCCAGCACCTTATAGCGGGCATCGGGGAAACGGCCCTCTTTGCCGGTCACCAGCAGCGCGCGGCCACGCTGGTCATTAAACATTTTCCCGGCCGGGAACTTTGGTGCATCCGGATTCTTGCACGGACAATCGGATCGGCATGTCATGATAGCGCCTCGCGTTGGCAGATTAGTAACGGAGATTTACCCTCATTCTATTGTGCCACAGCGGCAGGTTTAACCTGGCCAGTGAGGATAGATTATTTTGGAAGTACAACTGTAAACTTTATAAGCTAGTCTCTAATTACTGCCAATAGTCACCCCATTGTCATCCATTGATTAGATAAGGTGCTGACGATGCGTTTGTAGAGGAAATGTTCATGTCTGATAATCTTTCAGCCCAGTGCCACTGTGGTGCAGTGACTTTTAGCGTTACATTAATCGATGGTCTGAACACCGCACGACGCTGCAACTGTTCATTCTGCCGCATGCGCGGTGCCGTAGTGGTTTTTGCCTCGTCAGTCGAGGTGACTAAAGGAAAAGAGACGCTAACGGAGTACCGTTTCAACAGCCGGCAAGTGGCGCATTACTTCTGTTCAGTCTGCGGTATTTATACCTTCCATCAGAGCCGTTCCAACCCTCATCAATACGCGGTAAATGCCTCCTGCATTGAAGGGGTATCACCGTTTGATTTTGCCTGCGTCAACGTCACAGATGGTATCAATCATCCGAAAGATGGTGGCGCTGGCGGTGTAATTGGAGAGCTGTGCTGGCGGCCGAAATAGAGCGTATCAACCGCCGGAAAGCTGCGCTATTTGACTAAGTGCAGTGACCTAGTGATTGCGCACCGAGCTAAGTGCTTTCGCCCATTTTTCCGCTTTACATCGCGGGCAGGTATGACTTGATCCGCCCATGAGTTCAGCGGTTTGACCGCAGTGGGTACATGCATACAGTCCGCTCTCGCGGATCAGCGTGAAGTCCTGTCTGTGTGGCGGCGGCAGCACACTCAGGCCGGGAATCACGTCCTCGTCAGCATAGAAGTAGATACTGAGCTGACCATCGAGCTCGATCAGTGCCAGCCGGACCTGTCCGAGATGCTCAACGCCTTGTTGACGCATTTCCATGAAAAACTCATCTTCTGAAATATTCAATCCATCCAGGCTTTTCAGTTCATATAACCCGTCAACTATCAGCGTAACCACTTCCCCCTGAATCCATTTCGAAAAGCGTACACTTCTGGCAATAAGAAAGGTGGTTGTGCGGTATAGCAACAGCAAAATAACAAACACCATCAGCACTGGCAGCACCGGCACATCATCGTAGAAGGTGACATCGCCAGATGCTGACCCCAGAGTCAGGATCACCACCAGTTCAAACAGTGAAAGCTGCTTGATACCTCTGCGGCCCGACACCTTTAGAAAGATAAAAACGATAATGTAGGCGATCAACACGCGGGCGGCGACCTCGAAAAGAAAGGTAGCGGGGAGGTCATTGAGTAAAAAACGGTGGAAATCGAATGCAGTCATGGGGTGTTTATCCTTGG
Organism: Erwinia sorbitola; assembly: GCF_009738185.1. Taxonomy (NCBI): domain Bacteria; kingdom Pseudomonadati; phylum Pseudomonadota; class Gammaproteobacteria; order Enterobacterales; family Erwiniaceae; genus Erwinia; species Erwinia sorbitola. The sequence goes on along the minus strand of NZ_CP046509.1, from coordinate 2,297,338 downwards.
TGTAATTATGGTAATCAGCTGAATCCTGGGCAGATTATAGTTGGTTTTGTACTGTTATCGTTTTTTCTCACCATGTTGAAAGAGAGAGCTGCCGTCAGTTCTTTTTGAATTGAGCACAGGCAATTTGTCAGATATGCTGGCGTCAGTTATGGTGTTATCTGGCATCTGACTCATTGATGTCAGGTCAATATCAGGAAATCAGGAATGAAAAAAATCTCCATTCTGTTTTTAATTCTCGCCTCAGGCCCATTGATGGCAAATGACAACGTCCCTGTAATAAAACCCATCCCATTAATAGCGTTGAAAAAGAACAGCGAACAGTATGCTGGCGTCTGTCATGCTGTTGAAAACAGATGTACAGAAAGTGCTAAAGTCTGGAAAGAAAAAGGGGTAGGGGAAGGCTATTATTTAACGGACTCAACGCCTGCAATAATAAAAATACGCAAAGTAAAAAATAATTATATTAAAGATGGAGAATGGAGTTTCTCCCAATACAGGGGCACAGATCATAGTTCAGATGGTGAACTCAATCGCGAGGAGATATCAGTATTTCCGGCATTATACCCCATTAATAAAACAGAACAGGCTGTTGCTCTGGTATCAAAGTGGTCTACGGCCTACTCTGGCGGTGGTCGTGTCGAGGAGTATGCTGACTTCCTGATATTAAACAGCAATGGCTCGCACCAGCTGGCATTTAAAGATATTCCTTTCTCTTCAAGCGAAATGATCCGCGCCTGCTTTTCGGAAGAAGATTATGCAAAAAACTCTCATTGCCACGATGAAAGCTGGAGCATACTTAATCTGAAAATTATTGATGAGGGTAAGTCATATTATTCCTGGAAGTTTATTACCAGATCCTATAACTGGCCATCATTCACCGACAAGAGTTCAGTTACCGTTGAAACAAGCGAGCAGGTGAAAACTCCATTACAGAAAGAATAAAAATATAAAATCATATGATAATGAAATTACGATTGTTTAGTTCAGGCAGTGCCATATTATCAAACGGCTATATCTTGCGATATGTAGAGTAATTCATACATAAACCTACCGAAAGGAATCGGGTGTTATCAAGATGAAAATTAAAGTGATTTTTTCAGCTCTATTGTTAATATACTCCTCAAGTAATGCTACAGAAAACCACCCTCACTGGGGCTATAAAGGTGAAGAAAATCCTGAAAACTGGGGGAAGCTCTCACCCAATTATTCACTGTGCGAAACGGGTAAAAATCAGTCTCCGGTCAATATTCACGGTGCGCTTACGGCGCTTAATGAAAGACTGAATTTTACTTTTAACCCGGGAGTGCAGGAAGTTCTCAACACGGGTTACACCATCCAGGTTAATACTGGCGCGGGAAACTTGCTGCACCTGGATAATGACGCCTTCACACTACAACAGTTCCATTTTCATGCCCCTGGCGAGAATGAGATCGAGGGTAAGCAGTATCCTCTGGAAGCGCACTTCGTTTATAAAAATGCGCAGGGTGCTCTTGCGGTTGTGGCTCTGATGTTCAGGGAAGGGAAGGGTAATCCTCAACTGGATAATGCCTGGGAACAGATTCCCACCGAAGCAAAAAAAATTATCGTATTAGATAAAGCTGTGGATATTAGTACCTTAATACCCACGCAGTCAGAGTATTACCGTTTTAGTGGTTCACTAACTACACCTCCATGTTCAGAAGGTGTCAGATGGCTGGTGTTAAAAGATATAGCCAGCGTATCTTCCGGGCAGATTAATCATTTCAGGACGGTGATTTCTTATGACAATAATCGCCCCATACAGCCCCTGAATGGGCGCGTTATTGTTAATTAAGGCGGTTTTAGCATGCTATCTTAGCAGGGGTTACAGGATTTACCTGTGATTAAGTGCAATAGCAAAGGGGCAAATATTCCTGAGGCTGCGGGGAAGTGCAGCCTCAGCGATATGACTGTGGAAAGCGGTTAATTATCCTTGGCTGCGAGAATCAGGCCGTCTAGCCATTCCTGATGACCATTAAGCATTGGGTTCGGGCGGGTATTTGCCAGGTCTTTTCCCGGGACTCCGTTCTGTGTTTCCTGCGTTAGGATACGGATCCTGTGACCGGAAAGATCCTCCAGTAGCCACGCATGATGGACATCGAGTCGTTGAGCGGTATCTTTTTCACCGGACCATCCGTGCCATGCCAGTCGAGCAGGTTTACCTTCAGCAGGCGGAACAAACTCTACAACCTGAGCTTCAACTGGGAAACCAAACGTGCTGAAATAGAAGCGCACCCCATTTTCCAATTCTGGACCTTTGTTGTCATAAAAGCGTACATCGGCGGAGTTTTTATAGTATTCCGGCCATAGCAATGGCTGACTCAGCAGCGGCCAGACATCATTGACGTTCAGACCTGAGATGATCATTTCATTAGAAACAAAGTTATCGGTAAAACCCGGAACAAAGCCTTCTGGCCAGTTAATCGCGTTCATAAATTTCTCCAATTGCGATAGTTGAGTGCACTGCGTGTGTCGTTACGACAGTAAGGTGATGGCAGTGATTATTGGTGCAATGGAGTTATAAGGCGAATCGCCATTACTTATATTATTCATAAGATAATTTATATCATGGCGCGGGATGTTGGCTTACTTCTGCGCATAAAGCACGAATCCACTGATGACTTGGGTCACGATGGGTTCGTTCATGCCAGGCCATGCTCTTGGTAAAGCCGGGTACTTTCAGGGGCAAAGAGAGAATGATGAGATCGTTGTTAGCCAGGATCATGCGGTGAGGTACAACTGCAATCATATCAGTCACTTTCAATATATCAGGTATCACCTGAAAACTATTAACTGACATGCCTACTCGTCGTCTCAGACTGAGTTTAGCCAGTGCTTCATCTGTAACACCGGTGAAGTTACCTTCTGAAGACACCAGAATATGTTCCTGTTTGCAAAATTGTTCGAGCGTCATTTCCGAACTCGCTGCCAGAGGATGATGACGTCGTGCTACGCAGACATAATCTTCTTCATAGAGCGCTCTGCCATGCAGGTCTTCGGCGGTTGTTTGCGGTGTTATCAAAGCCAGATCAACTTCACCCCGAGACAACTGCTGATACATCCGCTCATTGTCCACAGGCCGCACGGCGATTTTAATATACGGTGCACGTTGTTTCAGTTCAGCCATCAACGGAACGACAACAGCCTTAAGGGCATAGTCCGTTGCGACGATGGTATAAGTCAGTTCCTCCGTCATGGGGTCAAATTTCTTTTGTTTCAGAAGGATAGCGATATCGGTGAGGATTTGTTTTACCGGCGTAGAAAGTTCGTTGGCCCGCATTGTGGGCACCATACCGTGGCTGGTGCGAACAAAGAGTGGATCGTCAAAATAATCACGCAAGCGAATAAGCATACCACTGACGGCAGGCTGCGTCAGGGAGAGGCGCTGTGCTGCCCGAGTCACGCTTCCCTCATCCAGTAATGCATCAAGGGCCTTAAGAAGGTTAAGGTCGAGGGTTCTGATATCATTTTTCATAATGAATTAGCCTGACAGATATAAAAATTTTAATTCAGGCTAAATGCTCGGGAAAAGGTTGTCTAGAAGGTTTACGAGGGTTTTCTTTTTGGGTGATCTTTTATTTCTGGATGGTAACCCTTGTACAGATAAGTCCGCTTCATGCCCTGAGACATTCAACAGGCCAGACTGACGATAACGTTTCAGCAGACAGCCCGTCGTGAGTGTGATGTATGGAAAACAACACGAGGCGGTGAACACAATTACGAAATGGCTAAAATCCTCGTTTCATCGCTGGAGAAAGCGCTTTTAGATGCCATCAGAGAACAACAGATGAACCGCCAATAAATCGTAGTTTTCACGTACCGCTACCTTGGTGCGCATAATGTATATTATGTTAAATTACCTGGGCTGGAGCGGATCCAGGTATGGCAAGCTGCTTTTACCCCTATCTGTCCTTATAGACAGGCTTCTGCTGCTCGTTTCTATTTCAACTACAAACAATCGATCGCTACAAATATTACGATACAAACCTGCCCTGTCTGCCGCCGGGCAACCTTCGTTAAAGACAGTCATTCTGGCTTCGGCTTTTGGTGTCGCTACGTGAATTCTGAGGGATTTTTGGGAGGCTAACTGCTGATTATGCGCCATGGATGACGGATACAAAAAAGCCCGGACTGCGCCGGGCTCCAGTGCGCTGCATGCCTGCTTAATGCGCCGTTTTTGCCGGATGTCTCTCGGCTGCATTTAACTACGGCCATAAATACTTTTATGACCGGATCAGTATCCGCCGAAAGCATACGTGAGATAAATTTAGAGTTGCGGCCAACATCGATAGATTTAGCGGCAAAGCCGCAAGTACCTTTAATTAGCGTACGGAGCATAGCAGCTAGGATGGCACTGACCGTTCAGCTAAAAAAAATAAAACTTCGTTATTGATGCCAGACGTAACTTTTGTCTACAGATACCCGCCCTTCCCTGCAGCTCAGGGAGGGATGCGTTGTATCTGGGATCCCAAAAGAATCAGGTCTATGAATTCCATTCATAACGTCTATTTAAGCAGCGTAATTATCTTTAACCGCAACTTCGTTAATCTGGGTATATCGTGGGTGAATACGCAAGCGGAAAGTGGCTACAGCTGATGGACATACCCCAGCCTGCACGGCTGGGGCATCATCGGAGGCTAACTAAATATTCTTATCGAAGAAGACGTCTAACTTTTGCATTGCCTTGTCAACGTACTCAGGCACCCAATACGTCTCGATATGGGTAGCACCATCGATCAGGAAGAGTTCTTTATCCTTCGTACCGGTGGCTTTCGCGAACGCATCTTCAGTCATATAGAGCGTATCCGCTTTTGTACCGGCAATCATCAGCAGCGGTTTATTGATGAGATTGATATGGTCCGTTACGTCAAAGCTCATCAAGTCTAACAGACTGCTGGTGGTGTATTTAAACGTGGAGTTCGGGTGCGCGTGGGTTTTCCAGTAGTACTCGTAGCCCTGGCGATACAAGGCAAAAGGTAATTTAGCAATCTGTTCATCCGTCAGGTTGGCATCGCCGGAGTAAAGCACCTCTCCTCCGGCTGCTTCCTGAGCACGCGCGTCAGAAGCCTGCTGAAGACGCTGCTGGATAGTATCCAGCTGTGAATCCTGCATACCGTTGCGGCGCACAAGGCCTGAATTAAACATGCTGATGGTTGCTATCGATTTGAACCGCTTGTCAGTTTCGGCCGCAACCAGTGAATACCCGCCGCCTCCGCAAATACCCAGCAGACCAAGGCGGGCGGTATCTACACCAGGATACTGACTGATGTAGTCAGCCATGCCATGGATATCCTCAATACGATTAGCGGGTTTATCCACGCTGCGAGGCATCCCACCGCTGGCGCCCTGATAAGCCGCGTCGGCGGTAATCGTGATGTAGCCCTGTTCGGCGAGACGCTGGGCATATAACCCGGCGACCTGCTCTTTTACGCCGCCATTAGGATGTGCAACCACTACCGCAGGATATTTTTTGGCGGGATCGTAGTTAGCAGGGGTATAGACATTCGCAGCAATCTGGATGCCATGCAGATCGTATTTCACTGGGTGAATGTTGACCTTGCCTTTGACGTTCTCAGTAATGGCACCGTTATAGACGAGTGTGAATGGATTTTTTTTGTAATCAGCCGCATTGACTGAGGTCACTCCGGCCATTGCCGTAAGTAGCATTGCACCGATAAGGGTGAATTTCATGGTCTCTCCCGATGGGTGTCGGCCTGATTATTCAGGCTCGCGGAATCAAATTTGCTGGCCCAGATTAGGCGGAGAGGCCTGTCAGCATCGTGACAGGCAAATAACATTTTTGTCAGGAAACGGACTGAGACTGGAAAGCGTTTCTGACAAGGCTGTCAGGTAATCGTCAGCGTTATGTTGGCAATCAGGGGGCAGAATGGTCTCGCGTAAATGAGTTTCACGTTCAATTTTCTGAGAAAAGGAGCGATCAATGAACAGCCAGAATGACCCGACAATGCCAGAGCGACGCAAGCTTTTAGTCGCCGGGGCGGGTATTGCCGCCGCCTCACTGATTCCCCACGTATCGGCGGCGAGCCAATCCTCCCGGATCGATTCATCCCGCCAAACCAGCAAACGCCCTGCTGCTCCGGGCAAGCGTAAACTCGGGAAGCTGCAAGTTTCTGCCGTCGGGCTGGGCGTGCAGAACATGAGTCGCAAATACGACACGTCCGTTCCCTGGCGTCCCGAGATGATCAATGTTATTCACCGGGCATTTGATGAAGGGGTCACGTTCTTCGATGCTGCTGAGGCCTACGGCCCGTTGGAAGTTGAAAAAATTCTCGGAGAAGGCGTCGCCCCGTTCAGGGACAAAATCGTTATCGCCACCAAGTTTGGCTGGAATATTGACCAACAGACAGGGAAACGTCTGCCGGGCCTTAACAGCAAACCGGAGCATATCAGACAGGTCGTCGAAAATATGCTCAAACGCCTGCGTACCGATCGTATCGATTTACTGTATCAGCACCGGGTTGATCCGCAGATCCCGATCGAAGATGTCGCCGGTGTGGTTAAAGATCTAATGGATCAAGGGAAAGTCCTGCACTGGGGTCTGTCTGAAATGGGCATCAACACGTTGAGACGCGCTCATGCCGCATTACCCGTTACCGCCGTACAAAGTGAATACTCCATGCTCTGGCGCGGCCCTGAAAAACAGGTGCTTCCGGTGTGTGAAGAGCTGGGCATTGGATTTGTGCCATGGAGCCCACTCGGCGTGCAATTTTTAACGGGCTGGATTGATGAGAATACCCGGTTTGCTGCCGGTGATATCCGCGCGACAGAAACACGCTTCTCGCCTGATAACCTTCCACACAACTTACAGCTGGTAGCGCTACTGAAATCCTGGGCAATAAGAAAAAATGCCGCGCCGGGACAGATTGCGCTGGCATGGCTTCTGGCCCGTAAACCGTGGATTGTTCCCATCCCTGGCACCACCAATAAAGACCATATGCTGCAAAACACAGCGGCTACCGGCGTGTCGTTGACCGCTGCTGAGATGAGCGAGCTCACCCGCTCACTGGATGCCATTACTATCCAGGGTCAACGTCTGCCGGATGCTGTGCAGGTTTATTCCGATGTTGAAGCCCCGTTGAAAAGTTAAGAGGAAGTCCCGTTATGCGCCTGTTGTTAGTCGAAGATGAAGAAAAAACGTCAACCTACCTCTCCCGTGCGCTGGGTGAGTCCGGGTTTACGGTAGATGTCTCGGCAGATGGCGCGGAAGGTCTTCATTACGCGCTGGAGTTCGACTACGACGCGATAATACTGGATGTGATGCTGCCGGGCATGGATGGTTACCGGGTACTTGAGGGTGTGCGGGCAGCCAAACAGACGCCGGTGCTGATGCTCTCGGCACGGGGATCGGTCGATGAGCGCGTTAAAGGACTGCGTCTTGGCGCGGATGATTATCTGCCCAAGCCCTTTTCGCTTATTGAACTGGTGGCGCGTATTCAGGCACTGGTGCGTCGCCGCGCTACGGATGGCGCGGACATCACCCAACTGCAAATTCACGACCTGCATCTCGACTTACTGGCTCGCAGGGTATTTCGTGCCGGAACGCGACTGGAGCTGACCGCGAAAGAGTTTTCCCTGTTGAGTCTTCTGGCCCGACATCAGGGAGAGATACTGTCAAAGATGATGATTGCGGAGCAGATATGGGACATGAATTTTGACAGCGATGCCAACGTGGTTGAAGTGGCCATTAAACGACTTCGAGCCAAAGTGGATGCCCCGTTCGATATCAAACTGTTACACACCGTTCGTGGCATGGGTTATGTCCTCGAGATCCGGTCAGAATAATGAAGGGGATAAGCATGCTTAAGCGTTCCATCTCCGTTCACCTGGCGCTGATGTTTGCCTTATCCGCGCTGCTGATTGTATCCGTTATCGGTATCCTGCTCAGAAGCTCCTTGCATGACTCTTTGCAAAAGCAGATGCACAACGAGCTGTTGTTCCGGGAATCATTAATGAGTCCGTGGATCACCGCACGCACCTCGGCTGACGGCTGGTCACTGCTTGCCAATAAATTCACCGTGTTAACCAATTCTGAGGGTGAACGCGTTCGCTACTGGATAGTGAGCGATAACCCACGCTTCAGCATGGGGGGGGCACCACCGGTAGGTGTTCAGTGGTCTTCTCTACAGGAAGGTTTTAATAAAGTACCCGGCGCATCAGAAGGTGCATGCTCACTGTTCCTGTTAGTGAAAACCATCCCCGCAAACGGAGAAAGACCTGAGCTGCGCTATGTGGTTGCCATCGACTCCACGCCGTACATGGGAACACTCGATGCGTTCACACGTACTCTGCTGATTATTGCCGCACTGGGCGTCGTGATTGTTGCCTTACTGGGATACGTCGTTTCAAAGATCGGTCTTCGTCCCGTTGGGGCGCTCAGTAAACAGGCCCGGCAGCTCGCTCCCGGGGATCATGGTCAGCGCCTGAATACCGAAGCGTTACCTGACGAATTACAGCAGTTAGCATCATCCTTTAACGGCGTGTTAGAGCGTCAGGAAGTGGCCTGGCGACAGCTCGAAAGCTTTAACGCCGATGTTGCGCATGAACTCCGCACACCGCTGACTAATCTGATCGGCCAGACGCAGCTGGGGCTCTCGCGCCGACGTTCTCAGGATGAACTGGAAGAGTTACTGAGTTCCAATCTTGAGGAGCTTGAGCGTATGACCTCTATCGTTAACGACATGCTGTTCCTGTCTCATGCTCACGCGGGTGAACATGCTTCCCAGCTTATGCAGGTGTCCCTGCGGGAAGAAACCCTGAAAACCGCGGAGTACGTTGAACCCTCTTTTGCTGAAAAACAGCTCTCTCTTGATGTACAGGGCGACGTCACCGTGCACATCGACCGACGACTGTTCCACCGCTCACTGGCTAATTTACTGGAAAACAGCGCAAGACACTCGCCCTCCAACAGCACGGTTAGGGTGCGGTTAAGCGAAACTGGTCATCAGGCCTGTGTTGAAGTTTCCAACCCTGGCGAGCCGATAGCGCCAGAGCACTTACACCGGCTTTTCGAGCGCTTTTATCGCGTCGATACCTCCCGAGCGAGGAGTGATACCCATCATGGGCTGGGCCTGTCGATCGTGCGTGCTGTCGCCATTATGCACCGGGGAGATGTCTTTGCCCGTAGTGAAAACGGCATCAATACATTTGGCCTCACCTTTGCGATACAAGCGGATAAAGCGGCGGGCAATACGCAATCCGGCACTGAGCCGGGACCCGGGTTAACTGACAGAATTGTCAGGGGGGCGTCAGCCTGACGTCATTACCCTCTCGATAAAATCATCGCAGGCAATCCGCCTCTTCATTGATAAGGACGCTTTGCATGATCGGACATTTACGTTACCTCGGGCTGTTACTGCCCCTCTTCACATTTTCATCCTGGGCCGCGGAGCAAAATCCCGCTGTTCATATCGCCCCCGCAGGAAGCCAGAATGCGGTGTACGGGTCAGCCGAAAACTTTACCGGTCGCGTCAGGGTTGATCCTCTCTTCAAGCCTGATAATGACATCCATGTTTCCGGGGCCTATGTCACCTTTGAGCCTGGTGCCCGCTCTGCCTGGCATACGCATCCGGCAGGTCAGCGGCTGATTGTGACCTCGGGTGTTGGGCTGACCCAGCAGGAAGGCCAGCCGGTGCAGATCATCCGCGCGGGTGACGTTGTCTCTTGCCCGGCGGGCGTCAAACACTGGCACGGCGCAGCCCCCGGTAGCGCGATGACGCATCTGGCGATAACCGGGATTGTGGATGGCAAAAGCGTTAACTGGAAGGAGTTAGTAACAGATGAACAATACCACGCCCATTAAGGCATTAGCGGCATCGGTACTGCTGACCTTTGGTTTTGGTCTGGCGGTAAATGCTGCGCCCGTCAATAAAGGAGCCTCAGAAATGAACCACGAACAAACGGTTTCAGATACGCTGTCAGCCCGCCAACAGGCCATCCCGTTGATTGCCGCATCGATGGCCAGCAGTCAAATGGATAAGCTGAATACCGCCCTGAATCAGGGACTCGACGCCGGGCTCACGATAAACGAAACCAAAGAGATTCTTGTCCAGCTCTATGCTTACACAGGTTTCCCTCGCAGCCTGAATGCGCTTAATGAGCTGATGAAGGTCGTCGAAGCACGTAAACAACGAGGCATCGAAGACGTTGAGGGTAAAGAACCGGCCGCCACCCTCCCCGTCGGGGATGAGCTTCGCCGCGTCGGTACCGCAAACCAGACAAAAATCTCAGGCGCGCCAGTCCAGGGGCCGCTATTTGATTTTGCCCCGGTGATTAACCAGTTCCTGCAAACGCACCTTTTCGGCGATATTTTCGCCCGCGATAACCTCGACTGGCAAAGCCGCGAGCTGGCAACGGTTGGCGCATTAGCGGCCACGCCGGGTGTCGAATCACAACTGCTGTCGCATACGCGAGCCAGCATGCGGGTCGGCCTGACGGCAGCGCAGCTGCGCCAGCAGGCACAGGTTCTGCGTGAACATGGCGAAAGTGATGCAGCAGCGCGAGCTGAAAAGGCGCTGCAGCAGTCGCTCGCAAACAATTAGGAGTGGGCTATGGAGCATGATCCCAACCGCAGAATGTTAATCACCGCATTTGCCGGGCTCACGCTGGCGAACATTTCTTTGACATCAGCTGCGACCGGAACCGCAAACGTGCAGGGTAAAAGCACTGTTCTGGTGGCGTACTTTTCCCGTAGCGGAAATACACGAGTCATTGCGGGTGTCATTCACCGCAGCCTGAATACCGATCTGTTTGAAATCGAACCGGCTACGCCATATCCAGAAGACTATTTTCAGACCGTTGAACAGGCGAAAAATGAGCGTGAGCGAGGCGTTAAACCGGCATTAAAAAATAGCGTTGCAGATATCTCACGTTACGAGACCGTGTATTTAGGCTTTCCGATCTGGGGAACCAGCGTGCCGCCTGTAGTGCAAGCATTTCTCAGCAACCATAACCTTGCGGGCAAATTACTCATTCCCTTTATTACTCATGGCGGCTACGGCAAAGGAGACAGCGACAACATCCTTACCCGTCTCGCCCCGACTGCACATCGGGAAAAACCGCTGGTCATTGAATGCGACCAGGAGCGAAGAATCACGGAAACGGTCACCAGCTGGTTAGAGACGATACGCAGTTAATCGTCCGCATTTATGAGTCTGCCCAATAAGGGCAATCAGGGGTGCTGAATAATTAACGCTGACAACTCAGATATGATCGAACGGCAAACATAACAGAGGATGTAATCTTGAAGACAATCTTAAAAACGCTGGCCATCTGCGTGATGGCGGGTGGCCTGGTAGCTCAGTCGGTATACGCCGAGCCGCTGGTCATTCAGGAACAGGGAAGCTTTTCTGCTGGTGGCACTATCATCACCGCCCCTGGGAAATTTGATGCGAAAAAGCCGCTGGACTCTGCTGGTCAAACCTGGCATGGCGATCATGCGTCGGTGTTCTACCAAATCCCGGAGAATCCGCATAAGTACCCTATCGTCATGCTGCATGGCGCCGGTCAGTTCTCCCGTACCTGGGAAAGTACCCCGGATGGTCGCGAAGGGTTCCAGAACATCTTCCTGCGTCGCGGGTTCTCAACCTATCTTGTCGATCAGCCACGCCGGGGCAGCGCCGGGCGCACGACGGTAGAAGGTACCGTTACGCCTAAACCGGATGAACAGATGTGGTTCAACCAGTTCCGCGTTGGCGTGTGGCCAGAGTATTTTAAAGGCGTTCAGTTCTCTCACGACAAAGAAGCACTGAACCAGTATTTCCGTCAGATGACCCCGAATACCGGGCCGTTTGATATCAATGTCATCTCTGATGCGATGTCGGCCGTCGTGGATAAATCCGGCCCCGCTATCCTCTTCACCCACTCTCAGGGTGGCGGACCAGGCTGGTACACGGCGATGAAAAATGACAAGGTCAAAGCCATTGTCGCCTTTGAGCCTGGCAGCAGCTTTGTCTTCCCCGAAAAAGAACTCCCAGCCCCTATGCCAAGCGCGTTCGACACGCTGAAGGGTGAGCCTGTGCCGATGGAGCAGTTTATGGCACTGACCAAAATCCCGATTCTGATTATTTACGGCGATAACATACCGGAAAAACCTGTAGCCATGCCCGCGCAGGACAGCTGGCGCGTACGTCTGGCGATGGCTCGTGAGTGGCGTGACGTGGTGAACAAGCATGGCGGGGATGTCACTGTGACGCATCTGCCTGAAGTGGGAATCAAAGGGAATACCCACTTCCCGTTCTCTGATTTAAATAATGTGCAGATTGCTGATTTGGTGAGTAAATTCCTGAAGGATAAAAATCTACAATAGATGCCGTGGCCTGAGTGGATACCAGCAATATGGAAAGAACCAGGCAAGCAGGTTTCATCATTCACTACTGTAAGGAAAAAGCACAGGGTGAGCCGGGAAAAGTGGAAAAGTGGAAAAGTGGAAAAGCAGCAAACAAACAGAAATGAGGATTTGAAAGTTAGGTTAAAAAATGTAACGTAATGATTGTTATAAATCTAGCCTATCGGAGAGTAACCACAATGACGCTCTTAAGCACCGATCCACTCACCCAGCTCGCTTTCTCCGTTCACGAAAATAAAGGGGTTTTTGCTGTTCTTTTAGGTTCTGGGTTATCCCGAACGGCACAAATACCCACGGGCTGGGAAATCACTCTCGATCTCATCAAACGCATTGCCGCCGCGCAGGACGTTGAAGAACAAACGGACTGGGCGCAATGGTACCGTGACAAAACAGGTAACGAACCCGACTACTCAAAACTATTAGAAGACCTGACGATTTCGCCTGCTGAACGCCGCTCTATTTTGCACAACTACATTGAGCCGAATGAAGAAGAAAAAGAAGAGGGTAAAAAATTACCCACGCCAGCACATCAGGCCATTGCCAGGCTTGTTCGCTCAGGCCATATTCGGGTCATCCTCACAACCAACTTTGACCGATTAATGGAAAATGCGCTGCGGGAACAGGGGGTTGAACCAACCGTGATTTCCTCCGTGGATTCTCTTTCAGGCGCAGAACCCTTGACACATTCTCAATGTTATTTGTTCAAGCTGCATGGCGACTACAAAGATGCAAGGATTCTCAACACCGATAATGAACTGGCAAGCTATCCCGTTGAATACAACCAGTTGCTTGACCGAATCATTGATGAACACGGCCTAATCATTTGCGGCTGGTCTGGTGAGTGGGATCATGCTTTGCGTGCAGCAATACTGCGGGCGCCCAACAAAAGATATCCCATGTTCTGGGCAGCAAAAAATCCGCCGGGCACAAACGCCCAGGATCTTATCTCCCATCGGCAGGCAAAAATTATGGAAATCACCGGTGCCGATGATTTCTTCAACACACTTCAGCAACGAGTAACCATTCTTGAACAAAGCCGAAAACAAAACCCATTAAGCGTCGAACTGTTAACCAACAGTACAAAAAAATATCTGGCTAAAGCAGAATTTCGCATTCAACTTGATGAGCTCTTTTCAGGTGAGTTTGAGCGTTTATTAGAAGCAATGAATTCAGACACACTCTCCCCTAACGGCCGATGGAGTCCTGAAGAGTTCAGTCAACGGGTATCAACTTATGAATCGATAACAGAGCCATTAGGTCGTATGGCCGGAATACTGGGTCGTTGGGGAGAGGATAAACATAAAGAATTAATATTTGATATCATTAATAACATCATCAGCCATTCCAAAAACCACAACGGTGGGCTGAGTGCATGGATAAATCTGCGCACTTACCCGGCAGTGATGATTATGACAGCGTATGCGCTTGGCTTAATCCGTTCTCGCCGATGGGGCACATTACACGAGCTGTTTTTGAAAAAAATAGTGATCCCCCATCACGAACCGTGCAGCATCATTACGCTTTTATTTTTATGGTCGTGGGAAGGCGGTGGTGATATCTGGAAGCAATTGGATGGGCTAGACAGAAGAAAAACAGCGTTAAGCGATCATCTTTTGACGATTATGGATGAATGGAAATCCAGCTTCATCGGAACAACCGCCAACTTCGAACTCTCTTACGACCGATATGAAACGTTAGCATCACTGGCATACTTTGAGGAACAACTGTCAACATATCCGGATAAAACCCAAATTGACATACAATACTTCCGTATGCCTGTTGGCCGGGTTGGCTGGAATAGTTCTTCCTACCGCATACTCACCCAGGAATTGAAAGATACAAACATCCTTGATGATTTGTTAACGCATGGTTTTGCCAACAATAGCGAAGAAGACCTGGCTCTGTTTTTACGATGTTTCGAAAGCATCGCAGGACGCATGAGCTGGTAAAGTGAGCAGAGGAAGAGATGCGGATTGCATCTCTTCTTGAGACTGTAATTAAAATTTTGTAATTGCCTGATTTTGATATGTTCAATCCAGTAACGGAGACAGGAAATTATGGACGAAAAGAAACTCAAAGCCCTTGCGGCTGAACTGGCTAAAGGCCTTAAAACCGAAGCCGACCTCAATGCTTTTCCCGTATGTTGACGAAGCTTACCGTCGAAACGGCGCTTAATACGGAGCTGACTGACCACCTCGGGCATGAGAAAAATGCGCCCAAAACAGGCTCAAACACTCGCAATGGCTACTCGTCAAAAACGGTGTTATGCGACATTACTAACAACAACGGGGAGCAGTAACCGCTTCCCAACCCGTTATTTCAGCGTGCCGTACTGTTTGTTCTTCAGTGCATATAGTCGGTCGAACTCAGCATAGGGCTCTCCCGTTTCAGCGGCGTGCCTGGTTTTAGCATCCAGAAGGTCGGGCAAAGGGATTCCATGACTCAGTGAGTGGTAAAGATCATAACCACTGACACAGATAACGCGCTTCCCTTTACCAAAAGCCGTCAGGCCTTCAGGCGTAAACCCCATCCAACTGATAAAAACGCCGCGTGTCCAGGTTGCCTTGGTACTGAGCTTTCCTTCAAATACATGGAGATCGGCAGCCGACGTTCTTTTCTGATGCCACTTTGCCTCCATCAGGTAAAATTCATCATTCAGTCGGAAACTTCCGTCAATCTGTTCGCCTGTATTTCGGAAAGACGAACGGGGAGCAAGCTTAAAGATACTGAACAGTTCAGCAAGCCAGGCTTCAAACCGAAAACCACGTGGATGTGGCGGCAGAGATTTCATCTCGTTCATTTCAGCGATAAGTGAAGGCCAGTCAACACCATGCCATGCCTGGACAGGCTTTACGCCTTTGGCTTCATCGGTGTCAGCGTTTTCTAAGCGGGAAATCAGTGCGTAATAGTCATTACGGCTTTGTTCAGCCTGTTCAGGCATGGATTCTGTTTTATACTGCCAGAGAGCGCCAAGAACCCGTAGAGCGGTTTCACGATCAGCCTGTTTCAGCAAGCATCTAACTCGTTTGGCTTTTGACGTCCCCTCTTCCTGATAACGTTCATCATCAATATCAATGTTCAGTTCTTCATCAAAAAAAGCAGACAAGGTGCGGTTAGAGAAATCCAGTATCCAACCAGGATCGCTCTCAAACACGAGATTAAACAGCCTCAAATCCTGCATTTTCAGTTTCACGCCTACCTCCTTTTTTTCACAGTATAACGGGATGAAAGTGGAGGAGGAAATGAGTCAGCCCCTGTACAGCAGCATTAGTGTGTTCCGCTATTGGCACATAGCCGACCTTCTCCCCCTTCTAAATTAATGAACACATCTAATAAACCCTAGCTAATTACCCCATCTAATCGAATAAATCACTTTGCGTTATGCTTTTACTGGACAACAGCTGAAGGATAACGTCATGCAAACTGTAAAATTGAACAACGGTATTGAAATGCCCCTGCTGGGCTTTGGTGTCTTCCAGATGACGGATGCTGCCGAATGCGAAAGAGCCGTTATTGACGCCATCGACACGGGATACCGCCTGATCGATACCGCCGCGTCTTACCAGAATGAAACCCAGGTCGGGAACGCTCTGAAACAGACCGGCATCGCCCGTAACGAACTCTTTGTCACCACCAAACTGTGGCTGCAGGATACCAATTACGAAGGCGCTAAAGCACAGTTCGAACGCTCCCTGAATCGGCTGCAACTTGATTACGTTGACCTGTACCTGATTCATCAGCCTTACGGCGATGTCCATGGGGCCTGGCGTGCTATGGAAGAACTGCAACAGGCAGGCAAAATTCGCGCTATTGGCGTCAGCAACTTCCATCCTGACCGACTTGCCGACCTTATCGCCTTCAACAAAGTAGCCCCTGCGGTAAACCAGATTGAAGTTAACCCCTTCAATCAGCAGCTGCATGCCGTTCCATGGAATCACAGCCGTGGCATTCAGCCGGAAGCCTGGGCCCCATTTGCCGAGGGGAGAAATGGTCTCTTCCAGCACCCGGTGTTAACGGCAATTGGTCAGAAGTATGGAAAAAGCGTGGGTCAGGTTGTACTGCGTTGGATCTTCCAGCGAGGCATCGTTTCACTGGCGAAATCGGTGCGCAAAGAACGCATGGAAGAGAACATCAACATTCTCGATTTTGAACTCAGCTCTGAGGATATGCTGCAAATTGCTGCCCTCGACACCGCAACCAGCGCCTTCTTCTCTCACCGTGACCCGGCGATGGTGGAATGGCTGACTGGCCGCAAACTTGATGTTTAAGTCGCGATAAAAGAGGTATTCATTCAATGCAAAAACGTTATCTGGGTCAATCCGGACTTGAAGTTTCCGCCCTTGGGCTCGGCTGCATGGGCTTAAGCCACGGCTACGGCCCGGCGACCGAAACCCGTCAGGCTATCGAGCTCATCCGCGCAGCGGTAGAACGTGGAGTCACCTTCTTCGATACCGCTGAAGTGTATGGCCCCTTCCTTAATGAAGAGGTTGTAGGCGAAGCCTTAAAACCGTTTCGTGACCGTGTGGTCATTGCCACCAAGTTTGGTTTTACCTTCGGTACGGACAACAAGCAGCAGGTTTTAAACAGCCGTCCGGAGCATATCCGTGAAGCTGTGGAAGGATCATTACGCCGTCTTAAGACTGATGTCATTGACCTGCTATATCAACACCGTGTCGATCCGGATGTCCCCATTGAAGATGTCGCGGGAACCGTAAAAGACCTCATCGCGGAAGGCAAGGTCAAACATTTCGGACTGTCCGAAGCAGGTGCGCAAACCATTCGTCGCGCGCATGCCGTACAACCGGTCACTGCGCTGCAAAGCGAATACTCCCTGTGGTGGCGCGAACCTGAGCAGGAGATCCTGCCGTTGCTGGAGGAACTGGGCATTGGTTTTGTGCCCTTCAGCCCATTAGGTAAGGGCTTCCTGACGGGATCAATTAAACCAGGAACCACTTTTGGCAAGGATGATTACCGCAGCACCGTGCCACGTTTCGCCGAACAGGCGATTGAAGCCAATGAAAAGCTGGTCTCGTTGCTGGGTGAACTGGCGGCAGAGAAAGGCGTGACGTCTGCGCAAATCGCGCTGGCGTGGCTGCTGGCACAAAAACCGTGGATTGCTCCTATTCCTGGTACCACCAAACTACACCGGCTGGAGGAAAACCTGGGGGCTGCCGACATCATCCTTTCGCAGGATGACTCACGGCAGATAACCCAGGCGCTTGAAACCATTAAAGTCGTCGGCGAACGTTACTCTCCCGAGCACCAGGCTCGCGTAGGCCGTTAATACCCGGATGGGTCCGCAGCGTAAAGCGGACCCATTATTCTGCGTAGCGAAGTGCATCGATCATCAGCGCGAAAGCGGGCGGATGCTGTTTACGGCTCGGGTAGTAAAGATAATATCCGGGGAAAGACGGACACCAGTCCTGCAAAACCTGAATAAGCTCTCCTGACTTTATATAATCCAGCACTCTGTCTTCAGGTATACAGGCGATGCCAAAACCGGATAACGCCGCATCAATCCTTTCTGCCTGCAAATTAAACGTCACCTGCCCTTCCACTCTGACCCTTAACGGCTTTCCTTCCTTCTCAAACTCCCAGTGATAAAGCCCTCCGGCAGTCGGCAGGCGCATATTGATGCACCGGTGATTTTGTAGCTCGTGCGGCGTTTCAGGTGCAGGATTTGCAGAGAAATAAGATGGTGCTCCCACTACGGCCATTCTCATATCCGGCCCAATTCTTACCGCAATCATGTCCTTTTCCACACTTTCACCCAGGCGGATCCCGGCATCAAAACGCCCCTCAACAATATCGACAAAACCGTTATCAACCACCAGTTCAACTTTGATTTCCGGATATTCCCTGAGGAAAGGTTTTAACTTCGGCCACACCAGACTTCGCGCAGCGTGCTCTCCGGCAGATAAGCGAATATTGCCGGAGGCTGTGCCGTTCAGTTGAACCAGCGATTCCAGTTCCTGTTCAAGATCGGCAATACGAGGTTCAAGGCAGGCAATAATCCTCTCACCGGCTTCTGTGGGGGCCACGCTTCGGGTCGTGCGGGTCAGAAGGCGGATATTCAGCCTTTCCTCCAGGGCCTTGATCGCGTGGCTGAGGGCTGACTGAGAAACACCCAGTTTACCCGCTGCTTTGGTAAAACTTCGCTCCCTCGCGACCACAAGAAAGATTTGCAGTTCGTTGAAGTTTTCTTTGAGCATCGGCGATTTCCTTATGGGGGCATTCCCTTCATCACACACTCATGAAGGGTGTTCATAGACACAATCATTTTAGCCTTATTACGGACAATAATGATAATTGATATTCTGAACTTAGCGAAAATAAGTCTGAATTATCAGAAGGTTTATCATAAAAATACTCGTTGCAGGCGCGACAGGGAGTACAGGTCTTCATGTCGTGAATACCGCTATTGAAATGGGACATCAGCCCGTAGCGCTGGTCAGAAATAAGCGCAAAGTGAAGACGAGGCAAAAAATAAAACGTTCGGGCTGGTGGCTGAACGAGGCGCAGCACAGCAGGATATTACGCCACTGTTTGCAAACCTGCGGGCTGATGATTCGCAGAAAATGATGGTATTTTAGACATAAACAATATGCCTATGTGTGAATAACCTGAGTGCATTATTAACGTTCTGAACCTGTATTTAAAAAAACACTAATCAAAAACACTGACAACTTTGTCATATAGCGGTCATCCTCATGACAGCTTAGGCCTGTATATTTGAACATACAGATGGAGGAGGTTACTCCTGATACAAATCCAGTTTGAAATATATTTTTAAATGAGGTACCAGATATGAAAAAACTACTTATTACTACATTGGTTATGGGCTTCATTTCAGTGAATGCTGCCTCTGCCGCTCAGGAAATTAATCATGCAGATGGGAAAGAAAAGATGGGTGTAGTCTCAGCCAGCAGTGCCTATACGCTTGATGATTTATCGAGTGCCCTCTCTCGTAAGGCTAAAGAGCAAGGCGCAACATCATTCAAAATTCTGTCGACGGCAGGTAATAACAAACTGCACGGTATTGCAGAGATATATAAATAGCACCTGAATCTATATAACTGTCTCTAAAGTAGCCTCACTGACGAGCCATAAACTAACCAGCGGCAGCATCTATGGGTGTTGATGCCTGCCGCTGTATTACATCTGAATTATTCAGTCAAAACTCTAATCTGAGATAAATTTAGCGTTTAAGTTGTTTATCAAGAAACTGGAACACTTTATCTAAATTTTCTTTTTCCTCAAATTCGGCAGTGCCGTGCCCTGCCCCCTGGAGCTGAACATAGGTAACTTTGTCTTCGCCAATCACGGCTTGCAAAGCTTTGGCAAAATCTTCGCTTTGTTGGGTTGGCACAATGGGATCTTCCGAACCATTCATCAGGAAAAATGGTACGGTATCCTTTGAAATATAGCTTTGCGGATTGGCAAATTTTACTAAATTAGGGATTTTACTGATTTGCACCCCCATATATTGCGACTCACCCGAATCCGCTGCATTGTGAATTTGTAGAGGTTTTTTACCGCTTGCTTTGAACTGAGCATCCATCACTGAAAAATCGGTTGGGCCAAAGAAATTGACCACGGCATTAACCCGACTACTTTGTTCAGCATTGCCTTGAGTTAAATCTTCCAAAGCAGGATTGCCGGCCGTTGTACCAAGCATTGATGCTAAGTTTGCCCCTGCGGAATCACCCCACGCGACGATCCGGTTTGGATCTAAGCCATATTTTTCCGCATTTGCTTTAACAAAACGCACTGCTGCCTTTACATCATAAACTGCCGCAGGAAAAACGGCCTCGCCCGCCAGGCGATAGTTGATCGACACTACCGCATAGCCACGTTTCAGCCCTGTCATTGGGGCGTTCACTTCGCTCGTGCCTTTATCGCCAAAAACAAAACCTCCGCCATGAATAGCAATGATCGCTGGGTAAGGAGCCTTACCTTCAGTGGGCAGATAGATATCTAATTTTTGTGCATCTGACTGGTTCGCATAAGGCACGTCGAGCCATTTGGAAATAGCTCCCTGCGTATTCACTGGCGGCATTTTGCTCATCATTTCACGCAACGAATCCATATTGGCAGACGGTTCGCTTGCCATAGCTATAGTGTTCATACACATTGCCAATATACCGGCAGTAAAACACGCCGCTAATTTTTTCATTGTAAGGCTCCTCAACTTGAAATTAGCATTATCCTAATGGTTAAACTTACTTTTTATAAGTACAAACAAATTAGTAAGTCAGGAGAGTTTACAAAAATCTTCTCATTTCCCTAATAACTTCTGATAGATCTGCAAATCGATCTCTTTAAACACGTTAAAAATCACCCTCATCTGTGGGTTATTTTGCAGAAAATCTCGCACAGTGCGGACAGCTATTTCGGCGGCGGCTTCGTTGGGGAAGCGGAACTCGCCTGTGCTGATGCAACAAAATGCCACCGACTGCACGCCCTTCTCTTTGGCTAACTCAAGGCACGAGCGGTAACACTCTGCCAATAATTTACAATCTTCTTCAGTTAATTCACCGCTTATAATCGGGCCAACGGTATGTAAAATATAATCAGCAGGCAAGTTGAACCCAGGAGTAATTTTTGCTTTGCCTGTGGGTTCGGTAACTCCTTGTTTCTGCATAATTTCCCAGCAATTCTGACGGAGTTGTAAACCAGATGCTGAGTGAATAGCGTTGTCGATACAAGCGTGCAATGGATAGAAACAGCCCAGCATTTGGCTGTTTGCAGCATTGACGATTGCCCCCACTTTTAGACGAGTTATATCGCCTTGCCACAGGTAAATTTGTGGCTCAACAGGCGTGAGATCAGTGAGATCCACGATGCCTTTTTCCATCAACTCCTGTTGTAAAAACTCGTCTTGCAGATGAAGAAATTCTGTGGAGATCGGCTGTTCAGGCCGCCAAACGTTCATCAAGGCTCGCAAAAGTTGGCGTTTTTCCGTCACGCTATCAGGCTGTGTATAACCTGGGGCGAGCAAGGAAATCATACGGCTCAGTTGCGCGTTCTTGTTCATTTGGTGTTCTCCATTAAATTTTCTAACACCATTTTCGGATCTTCGGTAAATGCCACTGTTTGAGCAGCGGTTTCTGCAAAACCCTGCGGTTCGTCGCGGTTAATACGAACCAGCGTGGCATCGGGGTTATCGTAGGTCATTTTCTCGAATGGATAACGGATAATACCCGGCGTGTTATAGCCTACGCCTAATTCGAGATAGACCGTATTCCCGTGTAAACTTTGTTGGGCAAACTCAGCATAACGAGCGCTCGCTGCGTGCCACTCGGCGTTTTCAACAAAATTGCCGTCAATTCGCAGGTGCATTGCCATTTTCCCACCACATTTAGGGCATTGCGGAACAAGTTCGGTGGGAATTTCCAGGGTGTTGCAATCAGTATGATTGAGCCATTGCTTTACCAAATCGCCATTATCGTACAGCGTTTTGTGGCAGCCAGTGGCACATTGCAATTTACCGTAATCCCCCTGCGTGGCGAAAATACGCTCGGCAGCAAAGCCTGTTTTGTAAAATTGTGCGTCTACATTGGTGGTTATCACAAAATAATTTTTGTTTTTAACCAGTTCAAATAGCGTTTGAAACAGCGGTAAAGCTGGCGGAGCGAAACGATTGATCTCGATATGTTTCGCCCAGTATGCCCACTTCGCCTCTTCACTGGGGAATGGGTAAAAACCGGCGGAATACATATCCGTCATACCGTATTTTTGAATAAACGCCTGGAAATTATCGGTAAAACGCTTATTCGAATAGGTCAGCCCGGCGGCAGCAGAAAAGCCTGCCCCGGCGCCAATCAGCACACAATCTGCATTTTTAAAGGCGGCCTTAGCCGCCTGTAATCTTTTTTCCATGTTGATCCCTTTTTACATCGGAGCAATTGGAATTAAAGAGCTGCTTTCACCGCCACGGCTAAATCCTGCGTTGGACGACCGAGCAGGCGAGAAAGCGTTTTGTCGGTTGAGAATAACGCCCCTTTTGAGGCATCCACATCCGCCTGAGCAAGTAAGTGAGCCAGGCCCTCTGGCAACCCCGCTTTTAACAATGCGCTCTCGTAATCTGCCGCTGGAATATCCACATATGGGATCTCTTTACCTGACTGCTTGCTGATTTCTGCCGCTAACTCCGTAAGGGTGTAAGCGTTGTCACCGGCCAGTTCGTAGGTTTTATTTTCGTGCCCTTCACCGAGTGCAACGTTTGCTGCGGCTTCCGCATAATCAGCACGTAATGCAGAGGCAATTTTCCCGTCTTTTGCTGAACCATAAAATGCATTTAACGCTAATGCAGGTTGCACAGAAGCAGTATAGTTTTCGGTGTACCAGCCATTACGCAAAATGGTGTAGGTTAAGCCAGACTCTTTCAGTGCCTGTTCGGTAGCCACGTGTTCGCCTGCTAATAAACCAACGGTAATTTCATTGGTTGCACCGAGTAAACTGGTATAAATAATATGTTTTACTCCCGCTTTTTTCGCAGATTCGATCACGTTCTTGTGTTGCACTTCGCGCTGCCCTACTTCACTACCTGATACTAAAAGGAGCGTGTCCACACCTTGCAGCGCCTCCACTTGACCTTCCACTTTTGAATAATCAAATGCCCGGGCTTCTGCCCCTGAAATTTTTGCCGGGTTACGCACCAGGGCAATCGGCTTTGCCCCTTTTTCCTGTAGTTTTGCTAAAGCGATTGCACCGAATTGACCTGTTGCACCTGTGACTGCGATAGTTTTCATCATGCATTCCTCTTAGAAATAAATTGACTAACAATATTGCTGCCGACGCGTTCGGCGTTGGTGTGATGCACTAATTATAGGTCATAACTTCCTTTTAGGAAGTACATACAAAAATGTAAGTTTGGAAAAAAATTTTCTTCTTCACATAACATATTGATTTTTAATTAAATAAACTTATTAAAAACCTTATTAAAATGAAAAAACACATTTGAAACCGTCAGATTTAATGCATTGTTCCTTGCAGGAATAACGTAAACTCACTAAGCTTACCTTTAGTAAGTGGTTATTATTAATAGGGCGAAAAATGCATAATCAACTGGATCAATCCGCATTGCAAAAGGCTATTCCTCCAGAGTTCTTTGTGAACGGCAGAATGGTCGGCAACGTGTTGCTTTCGCAATGCCCTTCCCGTCAAATTTTGCACAAAATCACGGGGAAGTGGGGGTTGTTAGTGATGCTGGCGCTGAAAAGTGGCACCAAACGCTTCGGCGAACTTCGTCGAGAGGTTGAGGGCATAAGCGAACGCATGCTGACCCAAACCCTACAACAGCTGGAAGAAGATAAAATGCTGGTGCGAAAATCATTCAACACTGTCCCGCCCCACGTTGAATATACCCTGACGCCGCTCGGCGCAGAAGCTGCCAGCAAAATCAAAGAGTTAGTGGACTGGCTCCAATTTAATATTGGAGATATCTTAGTGGAGAAGATGGAAGAAGAGTGATGACTCCCTTTTCGGTTACACAGATGCTCTGAAATTGGCGTCGCTACGTGAATTCTGGAGAACTTGCAGGGTAATTATGCACAAGAATTCGCGTAGCGACACGCTGCTTAACTGCCCTGTTTCTATCCCCGAACCTCGATATCCACCACGTATAACACCTATTCCATTGACTTTACCCAGGATAGTACGAGAATGAATCTTTACGCTCAACTATCTGAAAAAACCGGAGTTTACCATCACCCGTTGTCGCCGCATCTCCCCTGTTAAACCTCTGAAGCTGGCGGGTGCACTTATTGCTGCATCGCTGTTACTGGTCAGCTGTTCTTCCGGGCCGCCGAAATCGCTGGTTACCCCGCTCCCGCCCGTTGCAAAACCACCGCTGCCAACAAAACCCGGGCATAATCAAGAGCCGATGCGCGGAGTCTGGCTGGCCACGGTTTCTCGTCTCGACTGGCCGCCGGTGACATCGGTGAATGTCAGCAGTGCTGCGCTGCGCATCAGCCAGCAGAAACAGGCGCTGACCGATAAACTGGATAAGCTTAAAAGCCTCGGTATTAACACCGTATTTTTCCAGGTCAAGCCTGACGGGACTGCCCTGTGGGCCTCAAAAATTTTGCCGTGGTCTGATATGCTGACCGGAAATATCGGCGAGGATCCAGGCTACGATCCGTTGCAGTTTATGCTGGATGAAGCGCATAAGCGCGGCATGAAAGTTCACGCCTGGTTCAACCCTTATCGCGTATCGGTGAATACCAAACCCTCTACCGTTGCCGAACTCAACCGCACATTATCGCTGCATCCCGCCAGCGTTTATGTACTGCATCGCGACTGGATCCGCACCTCTGGCGATCGTTTCGTTCTTGATCCTGGCATTCCGGAAGTGCGCGACTGGATAACCAGCATCGTGGCCGAAGTCGTGGCGCGTTACCCTGTGGATGGCGTGCAGTTTGATGACTATTTCTATGCTGAATCCCCGGGTTCCACGCTCAATGACAGCCAGACATTCCGGCAATATGGTCAGGGGTTCAGCAGCAAAGCAGACTGGCGGCGACAGAATACTCAGCTCCTGATTGAACAGGTTTCACGCACTATCAAACAGTTAAAACCTGACGTTGAGTTTGGCGTCAGCCCGGCGGGCGTCTGGCGCAATATCTCACATGATTCCGCAGGTTCAGACACTCGCGGCGCGGCTGCCTATGATGAGTCCTTCGCCGATACCCGCCGCTGGGTTCAGCAGGGCTTGCTCGACTATATTGCCCCGCAGGTTTACTGGCCTTTCTCACGTCAGGCTGCACGCTATGATGTGCTGGCTAAATGGTGGGCTGAGGTGGTAAAACCGACGAAAACGCGTCTGTATATTGGCATTGCGCTGTATAAAGTTGGCGAACCGTCGAAGAACGAACCTGACTGGACAGTACAGGGCGGTGTGCCCGAGCTGAAAAAACAGCTCGACATGAATGAGTCTCTCGCGGGCATCGACGGCACCATCCTGTTCCGGGAAAACTATTTAAATCAGCCCCAGACTCAGCAGGCAGTCAATTATCTGCAAAGCCGCTGGGGCCATTCATCCGTTACCCGCTAAAATCATCATCAGGATCAGCAGCCTGGCACCCTGCCGATCCTGCTCTTATATCTGCTTCTCTTACGAAAGATTCTACCAAACTCACCTCTTTTTCAGTCTGAAAGTGTTTTCAGGCGGTCAATAAATTCAGTTATGTTTTAAGTAAACCCTTTAATCTGAACAACAAACCGGCATAAATGGCCGCTGGTATTTATGCGGCACACAGATAACAATGACACTGTCACTTTAAAGGATCAATAAGATGAAAGTTCAAAAACTAGAGCAACCCGCCACCATGAAAAATCTGGAATCCTGGGGAACGGTCGATGGCCTGCCAGGCAGCGGAACCATTGCGCTATCGGGTGTGCAGAAAGTTATTCCGGGAAAGGAAGAAATTGATTGCGGAATTTTCGAATGCGGCGTGGGGAGCTATCGGCGCTCGGTGAAACAGGCAGAGATAATGCATTTTCTCGGCGGCACCGGCTCCTTTACCCCTGACGGGGAACCAACGTTAGCCTTTAAACCCGGCGACTCTTTCTTTTTTGAGGCTAACACTGAAGGCACCTGGGTCGTTGAAACGCAGATGCGCAAGCTCTATGTCATTTTTGATACTGAAGCGCGATAAAGAGATATAAATCTTCTATATCAGCACCTTATGTAGTTTGTAGTTAATAAAACTCTGCCCACGCACTGATACCTGCTGGGCTTCAATCAGCTGAAACCCCTGACGGGTGAAAAAGGGTTTGGCGGTGATGCTTGCCTCGGTAAATATTACCGGAATACCCATTTTCACCAGCTGCAACTCCAGCCATTTCAACAGGGCTGTTGCCACACCGCAGCGCTGGTGTTCAGGATGGATAAATAACATATCCAGATGCCCGTCAGATTCCACATTGCCAAATCCGGCTATTTCTCCATGACGAATAACCAGCCAGCACTCGCTCTGTTGAAATTTCTGCTGCCAGTCTTCCCTGTCAATCTGCACCCAGGCGTCGATCTGTTCAGCGCTGTAATCCCGTGAAGCAATTTGACGCACTGCGCCCTCAAAAAGTGCAATTACCGCATCAAGATCGCTGGCCCGGAATGCTCTGATACTGATGTTCATCTGTTCTCGACCTATCCTTGCATTCCCACTTATCACTATATCTTAGTCTATGATTGTTATGTCCTGAACACTATCCAGAACCCGATATTACCTTTCCGACAAATGCTTACTAACAGCGGCGACAATGAGTTGCCGGCTGGCTATCCCTTACTACTGGATAAAATGAGGATGATAAATGGAAACCCGATCATTTCTTAAAAGTTGGGGAGCCGAATTTGTGGCTGCCGATACCGTACGTTTTCGTCTCTGGGCCACTGGCCAGAGTAAGGTAACTCTCAGACTTTCTGGTACAGACAGAGAAATGCAGCCAGCGGGCGATGGCTGGTTTGAGCTTCAGGTTAGCGGTGTTGCCCCGGGGGCGGAGTATCATTTTGTTGTTGCCGATGGCATGACGGTGCCGGATCCGGCTTCCCGTGCGCAGAAAAATAGTGTTGAAGGCCCTTCCCTGGTTATCGATCCCAATGCTTATTCATGGCAAAACACCCATTGGGCAGGCCGTCCATGGGAGGAAACCGTTGTCTATGAACTGCATATCGGCACCTTCACGCCGCAGGGAACCTTCAAGGCTGCAATGGAAAAACTCCCCTACCTTGCAGATCTCGGAATCACCATGATCGAAGTGCTGCCTGTGGCGCAGTTTGGTGGCGATCGGGGCTGGGGCTACGACGGCGTTCTGCTTTATGCGCCCCATTCAGCCTACGGCAGCGTGGATGATTTTAAAGCCTTTATCGATGCTGCCCACGGTTACGGCATTTCTGTGGTACTGGATATCGTGCTCAACCACTTTGGCCCGCAGGGTAATTACCTGCCGCTGCTTGCTCCTGATTTCTTCCACCAGGAGCGTATGACGCCCTGGGGAGCGGGCATCGCCTACGATGTTGATGCCGTGCGCCGCTATATTATTGAAGCGCCGCTCTACTGGTTACAGGAGTTTAACCTCGACGGCCTGCGCTTCGATGCCATCGATCAGATAGAAGACAATGCCGACAACCATATACTGATTGAGATTGCCCGGCGCATCCGCACAGAAATTCCTCAGCGTCCGATCCATCTGACCACGGAAGACTGCCGCAACGTTATTTTCCTTCATCCACGCGATGAAGACGGCAGCGCCCCGCTGTTCAGCGGCGAGTGGAATGATGACTTCCACAATGCAGTACATGTTTTCGCTACCGGTGAAACGCACGCCTATTATCAGGATTTTGCCAGCCAGCCAGAAAAAGGTGTGGCGCGAGCGCTGGCCGAGGGATTTGTCTATCAGGGAGAGATTTCAAAACAGTCAGGTGAGCCGCGAGGCGTAGACAGCCGCAGCCAGCACCCGACGGCCTTTGTTGATTTTATCCAGAACCACGATCAGATCGGCAACCGGGCGCAGGGTGAAAGACTTATCTCTCTTGCCGGAGCAGAGCGAACCAAAGTGCTGCTCGCCACCCTGTTGCTGTCGCCACATATTCCGCTGCTGTTTATGGGTGAAGAGTACGGTGAGAGCAACCCCTTCCTGTTTTTCACCGATTTCCACGGCGATCTGGCCCGGGCGGTACGTGAAGGCCGGGCGAAAGAGTTTGAGGGGCATGCGGGGCACGAAGGCGAAAGCGTACCCGATCCAAACGCAAAAACCACGTTTGATACCTCTAAGCTCGACTGGCAAAAACAGGAAAGCCAGCACGGCATCGCATGGCTGGCATTTACCCGACAACTGCTGGCGCTGCGCCAGCAATATATTGTGCCGCTGCTGGCGAATCCAGGCGGAGGTCAAGGCCAGGTGGTGAGAACTGCCCCAGGCTTTCTGGCGGTGAGCTGGAGATTCCCACAGGGAACACTCTCGCTGGCGCTGAACATTGGTGCTGACACTCAGCCACTGCCGGCACTGCCCGGTGAGACGATTTTTGCCTGGCCGCAGCCAGCACATGAGCTGCCGCAGCATTCAATAACTGTTCGTTTTCAAGCGGGAGATGCAAAGTGACCATTCCAACCGCGACTTATCGTATTCAGTTCCGTAACGGCATGACCTTCGATCGCGCCGCTAGCCTGGTTCCCTACCTCAAGCAGCTTGGAATCAGCCATCTTTATGCTTCGCCGATCTTTACCGCCACGGCCGAATCAACCCACGGCTATGACGTGACTGATGCTAATGAAATTGAGCCATCAATTGGTGGCCGCGCAGGCTTTGATCGTATGGTCACTGCGCTGAAAAATGCCGGACTTGGCCTGATTCTCGATATCGTACCAAATCATATGGCGGCCTCGCTGGAAAACGCCTGGTGGCGCGATGTTATAGAGAACGGTGAGAACAGCCGTTACGCGCGCCATTTCGATATCGACTGGTCGCGGCGTCTCACCCTGCCATTCCTCGGCGATGATTTTGATACCGCGCTGGAAAATGGTGAGATTCAGATCAAAGCCGACCCGGCCACCGGCAGACCCGCGCTGGCTTATTACGATGCACTCTACCCGCTGACACCCGACAGCTGGCAGGGGCGCGAAAGTGAAATACTGGCGCTGCACGATCGCCAACAGATCGCCGAACTTCATCAGCAGCAGCCCTGGCGCTTGATGCACTGGCGTGACGCTGCCGGTGAACTCTCCTACCGTCGCTTCTTTGAAATCACCGGACTGGTGGGAGTCAGGGTTGAGGATGAAACGGTCTTTGATGATACACACCGCTTAATCCTGGAACTGGTTCATAGCGGCGCGGTCGATGGCCTGCGAGTGGATCATGTTGACGGCCTGGCGGATCCACAGGCCTACCTGATGCATCTGCGCCAGAAAGCCGGGGAAGAGTGCTATATCACCGTGGAAAAAATCCTCGGTAAAGATGAGCATCTGCCGGAGGACTGGCCGGTTTCGGGTACGACAGGCTATGAATTCATGGCGGCACTCTCCGATGCGCTGGTTGATGGCAGCAAAATCGGTGCACTGCGCAAAATTTATAACGATGTGGTGGATAAGCCGGTGAATATGACCGCCGAGCTGCGAGCGGCCAAGCTGCTGATGGTCGATAAAAACTTTGCCGGAGAATTCAGCACGCTGCTGGGCATTGTCTGCGATATCGCCAGCAGGGAGGGACTGGTACAGGAGGAGAATAGCCTGCGCCAGGCCCTGCGCGAGCTGCTGGTCGCCTTCCCGGTATACCGCACTTATGGTACCGCGCACGGCCTGTCCGCTGCCGATCGCGCACTGCTGCACACCGTTGCCAACACGGTAAAAAACAGTATCACAGCCCCGGATCCGGCCGCGCTGGAGGTTATTTTACGCATTCTTGCCGGGGATGACCTCTCAGCGGAGGTACTTGACCAGGCCACCAGGTTCCGTATCCGTTTCCAGCAGCTGACAGGCCCTCTGATGGCAAAATCAGTAGAGGACACGCTGTTTTTCCGCCAGCATATGGCGCTGGCGCTTAATGAAGTTGGGGCAGAGCCGCTGCCGCGAGCATTCTCTCTTGGCCGCTTTCATAATGAGATGAAAACTCGCCTTCAGCGCCAGCCGGATGCTCTTTCTGGCACCACCACGCACGATACCAAACGCGGCGAAGACGCCCGGGCACGGCTCTACACGTTGTCAGAAGCGCCGGAACACTGGGCGGCGTGTGTCTCGCACTGGAGCGAGATGAATAGCAGCCTGGTAGTAACGCTTGATGATGGCCCGGCACCCAAACCCTCGGTGGTCTGGATGCTGTATCAGGCGCTGGCGGGCGTCTGGCCTGCCACCTTACAGCCGGGAGACAGTGCCGGACTGGCAGCGCTGGAAGAGCGCTTTGTCACCTATGTACAGAAGGCGCTGCGCGAGGCGAAGCAGCGCACCAACTGGACGGCGGTCAATGATCCTTACGAGAACGCAGTGCTGGACTATGCGCGCCATCTGCTTTCCCCCACCAACGCCCTGTTCCTGCAAGATTTCACCGCTTCACTCCGGCCCTTTATTCTCGCCGGGCTGGTTAACAGCCTGACCCAGACCGTGGTGAAGCTTGCCGCTCCGGGAGTACCGGATATCTATCAGGGAAGTGAGACGCTGGATTTCAGCCTGATCGATCCTGATAACCGCCGTGAGCCGGATTTTGCTGCGCTGGAACGGATGCTGGCCGGGGGTAAAACCCCGCCCGATACCTCACTGCCACAATGGTTGAACGGCCAGCTGAATCAGCATGTGATCGCTGCCCTGCTGCATCTCCGTCTGGCCAGACCGGCGCTGTTCCGTCGTGGTGATTACGTCCCCCTCAGCGCTCATGGCAGCCGTGAAGATAACCTGATTGCCTTTGCCCGCGTCAACAGTAGCGATGCGCTGATCGTGATCGCCCCACGTCTGGTACTTAACCTGGCGCATCAGCACCCTGCTGAACCGTTAAGTGATACCACCCTCGCTCTGGCTGCGCCGCTTGCCCGGCGTCGTTACCGTAATATTCTCAGCGGCGAAGTGACCTTCCTCACTGACCGGATCACCCTTACCGGCCCTGAGGAAGGAGTGCCGATTGTGCTGATCAGTGAATAAACATCTGAATTTAACCAACGGATGCTGTGTATCGCCATGGCATCCCATCTGCGACCGGATAAAGAGAAAACAATGACAACCGAACATCCATTTGCAATAGAACCAGGGTTAAGCCACCAGCTCGGCGCCAATTATGATGGCCGGGGAGTCAATTTTGCCCTGTTTTCCGCGCACGCGGAGCGCGTTGAACTCTGCCTGTATGATCCGAGCGGCCAGCAGGAAATCGCCCGACTGGATCTGCCCGAATATACCCACGAGGTGTGGCACGGCTATGTACCCGGCCTGCAGCCTGGCGCACTGTATGGCTATCGTGTCTACGGCCCTTACGATCCGGAGAACGGCCATCGTTTTAATCCCAATAAGCTGCTAATTGATCCTTATGCCCGCGAGCTGTCGGGGGATATTGAGTGGAATGAAGCCCATTTCGCCTACGATCTTTATGATGATGAGAAGGATCTGACCTTTGATACCCGAGACAGCGGGCCGTATACGCCTAAATGCCGGGTGATCGACCCGGATGAATTTAGCTGGCGCGATGAAAATCGTCCGGTTATTCCCTGGGCAAAAACGGTGATCTACGAAACCCATGTTAAGGGATTCACCCAGCTTAACTCCGCCGTGCCCGAAGAGCTGCGTGGCACCTATGAAGGGATGGCCCATCCGGCGTGCGTAGAATATATCAAGAGCCTGGGCGTCACTTCGGTGGAACTGCTGCCGGTGCACTGGTTTCCCGACGATCAGCACCTGCTTGATAAAGGGCTGAAAAACTTCTGGGGCTATAACACCCTCGCCTTTTTCTCCCCGGCTTCACGCTACTTTGGCCCGCGTGGAATACAGGGCTTCCGTGATATGGTGCGCGCTTTCCACGATGCCGGAATCGAGGTGATCCTCGACGTGGTATATAACCACACCGCAGAGGGAAACGAACTGGGGCCAACGCTCTCATTCAAGGGCATTGATAACTTTTCCTACTACCGCACCTTGCCTGAACAGCACCGCTATTACATCAACGACACGGGTACCGGCAACACGGTAAATACCTCCCATCCGCGCGTGTTACAGATGATTATGGACTCGCTGCGTTACTGGGCTGAATTGATGCATATCGACGGTTTTCGCTTCGATTTAGGGACTATTCTCGGCCGTGAGCCGGGAGGTTTCGATCCCCGCGGTGGCTTTTTCGATGCCATCATGCAGGATCCGGTGCTCTCCCGGCTGAAGCTGATTGGTGAACCCTGGGATATCGGGCCGGGTGGCTATCAGGTCGGGGCTTTCCCTCCTGGCTGGGCCGAGTGGAACGACAAATATCGTGATACGGTGCGGGAATACTGGAAAGGAGACAACGTATCGACGGAGTTTGCTGCCCGCCTGTTAGGCTCGGGCGATCTCTACGATCAGCGTGGCCGGCGTCCCTGGGAGAGCATTAATTTTATTACCGCCCACGATGGTTTTACGCTTAATGACCTGGTCTCTTACAACGAAAAACATAACGAGGATAACGGCGAAGATAACAATGACGGTCACAACGATAACCGTTCATATAACTACGGTGTCGAAGGGCCAACGGATGATGCCGGGATTAACGCCGTGCGCGAGCGTCAGAAGCGTAACTTCCTCGCTACGCTGCTGTTCTCCCACGGTACGCCGATGCTCCAGGCGGGAGATGAGTTTGGCCGCAGCCAGCAAGGCAATAATAATGGCTACTGCCAGGACAACGAAATTTCCTGGATTGACTGGGACAATGTGCCAGAAAGCGGTGAAATGCTGCGCCAGTTTACCCGCCAGTTAATTGCACTGCGAGCCAAACAGCCGCTGCTGCGTCGTGAAAGCTGGCGCGATAATATGGAGATCAAATGGTTTAACGCTGGCGGAGGTTTTCAGCAGCCGGAGCAGTGGGATGAAGGCTCCACGCTTGGCGTCTATATTGGCCGTGCGGATCTGACTGAAGAGGATGGCATCTGGCATGACGTGCTGATGCTGTTTAATCCGTTTGAAGGCAATGTGCCCTTCCTTATTCCTCAGTTTGGAGAAGGTGGCTGGGTGCTGGAGCTTTGCACATCGGAGAGAGCAAAACCCGGCCAGGTGATCAC